>JAWXCH010000486.1:0-7083 GCA_034440595.1 Planctomycetota bacterium | reverse complement strand
GCAGACAATGCGGCGAATGCCAGCGGCAATGACTGCCTGCGAACAGGGAGGCGTTTTGCCAAAGTGGCTGCACGGTTCGAGCGTGACATACAGTGTGGCACCTGCGGCACGCTTTCCCGCGATGCGCAGTGCTTCGATCTCCGCATGCGGAGCACCGAAGCGGCTGTGCCAACCTTCGCCGACGACCTCGTTCTCGCGAGCAATTACGCAGCCGACCATTGGGTTTGGTTCGACCTGTCCCTCCCCCTGTAGTGCCAGTTCAATCGCACGTGACATGTGCCACAGGTCAAGGTCGGACATGGGTGCTGCGTGCAAATTTGAGAGAAAGGGACTGACCCGCAGATACGGAGTCCCTATTGTAGTCCTCACGCTCCGCGTGAGGAAGAAGTGATGGCTGGCAGCGGGTGAAGTTGGTTCGTGCGTTGATTCTCGGCCAACCGCACTGCTCCATCTCGCGGAGCGTGATGGCTACTATGCGGAGCGTGATGGCTACAATACGCCTGAGAGCGCCGTAAATGCAATGCACTGCTGGCAAGCCAGCAGTGGCACCCGAACTTTCATTCGTGACTACACGTTAGTGCCCACAAGAGGTGCACTCGGACGATGCCTCGGAGACCGGAGCTTGGTGCGACGCCAGTCGGGGTGCGCCACGGCGTGCAGCGACCTGTGAGCCTTTTGGTCCTATGTAGTTGCCACATTGGTCACACGGCTCGCACTTGGGTGGGTAGCTATGCCAGTCGCCGTAATAGGCCTCGCCACAGCTATTGCCGGGATAGTACGTGAATGCCCCGCGATCGCACGGATCGCAGCATTCCGCGCAAAGCATTCGGCGGATACAGCAGCCACTAGACGTGCAAAGCACCAGGATTGCGTACAAGGCAATCAATTTTCGAGCCAGCATCGGAGAATCCCCCTCTGATGATAAAAGCGCGGCCCCACTAATTTAATCGCAGACCGTATGGCATTCTGGTCAAATCGCCAGGGGCCATTGGGTCTATCGACCGGCACGATCATCAGAATCGAGAAAATTCGTACAGCCGGTATAATCACGGAAACCGGGCCTTCGCCTACATCACCAAAGTTCGCTATTTTGTATTTCCCGCAATTTTGAACCTAAACTAAAATCAGGCGTATCGATTGCGGATTTTGTGCCGCCGGTTGCCTGGCGGCGAAGCTGGATTTCACGGGGACCGCTCTTGGCCCTGGTCGAGAAAAACAGCAAGTATTGGCACTCCTATTTCAGTAGATTTTAATGAAGTCATGATGGGAATTTGCGAAGCAATACTGTCCTACCTGGCCCGGCTGGGATCGTTCTGGACCAACGCGATCCTGCTGTTTGTGACCGTCATGGTCGCGATACTGGACTATCTCACCGGCGATCAACTTTCGCTGTACGTTTTCTATTTTCCGATTATCTCGATCGCAGCCTGGCTGCAGGGTTTTCGCACTGCCGTGGTGCTAGCGCTGATCAGCTCGGTGCTGTGGATCGTGGATGACATCATTGCCCCATTTGGTCCATTTCCAGACATCGCTCACTATTGGGATGCACTGGTCCGCTTTTCGATGCTGGCAGCCTTTGCCTATGTTTTGTCGAAACTGAGGGACGCTATGGAACGGGAACGATCGTTGGCCAGCCACGACGGCTTGACGGGGCTAGCCAATCGCCAGATGTTGTTTGACCTAGGGACGCGTGAATTAGCTCGTTGCAGCCGCAGGGGGGCACCGATTTCGGCGATCTTCATTGATTGCGATGGATTCAAAGCGGTCAACGATCAGTTAGGACATGCCACCGGCGATTTAGTACTGCAAGTGATCGCACGGTCGCTACTATGCAATTGTCGCCCAACGGATGTGGTGTCGCGGCTAGGCGGTGACGAGTTCGTCTTGATCATCAGCGAAGTACCGATCAGTGAGATGAAGCAGTTCGCAAGTCGACTGCGTGAGGAATTGCTGATGGAAATGCGACGCAATGGCTGGAGCGTGACCTTCAGCATGGGGGTCGCGACTTATGCGATACCTCCAGACTCGATTGAGCAGTTGGTCGATGCGGCCGACAGCCTGATGTATATGGTCAAGCACGATGAGAAGGACTCAATTAAAATGAAGGTCCTTGACTCTGCTGAGATGCCACTGACACGGATCGAGTCGCCAGCAAGTTTTCCACCGGCGACGTTGGCATAGCGGTTGGCAGTGCTGCCGATCAGACGACACGCAACCGGGTCGTTAGAATTCCATCCGCTGAAATGCGCGCATGCCCATGCGAAGCGGCCAGAGTGTGGCCGCAATTCCGACCAGCGAAGTGGCCAAGCAGCCGGCCAGTACGCCTTCGTCGCTGCCAATAAATCGCAGTACTGGATGCACGCGATCGTCGGCCAGAATCCCTTGTTGCAGTGCCATTTGCAAATGGTAGGGTGCCGCGGTCAGCAAAATCACCAGCATGATATAGACCGCGCTAATGACCAGATTTAGAGTGCCTCCAAAGCCGGCAGCGATTTTTGATGGCGAACTTTCTCGCAGGTCTGGCATAAGCGCGCCAAGGCCAACGGCAATTGCCGACAGGCCGGCACAGAGCGCCAGGCAAGTCACCTGGTGAATCAGAATCATTTTGTTTGGAATATTCAGCATCCAATCGCTTAGCAGAATCAGCAGTGTACATGGAATCCAGGAGCCGACTGCGGCAAATACAAATTTGACCCAGAGGATCGTATTGCGATTGAGGGGCAACAGCCCGAGAATCCAAAAACGCTTCCCCTCCAGACTGACCATCGGAAAAATGAATCGCGTGGTAAAAGTCGATAAAATGAGGCCTACGACCGCCAGATTCAGAAACCCGATCATCGCCGAGTACATGGTGTTGTAGGTGAACCGACGAATGTTGACGAAGTAAATCGCCAGCAGTGCAAAGAAGATTACAAACTGCAACCATTGCACCGGATCGCGGCGAAAGAGTCGCAGTTCTTTGATGAATAGCACGCGAATCTGCATCGGTATAAAGGTCAACCATCGCCGCAGTGCATCGTCCACCGCAAACCGCAGCACGCGTCGCTTGACGCTGATCTCACTTTGCAGGCGACTATAGCTGGAGCGATATAAGCGTCGCGCCATCCAGGCAGCCAGCAAATGAAAAAACAATGCGTTGGAAAATAGCAACGTCAGAAACATCGCACTCTCGGTCCAGGGGAGATAATCGGCGTTCTGACTGTTGGCCGGACGAGTTGCCTCGAGCAACCCGGCGCTCAGCCACCAACTGGGCAACAGCCGCTGCTCGGTAAAACGCATGCGATCCGACAATTCCTGAACCCAGCGCGGAGTCAGCAGGTCTGATTGCGTTCCTTGAAAGACGCTCCAACCGATCCAAATCACCAGCAGGGTGACCAGCGACAGCGTGATGGCGAGTGCATGCACGCGAATGCGAGGCAGCCAGTTGACAATAGCCAGACAGAGAACCGCCCCCATACCGGCCGGGATGTAAACAAATACCACGATGAACGGCAACAAAAACACGTAGAAGTACCACGGTGCTTCGGCTACCAGTCCATTGGCCACCAGCATCGGACTTCCCATCAGGACAAATCCCCAGCTACTGAACCAGACGGTTTCTTGAAATTTGTAGGTAAAGATCCGCTCGGGCCGTACCGGTTGCGTCAACAGAAACGCAGTTTCCGATGAGCGATACAACCCGCTATAGAGAAGAATGGCCGAGGAAAACAGCAGCATGATAAACAACGACGCGAAAAACGCGTTGTACAGCGGCGGAACCACGTCCGGTACCGGCTGCAAGAAATAAAATCCCTCGTAGAACAGCCAGAACAGCCCGACCCAAAAAAACAGGCTCAGGCTGGCAATCAGTGTCATTCGCAGACGATGATTGCGCAGCTTGTCCAGGAGAGTGCTGGTCACCAATCGCCGACGCAGTTTCCAGAAAATCTGCCGCTCTTCATCCAGCGACAACAACACCAGCGGCGCGCGGCCGGTCGTCGTCACGGATGGAGTGGCAGAGGAAGCGTCCACGTCACAGCACCTTTACAAAGGGGGTAAATAGATTCAGGCTGATTGTATCATCCAGCGGTGGTCGGGGGAGCCTGCAAAATCGAACCGGACGCTATCGCGTGGTACTTACAGCGGTCAATCATTGACAGGGGTTTCGACATCCGCATCCGCCGGAAGGTGCGCGTCACTCTCGTCGGCGGCCTGTGATGTCAGTGCCAGATAGAGATCCTCCAGCGACGTTTGCTCTTGCGCCAGGCGAAAGCGCAGATCGGCGAGCGTGCCGAGGAAACGCAGCTTTCCGCGGTCCACTACGCCAATCCGGTCCGAAATTTCCTCGGCCACGGCCAGTGAATGCGTCGACATAAAAACCGTGGTCCCTTCCGACGCCTTGCGCCGCAGCAGATCCTTGACCAGCCGCGCGCTGCGCGGGTCCAGCCCGACCATCGGTTCATCGACAATCAGCACAGCCGGATCGTGCATGAGTGATGCGGCAAACGCCAGTCGTTGCTTCATTCCGTGAGAATAGTTCTCGGAAAGCTCGTCGACAAACTCGTGCAGCGCAAAGTTCGCAATCTCGCGGTCGGTGCGCAATTGAATTTCTGAATTGGACAATCCATGCATGTCCCCGACAAACTGCAAGAATTCGCGCCCTGTGAGTTTGTCGTACAGATAGGGTTCGTCGGGGACGTAACCAAGTAGATGATTCGCCTCACGCGATTGATCCACGACGTTGTACCCGCAGACTTTCAGTGTTCCCGAGCTTGGTCGTAGCAATCCAACCAGCATTTTGATGGTCGTGGTTTTGCCGGCACCGTTTGGGCCAAGAAAGGCAAACAGTTCGCCGCTGTCGACTTTCAGATCCAGGCCCGCCACTGCGACTTTGTTGCCGTACGTGCGACGGACCTTATCCAACTCAATCATACCGCCTGGGGGATTAAATCTCTGATTGTGAAAGCTTAGCGGGAACAGGCGGAATTTTTCAGGACTGTGTTGGCAATCGTGGGCAAGCTGTAGGCTTTGCACTCTAGCTGGGCGCCCACTTTTTTCCCTTCACGATGGTTACTCTGGAGGAGTGGCAGGCGTCGGTTCGGCGGCTTTCAGATGCCGACGACCAAACTCAAGCATTTCATAAATTGGATTTCCTTCGCCTGTCGATTCGGCATCTTCGTTTTGTGGCAAAGCATCTAGTTCCTGCCCTTCGTTGAATTGATCCAGCATGGGCGTGAAATCTCGGTCGGACCTCATCATTCGGCGTCGGTGCCGTTGACGTTTGAAGTCCTGCAACTCCTCCTCGCGATGCTCTGCTTCGACCAGCAACTCTTGCGAACGTTTGTCGCCGGCACGCTCAAAGGTTAGTCGCTTGCCCAGCAAATAGACTACTTGCTTGATAACGTTTCCCTCCTCATCAACCCACAATTTGCTGCGCGGCTCGCGCGAGGCACCAAACATCGAGCCAGAGTCGCTACGATAGACGACGACCAGTGCCTGATGAGTCTGGTCACCCGTTTTAATCGAAACACTGCTTTCCACCTCGGCCTGAAGAACCTCAAGGCCGCTGTTCCCACGCAACGGGCTAAACGCCTTGGCTGTCCAACTTTGTCCAACACTTAGCCCTGGCAGCCGAGAGTCAGGTGCCAGCTCGTTATAGACCAAATCATTGGCTGGTAACAGTCGCTCAATGGGCTTGTTGGACAATCCGCTTTCAATGGAGATCCGCAAATGTGGGCCTTCGACTTTTCCGCTGATGATGCAAGCTTCGTGCTGTCCGCCCGGTCGGATAACGGAGCTTAATGCAATTAGTTGGCCTGATGCATCAATCTGCAGTCGGTAGTCAGCGTCAAGCGTTGGATTATAATCGGGAGGAATTGCCTGTTGCAGCAGCGGTCGCATCCAAGCTGCTACCAATTCCTCCAGCGGCAAGTGTGAAAAATGAATCTGCGACTTGACCTCGGTCATGCCCGATTCGGACCGATTGATCGAAGTGATCAAATAGCCGATTAACCGGTCATTCCAAAGTAGATCCCAGCAGACTGGAGGATCTGGCTTCTCTGAAATGCTGGCGTAAATCGATTGGTAACTGGGAGGGTCACCAACACGCAATGGCGGTAAAACCTTGGCCAGCAGCAGCCAGGTCATGGTCGAAAGCCAAAACACGACAATCAGTGCGTTGAACCAGCGATGCCCCATAGTTCGTCCTCCGAAAATGTCCCGTAGCGGTCAGACTCAGGTTAACTGGACGTAAGTATCCTAACCGAAAAGTTTACTTGCTGCAAAATTCGCATGCTCGACTGCCAAATTTTCCCAAAATGGGAGTTCTAGTCACGCTGTCAGGCAATCGAAGTAGATCAGCTAACGGTCGAAAATGGCTAAAAAGGCAATCGGTACATGGTGACTACTTAGAGCGATTGGCACAATTTTAGTTCCCGATTCTCCGCAAATTTACGCGAGCCGCACCTACCGCGGAGGTTCCAGAATCACCTTCAGTTTGACCGGTTTGGCATCGCGAAGCACCTCAATGGCGGCCTCGTCCCCAGCCTGAAATTTACGCAGGGCGCTGTCGAAATCCGCTAAATTGCCGATTTTGTTGTCGCCGAGCCGCACGATGATATCTCCCGCTTGCAGGCCCGCTTTTTCGGCAGGGCCATCCTTGGCAACTCCTTGAATTGCGTACCCTTCCTCGGTATTTACCAGGTTAGGAATGCTACCGAAGTACGGTCGGTCCCCCAGGGGTAACTCGCCCGGTGCACGCATGCTTTCGCGGTCGGCCCGTTGGTACTCCGGCCGCTTCTCCGCTGAAATCACTTCTTGTGCCAACTGACCAACAAAATTCGTAACGCGCTCCATGCCGTGGATGTTCAGTTTGTGCGTGTCATCACCAGGACGGTGGTAGTCGTTGTGCAGCCCAGTGAAGATATGAAACACCGGTATTTTCACCGCATAGAACGAAGCATGATCGCTCGGTCCAAAACCGCCGGGAACACGCTTGATTTTGAACCCATGCTCCTTATTCACTTGATCGACCAGCGGGTCAAATTCTTTGGCAGTGCCCGTGCCGTAGACGATCAGGTCGTCATCTTTCATGCGGCCTACCAT
>JAWXCH010000485.1:0-10677 GCA_034440595.1 Planctomycetota bacterium | reverse complement strand
GGAGTCCAGTTCCCAACGGTCGGCACGACTGACTGCCGTATCGACCACGGTCGCAGGGGCAGGATCCGCATTGCGTTCGGCGGGTTTAGTTGAAGTATTGTCGTTACGCTTTTCAAGTTGGTCATCGCTGTTGCTGGCCAGTACCGTGGCCGGTGTTTCGCGGCTCAGGCTGGCCGCTTCGACCCAGCGAAATTCACCGGAAGGGGGTGCAATCTTGCACCACATCGAATTTTCGATTTTGTCATCTTTCTTTAGCTCGCGAAGCACAGCGTCCAATACTTCCACTTCTTCGGCCCGGCTCAGGCGAACTTGAATCACGTCCCACAGATCGGTGACGCTGCTCCCTACCCGGCAAGGAGTTTTGTCATGCAGCACAATGCCGATTCCGTCACTGTCAACACGCAGTGAATCGGCCAGCACCCAGCTAAAACTTCCCTCGGGGGGACGGATCGCGCACCAGCCATCCTTGGAATGCTCATGCACCTCGACCATTTCGCCACGTTTGAGCTGATCGGTCGCATAATAGTTACGCCCCGCAGCGCACCGAATAGCCGTGCCATCCTGGCTGATATACGCGGTATAGGGGAAATCTTGCTCAGCCGCGAGCGCAAGCTGCGTCCAGAATAGACAGCAGCCGGCAATGACGCTCAATCCGCGCATCGCGAGGCCTCCTGCAAATAAGTAGATAAGGATCTGATCATTTCTCAATCGATCGCACGCGCGGGTGCCACTGATGGCTTGCCCAGCAGTGCTCTGCATTGGCAGCGCATGGACTAACCCCGGTACGGTCTACGGCCACGGCTTGTAGCAAAGCGGCGTCAATCGCTCAATAGCAACTGAGCAGCATAGAAGCCGAAAACCGTGCTAGCAGGGAGACTGTTCGGCTAAAAAACCTCGCCACAATTACCTGAACGTCCAATATTGAATTTGCGCTTTTTAGATTTACCGCAGAGGACACGGAGCAGAACGCAGAGAGGAAGCTTGCCCGTATCCAGTCCATCCCTTTCATTCTTGTTTCCTCCGCACTCTAATTCTGTTTGTTGAACAAGGATAGACAGGATGAACAGGATAAAGACTAAATTGAAATGCGGGATTGTTTGCAATCTCTGCGCGTCACTCTGCGCTCTTGGCGTTCTCTGCGGTGAATCAAATCGCGTAGCTTCCAACCGACGCCTCGGGTTGAAAAGTTTGCGAATTGGCGCTACGAATCTCGTTGCAGCAGAATCAGCAAACCGATGATATACGTGCCAACTCCGAACGCGATTAGAATCAGGCAGGGCAGCGCCATTTCCGCCATGCTGAATCCGCGCCAGATCGCCCCCTCCAGTGCCAGAATCATCCATTTGACAGGGCTGAAACTACTCGCTGTTTGCATCCAAGGTGGCATGACAACCAGCGGGATCATGCTACCACCGAGCATTGCCAGTGGCATGTTGATAGCCCAAACCGAACCACCGACAGCGCGTTCGCTCCTGCCCAGGACCGAAGCAAACATCATCACACCGACAAAGCAAAAACTAGAGCAGACAATGGCCAGTGCCAATGCTTTGGGATTATCGACCTCAATGCGAAAAACGAGGCGGCCAAAAATAATCAGCAGCACCGATACTGTGCAACAAGCCAGCCAGCAGGCGAATCCCTTGCCAGCCAGGATCTGAGCGCGTGAGATAGGTGCCACACGCAGTCGCAGGTAGGTTCCTTGCGTTTGTTCTTGAACCAATGAGATGGCGAACACCGACAGGCAGCCAAAAATTCCCCAGGTGATCGACTGCGGGAACGAAATCTCGTAACCGGTGTTGGGGCCTTTATGTTCTGGACGTACTTCTACAATCTTGGCACTTGTCGAGATAATCGAACTGGCCGGTGGTTCTCCATCTTCCTTCTCATCGGATTCAGTAGCCGACGAAGTTGCAGCACTGTCGCCTGATTTTGCCCCCCCGTCAGATTTAGCTTGCTCGCCCGATATCGCCTGCTCGCCACCTTTGGCAGGTTCGGCCGTGGATGCCTCCGCAGCGTCACCCGTTGGCGATTCAGACGTTGGCGCGTCAGGTGTTGCCGGATCGCTATCGTCAGTCGTGTCCGCTCCAGGCACTTCCTCGTCCAGTTCCTCAGGAACGACCAGGCGTTCAAATGCTCGGATAAAATCGCGCAGCCCCTTCTGCTGACGGAAGGTGTAGATTCCCGAAGTGACAATATCCTCCCTGGCTTGCGCGAGCGACTTCTTGGCCACTTCAGGATCGCGCGTCATATCACGCAGTGGAGCGGTGTAGCTATCCATGATTACCCCTTGCAGAATACCAGCCTCAACACGTCTGGCCGGATCTACACCCAACTCCATGAACTGGATATTCGGCATAAAGCCCAGGCTTTTGCCGAAACCCGGCTTTAGTCGCACGTAGGCGGCGACTTCGCTTTTGCGGACCATGGCCTCCGCATCTTCGATATTGCGCGAACCGATCTGGGCCACGTCGATTTTTTGATTCGGTGGTGCCTCAGAACCATCTGGTTTTATGAATCGCACCGAGTCGGCCGAATACAGCCGCTGAATAAAATCGCGCGAGCGATCGGTCTTGTCTTCGTCCACAATGATCACCGGCAGCGGTGCCCGCCGACCAAGCCCGCCAAACAAACTGCCGAAAAACACCGCCATCATCAATGGAAAGAAAATGACCCAGAACAGTCCGAGCTTGTCTCGCCACAGCAGCCGCAAATCCTTGATCGCGATAATAAAAATGCTCCGCATCAGTCGCGTAGCCTCCGTCCAGTCAAATTGAGAAAGACCGACTCCAGATCAGGTCGGTGAATCTGCAAGGCCGTGAATCGGACTCGCGATTGCATGAGCTTGGTAACTTCATCATCTGGTGTCGAAGTATCAATTCTCAACAGCGTGCCGCCGTGGTCCACTTCTAATCCCCCTCGCTTATTGTCGCCTGGCGGAATCACTTGCAATGAAGGTCCCAGACCGGCCGGCGGATGATTGCCAGGGGCCAATTCCACCTCAACCACCGAATGTCCACCATGTCGAGCGATCAGTTCTTCGACGGTATCGATCGCCAGTATGCGACCGTGATCCATGATCGCCACGCGGTCGCACAACCGCTGTGCTTCTTCCATGTAATGCGTGGTGTAAATGATCGTTTTGCCATCGCGTTTGAGCTGCTCGATATTGTCGAACATGTGATTGCGCGACTGCGGGTCGACACCCACCGTCGGTTCGTCCAACATGATCACCTTGGGATCGGCAATCACCGCGGCGGCGATGTTCAGCCGTCGCTTCATCCCACCCGAGTAATGCCGAACAATGTCCCCCGCTCGGTCCAGCAGCCCAACAAATTCCAACGACCAACGGACCCGTTGAGTCAGTTTTGCACCAGACAGCCCGTACAAACGTGCGAAAAAACGCAAGTTTTCATATCCGGTCAGTTCTTCGTACAAGGCGCTGGCTTGCGGAGCAATTCCAATCACGCGACGCGATTCCTTACGCGTCGGGTCTGGTATGCCATCGATTTCTATCTGCCCGGAATCGGGTCGGAGCGCACCGACCAGCATATGAATCGTTGTGCTTTTGCCAGCCCCGTTCGGGCCAAGCAGGCCAAAAGTCTCGGTTGTGGCAATATCGAAGGTGACTCCATCGACCGCCACATGAGTTCCGTACGCTTTTCGCAGATCGGTGATTCTAATCATCTATAAAATGGATCAATAGGTCTCAACGGGCAGGCATGAATAATCGCAATCAGCAAGCCCATTGGCGTTGCGCACAACGTGCCGAGCTTCGTGATTTGTCATGCGCGAACAAACGGGTTGGTGGTTTTCTCTCGCCCCACAGTGGTTGGCTCTCCGTGCCCCGGCAGGACGATTGTGGAATCTGGCAGGTCGTAAAGCTTCGCACGGATCCCGCTTAGTAGCAAGGCTTGGTCCCCGTCAGGGAAGTCCGTGCGGCCAATACTGCCGGAAAATAGCACGTCTCCACCCAGTACAATGACTGGATCGACGCCGTGACAGATAAACACCACGTGTCCTGACGAATGGCCGGGGATTTCCCGCACCAACAGATCAAAGCCAGCCGCTTCCACTTGGTCTCCTTCCTTCACCAGTCGATCGGCGGGCGGACTGAAAATCGCAAAACCAAAGGGTGCCGACAAATTGGCCATCGAATCGCTCAGTTTGCTAGCATCCCCAGCGCCGATGATAAGTGGCACATCCGGCCAGCGCTCTTTCATGGTCGAATTGCCACCAATATGGTCGGCATGACCATGAGTATTGAGAACAGCCGCAGGAGTTAATCGCTCGCGTTCTAACAATTCCAGGATCAAATCCGGTTCAAAACCAGGATCCACCACCAGGCAGTCGGACCGATCGGCACGCCAGATAATGAACGTGTTTTCGTCAAAAGGACGCGAAACTATGGTTTCGATCCGCACTTCGCCTTGGTCGCTCAATCGATTGCTCCAACACAGATGGGATAAGTCACACAATACAGCTTGCGAACTCAGGTAAGATAGGCAGTTGGGCCGCTTTGCAAAAGGATTGTAATTATATCTAAACTGAAGCGGCGATATTCAACCATAAGTGTGCAAAACGGGCAGACATTAGCGATCCAGTGGCAATTTCACGATCTGACGACGGATTTTGCTAATAAATGGCTCGGTTTACTCGCTAGCACGTCACAAACTCGGAAATAATCTGTATTTGGTACGGTGATTGCCTGAGTATCGGTCTTGTCGCTGACGCCGCGGCCCGGATAATGGTGGCTACAGTAGTCGGACAAGCAGATTGGTTTGAGTCGCAAACAAAACGAGCCAGTTGGCCGTACCTACAACTGATTGACCATTAAAACGAAACTAAATCCAACTCACTTAGTGCCGCCGTCAGCACAAAACGGAGTTCAAGGCTGTCGAACGATGCGGTTTCATAGCAAAAAGGAGTTTACTATGTCGGTTCTCAAATCCATTCGCCGTATCGCGATCCTGTCTGTGCTTGCCGGCCTCTCGGGGCTGTCAGGCTCATGGACTTCGTCCACCTTCGGACAAGTTCCGTCCGGCAATTTTAATGTAGCGACCTTGCCTCCGGCTAGTGCCACTGGCCCTGCGGCATCCGCCGATGTTTCGCCCGAGCTTGGCACGTTGACGGGCCATCCGATCGAGCCGGCGCTCGACATCGCCTACAAGGGGATGCGGAACATCAAGGACAATATCAAAGACTACACTTGCATTCTGATCAAGCGTGAGCGGATCAATGGCGAGCTCAAAGAGCCCGAGTATATGGAAGCCAAGATTCGCCACGAGCCATTCAGCGTTTATTTGAAGTTTTTGAAGCCGGCTGATATTGCGGGTCGAGAAGTCATCTACGTTGCCGGGGCCAATGATGGCAATTTGATTGGCCATGAAGGACGAGGCTTTAAGGCCGTGTTTGGGCCGATGCAACTCAAGCCGAACTCTCCGATGGCAATGGCCGGAAACAAATATCCCATCACCGAAGTCGGCATCAAGAACCTGACCAAGCGTTTGATTGAAGTCGCCGAAAACGATCGCAAGTTCGGCGAGACTGAAGTCGAGTTCAAAAAAGCGACCATCAAGACGCCAGAACCTCGTGAATGCACGATGATTCAAGTGACGCACCCAGTTCCACGCAAGAACTTTCTGTTCAACGTCGCACGGATCTACGTTGACAATGCGCTAAACATTCCGATTCGCTATGAAGCCTACGACTGGCCGACAACGCCAGGTGGAGCGCCAGTGCTGACGGAGGAGTACACGTATGCCAGGATCAAGCTGAATCAAGGCCTGACCGACGCGGACTTCGACATTCGCAATCCGGCCTACAATTTCCAGAAGAGAGCGCAGTAGCTGCCTTCTGGCAACAGGCCAGCTTGACCACTATCTGCCCACCAATGGCAGTCGCACTATACCGCAGCCGCGTCGGACTCCGATGCGGCTGCCTTGCGTTGGGGACAATCGTTTGGCAACATCCAATCCTCCGCTAAATAATCCGGGCGATCTGTCTGTAGGCGGCACGCCAGCCGCTGCCACCAATCCCTGGTCGCGGCGGTTGATGCGCACACTAAAGTTCGTCGTCGTCATCTATCTGGCAGTGGTTTTGCTAATGTGGCTATTCGAGAACTCACTGGTCTACCATCCGTCGCCGCTGAAATCAGACGTCGTGTTGCCGGCTGGTTTTGAGAATGCAGAGTTTACGTCCGCCGACGGTACCGAATTGCACGGCTGGTACCTGCCGAATCCAGACCCCCAGGCTGTCGTCCTCTTTTGTCACGGTAACGGTGGCAATATTTCACATCGCGTCAGCCAGGCGATTGTGCTGAATCGGCTCGGTGCGTCGGTGCTGCTGTTTGACTACCGAGGCTACGGGCGCAGCGCCGGATCGCCCAATGAGGCCGGTATATTGGACGATTCGCGTGCGGCCAGAGAGTGGCTGGCGACCAAGGCGGGCATACCAGAGGATCAGATTGTCCTGCTCGGCGAGTCGCTCGGAAGTGGCGTCGCGGTGGATCTGGCAATGGATGGGGCACGCGGCGTGATTCTTCAGAATGCGTTTGCTTCACTCCCTGATGCGGCGAGCGCACATTTTCCGTGGATACCAGTGAAGTGGCTGATGCGAAATCGATACGATTCGCTTGCCAAGATCAAGAACTACCACGGGCCGCTGCTGCAATCGCATGGCAACCACGATCGCATCGTCCCGTTTGCGTCTGGTCAAAAATTATTCGCTGCGGCCAACGAGCCGAAGCAGTTTGTCACAATCGCCGGCGGCGATCACAACGATATGCCAAGCAAGCAATGGTACGACGCGATTGGCCAGTTCTTTGCGCGGTTAGAGCCTTAGTGACTACACATCTTTGCCCGCTTGCAGATTTGTCACAAATACGCCGAAGGCGTTACATTCCATAGCCCCAGGTCGCGCAGCGCACCTGGGGTTAACGTCCCCATCCAACCAGTTACCACGAAGTGGTTACATTCAAACCTGGGTTTGAGCAAAACGCGATCGTAGCTGCTTGTGTAACCGCTTCGCGGTAACCGATTTATTTCTTTGTTAACTGCTGCGCAGCGACCCTAGGCTTCGGTATGGAACGCCTTCGGCGTACATTGGAAATTACATCACGGTATTCAATCGCCAGTCTGCGTTGCGCGCATAAGGATTTTTAGGTCGAAACGACTGCTGCCAGTGGGGCTAAAGTGAAACCGCTTCCGTTCAGCTCGCGCACGAAAAAACCGCTGCGAGGCGCTCGCCTCGCAGCGGTGTAAATTCGACTTCTACTTTTACTTAATGCGTTTCTGACTTCGGCTCAGTAGCCTCGTGGATCTTGGCTTTCAGCTTTTCGGAAGCTGATTCAGCACCGTCCGTGAGCTTTTTCCAGGACTCCGCGGTTGCGTTCTTTACGTCTTCCAGATGCTTCGCGACCTCATCACGTAGCGGCGTCAGCTTTGCCAGTTGCTCATCCGCCTTTTTCTTGGCGTCCCCGGTGGCGGTTTTTGCCTGCTCCGTTAGATCCTTAATCTTGGTATCCAACATCGCCAAGTGATCGCTGACCTCTTTCTCCACAGCGTCTTTCTTTTCTTTGGTGAATTCACCAGCCTTGTTGACAGCGTCCGTCGCTTCTTTACCCGTGCAGCCCGGGGTAGCCAGGGTGCATAGCCCGAGGACGGACAAAGCGGACAATTTCGTGACCCAATTCATTTCACAATCTCCTTGTATGAGGAAGTTCTGACCCAGGTGATCAATGTAGCCGATTGATCGAAAAATTCGAGTGCCCATGACTTTTCGGCATTAAAGCATAGTTTTCCAGCTCGCACGGCCCGATCTTGTATTCGCCGACAAGTTTGAAACATTGGACAATGTGCAGGATGTCTGTGGCCGTTCGATACGAAAATACCGCAACCAGACCGAAAATAGTGTAGCAATTATTATTCGCATGCTGCATAATAAATCCCTGTTGATGTATAAACTGAAGGCACCCGCTCGTTAGTCCTTGCACACCGTTCACACCGCCACTGGCACTCGGTCGTACCCTCCCCTGAGTGCTCCTCACCTCGCCGCTTTTCAGGAGACTGCTCATTATGAGTCGAACCAGCCGTCGTCAGTTTCTTCAGACTTCGCTTGCCGCCAGTGCCGTATTTTCGACCTTTACCATCGCCGGGACCAAGTCCAGCGGCAAGGTGATCGGTGCCAATGGCACCATTCGCGTAGCAGTCGCCGGGATCAATGGTCGGGGCAAGTCGCATATCGAAGGGTTCGCTGGACAAAAGAATGTCCAAATCACTCATCTCGCCGATCCTGACAGTCGCCTGTTCGATAGTAGAAGCGACATGGTCAAAAAGATCGGTAAAAACGATCCTACCTGCGTGCAGGACTTCCGCACAGTTCTGGACGATCCCAATATCGATGTGCTGACGATTGCGACACCTAACCATTGGCATGCGCTGATGACGATCCTAGCCTGTCAGGCGGGTAAGGATGTGTACGTTGAAAAACCTTGCAGCCACAACATTCATGAAGGTCGTGTCGCGGTTGAAGCGGCTCGCAAACATGGCCGAATCGTTCAACACGGTACTCAAAATCGAAGCGGCAAAGTCGGCTTGGAAGCCGCCGAACTGGCCAAGAGCGGCAAGGCGGGCAAGCTGCTCGTCTCGCGCGGGTTGTGCTACAAGAAAAGAAATAGCATCGGTACCAAACCGAACGAGCAGGCACCTGCCGAACTGGACTATAGTCTGTGGCTCGGACCAGCCGCCGAACATCCGTTCAACAAGAATTTTGTGCATTACAACTGGCACTGGTTCTGGGATTTTGGCAATGGCGACATTGGTAATCAAGGCGTTCATCAGATGGACTTGGCCCGCTGGGGCATCCCAGGTGCAACCTGGCCGACCAAGGTGACCAGTTGGGGGGGACGCTTTGGCTATAAAGATCAAGCCGAAACCGCCAACACGCAGGTGACGGTGATGGAGTTCGGCGATGTTCAGTTGATCTTTGAAGTTCGTGGGTTGCCGAGCGACAACTACTATCGTCAGGGCGTCGGCAATACGTACGAGTTTGAGGATGGAATCCTAGCCAGTGGAAAGTTCTATCCCAAGGGTTCAACCGAGCCAGTCGACCCGCCGGCAAAGTCCAAGGTCAAGCGGGGGCCAGGCAAAGACCATTTTGGCAACTTCATTGCCGCCGTGCGGAGCCGCAATATTGAGGACTTGAATGCAGATATTCTGGAGGGACACTACTCTTCAGGACTTTGCCATTTGGCCAATGCCTCGTACCGACTAGGCCAAGAAATGCCATTCGACGCCTACAAGCAGGCATTTGGTGAAAGCTCGGCCGCTGGCCAGACGGTTGCCCGCATGGGAGAACATCTCACCAAAAACGGAGTCAAGCTCGACGGATTGCAGTGCCATGTTGGTCCATCGCTCCAATTTGACACCGAAAAGGAGCAGGTGGTCGGCAATGCGGACGCCAACACGATCCTGACGGGAAAATATCGTGAACCGTTCACGCTGCCTTCGCTGGGCTGAGTTGTTTGGCCGGAGCTGAGTTAACTGGCCGGAGTACCGGCAGGGCAGGGCATGGTGGCGCGCAGGCTGCAAAACTGAGTCACCTTTGCGGTAGTTCACCGGACGGGTATACTCGCGGTACGTTGCACCTCTGCTTTGCCCTCATGGTTCGCGGTCAATACTGATGCCTAAGTACGTCGTTCGCTATGGAGTGATGCGATTTATCGCGGTCATGTCGGCGCGCGACAACCCCGTGCTATCGCGCGGAACTCAGGTCGTGGCACGTACTGAGCGCGGGCTGGAGTCCGCAATTGTGTTGTGCGAAGCAACTGCTGAAGCGGTTGCTCAACTGAAAAACCCTGGTCAGGGACAGATTCTCCGCGAAATGACCGCGGCCGATAGTCTGGAACTGTCTCGAATTCTGGCTTGGCAGCGCGATGGATTCGTCACCTGCCAACAGCATATCGCCCAGCTTAGCTTGCCAATGCAGTTGGTAGATGTGGAGCATATCTTTGGCGGCGAGCGAATCGTCGTGTATTATTTGTCGGAGAATCGTGTCGATTTTCGCGAATTGGTCAAACTGCTGGCGGGCAGTTTTCAAACGCGCATCGAAATGCGGCAAATTGGCTCGCGTGACGAAGCGAAATTGCTGGCCGACTATGGCGACTGTGGCAAACCGGTCTGCTGCAACACGCATCTCTCCGAGATGCCCCCCGTCTCGATGAAGATGGCCAAATTGCAGAAGGCGACGCTGGATCCCACCAAGATTTCCGGTCGGTGCGGGCGGCTCAAATGCTGCCTTCGCTACGAATACGACACGTATGAACAGCTACAAAAAGATCTGCCACCCATCGGATCCGAAATCATCAGTCAACGAGGCCGCAGCCGAGTGCTGGCGCATGAAATTCTGGCACAGCAGTTATTGGTTGAAACCGAAGATCACCGCCGCGTATTGGTTCCCGCTAGTGAAGTGCTGACGGTGCTAAAGCGAGGAGCAGAGACAACGGATGCACCAGATGACCGAGATTCCTAGTGTTTTGTGACAACTTGCATTTTTGTATGCCACTTGTGTGCCACTGGCTCCGCCCATTGGTATCTACACATCTATGCTAGCTCAAGGTGGTTGCGGACGCGAGAGGATGAGGTGCCCTAGGGATTGGATATCGTTCACAGTATAGTGATT
>JAWXCH010000484.1:0-14082 GCA_034440595.1 Planctomycetota bacterium | reverse complement strand
GGTTCTGCGGCAGCGGCCAGTGCAGTAGCGGCAGCAGCCGCTTCCTGACGTGCGACGTTGTCGGCCAGCAACCGATGCAAAATCGGCAACGCGAACGACGCCGTCTTGCCGGTGCCGGTCTGAGCGCAGCCGAGGACATCTCGGCCGGCCATCACGTGTGGAATGGACTGCTCTTGAATTGGAGTGGTGTCGGTGTAGCCTTTGGAGGATACAGCGCGCAAAATCGACTCATTGAGTCCCAAATCTAAAAACTTCATACGTTTCCTAAAACTAAAGATACGGCGGTAGCGCAGACAACCGTGCCATGCGCAATAAACGGTCGGTGTATCACCAAGAGCTGTATCTGCGGTGGATCGTCCAAACGGCGTACGCAAACTGTGCGTGCTAAAACCAACTTGGATCAATCGGCCGATACGCTATCGGGAAAAGAAAACCCTTGGCCAGTCGAGCAAAGGCGAAGTTCTAATGAACTTCGCGTTGCATCGAAGGAGGAGTCACCGGACTCGTCCGCGCGTTTGGAATGGGTCAAGACGCCAGATTACTGGCAAATACTCGAAAACCATCCAAAAAAAGCCAAAGGGGCAAGCAGCTCAATCGCGGCTACGAGACTTATACCTTCCGCTTGGACTGCCCACGGCCATTTTTTGAAGGCCGCAGCGGGGGAAGGAAGCTTCACGAGAAGCAATTTCACACGACGCATCTTTTTGCAACCGATATTTCGGCTGCGCGCGTCTTTCTCGCCACTTCTTAACAAGATAACTTTAACACGCCGCCCCTTAGCGTCAAGGGGAGTTCGGCTAATCCAGACCAATATACTTGCAATTTCTGTCGATACGGCAGCATAAACCGTACCCGTGGTCTAATTTCGCACCGGTTTTTTGGCAATAATGAAGGATCCGGAGGTGGTAGCATCAGCCTCAGAAAGGGTTTGAAATCGCTTTGAAAGCTTTTCACGCGGCAGGCCGGTGTGGTTAACGACCGGATCGTTAACGACGATTTCTAGCCCGTGCTTTTGAATGTTCTGAATATGTGCCGAGTGTGGTTGCCGATTGAGCAGGTAAACACGCTTGCCGACCACCAGCTTCCAGGCAAAATCGGAATAGGCCCAGTGACCGTTCCAGTAGGGTGAAGTGTGATGGCTGCGGTAGTCGATCGCGTGCGACAGGTAGCCACCCGGTTTTAGCCAGCGGTTCATCATGTCGTAGGTGGTATCGATGTCCATCACATGCTCCATAACCGCCTGCGAATAGATCAAATCGACCCCCTCGGGCTGCAGCAGATTGAGTGAGTTCCAGGGAGCAAAGAAGCGGATTTTGCCAGGTCTCTCCAGGTTGTTGATCTGCTGCAGATCGTCACGGATTCTTTGCAAGCGTTCCGGTCGCAGGCTCTCGGATAACCAAGAATCGTCCAAAATCTGATGCGGAAACGCATAAGAGTCCAACGGCGGTCGCACTTCCCGAAACTCGTCCGGACCAGGAATCGGCGAGCGTTTTTGAAAAAGCTCGATCAATTGCTCAAAGATCGCCAAGTTCGACGCATTGCCGGTGTAGGGTAGCGCATCCAGACCGTAATATGAATCAACACCGGTTAGCAGCGCTGCCAGACCAATGCCCAGCGAATCGCCAGGGCCTAGCTCTGCGACCGTCTGCACGCGTGGGTTCATGCCCGCGGTACTGAGGCGGACCATATGACGCATCCACACCGAGTAACAGTACCGTGGGTTGGTCGTACCGCCACTGCTCCGATTGGCCAGGCTGCGAATGACCGGAACATACGTAGCTAGTCCGCGTAAGATGGGCTTGAGAGGCATGCGTTAATCAGTGGACAGAAGAATGGGTGAGCAGGGAAAAGTAGGCTTAAATCGCCGGAATTGGGGGGCAATTGGAGCGCAGTCAACGTGCGCCCATTGTAGTTGGCAATGCATAGACTTTCCATTAGAAGTCCTTGCATGTTCGATGGTTCCAATTATGCGGATTCTCAGGCACGATTGTTACCTTTGTACCCCGTACTCTTCAATCTTGCGGTACAGCGTGGCGCGGCTCACGCCTAGCAATTTGGCCGCTTCGGGGACTGCTCCATCCACGCGTTTGAGTGCTTCGGAGATCAGTTTTCGTTCCCAGAAATCGATCCGCAGTGACTCCAACTCGTTGTTTCCTGCGTCGCGCAGGCCGAGATCGTCGATTTCAATCCGAGGGTCCGATGCCAATACCACCGCGCTATCGATCACATTGCGCAACTGCCGGACATTGCCGGGCCAGTGATAACCCAAGAGTTTAGCTCGAGCCGCTTCTGACATGCCTAACTGTGGGCGGCCATGCTGCTGGCGGAAATGATCCAGAAAATGGTCTAGCAACATCGCCAGATCGCTGCCTCGGTCACGGAGCGGCGGAATGCACAACTCGAAAACGCTGAGACGATAGTACAAGTCCTCGCGGAATTTCCGCTCACGAACGTATACCTGAAGGTCCCGATTCGTCGCGGCAATCACGCGGACATCGACTTTCACCTGCTGCGACGAGCCGACGGGCAAGAAAGGATGACCTTCCAGAATTCGCAGTAGCTTGGCCTGACCTTCTAGAGTCAGTTCACCAACTTCGTCCAAGAACAGCGTCCCTGAATCGGCTTGTTGAAAGAACCCGGTGTGGTCTCGATCGGCACTGGTGAAGGCACCTGCCTTGTGACCGAACAGTTGGCTTTCCATCAATTCCGCTGGAATCGCCGCGCAGTTGACGGTCAGCATCGGGCGATCCGCGCGTGCGCTGGTACGATGAACCGCACGTGCGACCAGCTCCTTGCCGCAGCCACTTTCGCCACGGACCAGCACACATCCACTGGCTCGGGCAACGCGTTCGATACGTACACGTAACTCGGTAATGCCTCGGCATTCGCCGATCATTTCGTCCTGCACGGCCGATTTGGCAACTAATCGGCGGTAATCGGTCACCAGACTCGACTGCTGCCGGGCACGCACCAATGCAACCGCAACGATGTTCGCCAGCGAAATAGCAAAATCAAAATCCTGTTGACGAAATCCCCCTTCTTTGACGTACGAATGAATTGCTCCAAGCACCTGCCGCGCGCTGATCAGTGGTACGCACAGCGCGTCGGTGTAATCCACCAGATGGTTCACACTCGCCGAGCGTTGTTTGTTGACCCAGACAGCGTGCCCTTGCTGACTCACTAGCTCGGTCAACGAGTCACTCAGTTGCACCGTTTCGGTGGTTCCTTCTGGAAGCAGCAGCTTCGGTTTCAGTTTTCCCTCGTCGTCAACCCACAGAAATCCAACCGCTGCGGCGCGAGTCTGATCTTTCAACAGTTCCAGCGCAGTGCGGATGACATCGTCTGGATTGTCGCAGCCGAGGAGCTTAATGCTGAGTTGATAGAGTAACAGCAACTGCTGCGCTTGTTGAGTATCGCGAATCGCTGCCAGCGCGAGCAGTCCGGTATCCGTTCCGGACATTGGTCGGTCACTGACGACTGTCTGGCGCATTGTATGATCGGCTGGAGAATACACCGTCAGCGGTTCATCCGACAGTTCAAATGAAAACTCTGCCGAACCGACACGTAGCGTATGGCCAGCGTCCAATACCGCATCGTCGATACGCTGGCCATTCACAAAGGTGCCGTTGCGGCTGTCGCGGTCTTCGACGTGCCACCGACTGTCCTGTCGGCTGACGACCGCATGGACGCGCGAACACAAGGGATCATTCAGCACCACTGCACAATCGATACCGCGGCCAATGCGGTTTTCGCTCTGCGCGTCCAGCAGAAAGCGAGTCCCTGCCTGAGGGCCAAGCGTCATGGTCAAATAGACGTATTGCTTGGAAGCTTTCGCCACGAAGCGCTCCTGTACGGAAATAGCTTTTGCCTATAATACAGTCGGACGAACCGATTCACCCCCGCAGAGCATTTATTCTATGATTGATGCCGCAGTTAAACTAGAACCGCTGAGTGCAGATCCCAGTGAGCGGCCTGGCATTCTGTTGATTGGGCATGGTACGAGAGACCCGGTCGGTCAGGGGGAGTTCTTACAACTTGCCGGCCTGGTCGCCGAAAAATGCCCTGACTGGCCCGTGGAGGCAGGATTCTTGGAACTGGCCGAACCGTCGATCGCCGTCGCTTTTGAGCGATTGCTGGCCCGAGCAGTGCAAGATATTGTCGTCGTTCCGGCACTGCTATTCTCGGCCGGGCACGCCCAGCGTGATATTCCCGACGCGATTCTGGCAGCGGCAGAGAAGCATTCAGTACGGTCGATTTGCATGACTCCAGCTTTGCAGTGCAATCCATTGTTGCTGGAGCTTTCGGCCCGCCGCTACCGCGAAGCAATAGAATCGGCTGCGGCTTCTGACGAGACGTTTTTACTCATGGTGGGCCGTGGTAGCAGCGACGAATCGGCCACAGCCGAGATGCGGAAGCTGACACAATTGCGTGCAATGCAAACTCCGATATCGCGATTCGAGACCTGCTTTGTCGCGGTGCAGCGTCCGACACTGGTTGAAGGGTTGGAAATCGCCGCCGCATCAGGCCTGCGGCGGATTGTCGTACAGCCACATTTGTTATTCGCCGGACAGTTGCTGACCGAGATTCGACAGAGCGTAAATGACTTCGCCATTCGATATCCTGACCGCCAGTGGATTATGACGGCACACCTCGGGCCAGAGCCTGAACTTGCGGCAGCGCTACTCAGTGCAGTTTCGACGCACAACTACAGTTCGCTATGAGTCCTCATACTTAGACGGTATTGCTCCATGTCAGAATCGTCCTCCACTGATCCCCGCTTGCCTGATGTGCAAGTTCGTACTGCACTCCTGCCTCCATCGTCGTTTAACAGGTTCTGGCAAACGCTTGGCTTGGTAATCGCGCTAACACTTTGTCTGGCGGCCGGCGGCCTTGGTAGTTTGGCCACTACGCCCAAGATCGACGGCTGGTACGCAACAATCGTCAAGCCAAGCTGGAATCCGCCTGCCGCGGTGTTTGGTCCAGTCTGGACAGTGCTTTATATCATGATGGGAATCTCGACCTGGCTTGTTTGGCGCAATGCTGGATGGGGGGCAGCCAATCCAGCTCTGCTGGCGTTCGGGGTGCAACTGATTCTCAACACACTTTGGTCGTTTCTATTCTTCGGGCTAGAAAATCCGGGACTTGCTGCCATCGGAATTGAGCTGCTGTGGCTGGCGATCCTGGTGACGATCATTCTCTTCTGGCGGCATTCGCGCGCCGCAGCATGGCTGCTTGTTCCGTATCTGGCCTGGGTTACCTTTGCGTCGGCGTTGAATTTCACTATCTGGCAGCTCAATCGTTAAATCAGACTGAACGCCAGATGCCGCAGCCAGCTTTGTCGGTCCTGCACCACGAACTGCTCTACGCGGTCGCTCGTCTTGATCCGCAGACCGTTCGGGACGATACCTAGCGTCCGGCACGGTTCGGCCTGCAATATTTCGTTGCGCGGAATCGATAACTGATGATTCTGGACATTGAAATCGTGGGAATAGAAAAACAGTCTGCGGTCAGTCAAAAACAGCCAGCCGCCGACCGCTTCGATGCCGCGAAAGTGATTCGCAGCACCCTGACTGATAATGTGCTCGCCGGGCAGCGTGATTGGCTTGCGCAGACAGCGTCCTTGCAGCCATTGCATAAACCAAGCCATCATCAAGCCAAAGGCTACTCCGGAGATGACTCCGAGAATCAGGCCGGCAATCCAACTCCGGTTTGTTAGCCCGAACATCAGGCCCATAAAGAGACCGTAGGGAACTCCGGTAATAAGTGCGGTTTTAAATCTGCTTGACATGACAATCGCTCCTGACGGGCAGCAAGGTCGAAAATGGCTTGGACGTGGCAACCGCAACTGGTTGCAGTTCGATGAACACGTTATTCGCCTAATTGTCTAAGCGTCAGGTAGTCCGATTTGTTACAGCGATTCCAGAACCGGGCAAAATTGGCGGGGGATGCAGAAATTTGGTTCCTATGCCACAGATGCAAGCTGCTTGAGACTTAGAGCCGGAAACGAAGCCAATGGGGCATCCCGCAAGTTAGAGGCATTTTCAGGCCTGCCAGTAAATGTCAGAACGACGAGAGCTGCTGCCCGAGAATTATGCTTCGCTCCCTTGCTTTTGCGACCTGTCCACCTAGCTGGCCAGTTTCCACGGGAATGCAGCATTTAGATTTCGCACAGAGTGCCGATTCTGGCAGTGGCGGCCTCGAGAATCCGCCGTAGCAGTTCGCGATGCTCAACGCCAACGCCATTGGCCAAGAGGACGATATCGCCAGTTTTTGGCGACAAGCCAGGTAGAGGATTGGCCTCAATGAAATACGGTGTGTCCCCGCGCAAACGAAAATCGATGCGTGCCAGATCGCGACAGCCGAGTGCTGTGTACGCCGAAATCGCCGCTTGTTGCACGGCAGCGGTGGCTGCCGGGCTGATTTCCGCAGGACATTCATACCGGACACGGTTTTCCCAGTCCCGTTTCACTTCTAGACTATAGATGAAGTTGGTTTCCTGTTGTTTTGGCACAATTCGCATCACGCCAATTACAACCGGCGGGGCATTTCCCAGAACACCCACTGTCAATTCCTCGCCACTGATGTATTGCTCAACCAGAATCGGCTGGCAATAGGCGGCTCGCAATTGCTGAATGACAGGAACTAGCTGGTCTTCTTGAATGATCAGGCATTTTTCCAAGACCCCTTTGCTGGAGCCTTCAAAGGCCGGCTTGGCAATCAGCGGCAATTCGAGTGACTGTAGCTCGCGCGTTGTTGCAGCAGGAATGTTGCTAGCCGGCCTGAATCCATCGGGAGATGCCTCGTCTGCGTCCAACGCCGGCACCACTACGCCACGTGGGACGTTCACGCCCGCCGCTGCAACGAGCTGTTTGGCGATCGGTTTGTCCAAAGCCACCGCCAGCGTCAGCGGGTCCGAGCCGGTGTAAGGAATTCCAAGCATTTCCAGCACCGCCGGCACGCGCGCTTCACGTGAGCGTGCCGCTCCGATCCCCTCGGCAATGTTAAATACCAGATCCGGGCGCGGCCCGTCAAGCAAACGCCGCAATAACGGTTCACCGTCGCCGAGAAGCTCTACCTCGTGGCCAAGCGACGCCAGTGTGTCGGCAATCGCCTGAACGGTCGCCAGCGAATCAAATTCCTCTTCGCCATCGTCCGCCAGTCCGGCCGGATTGCCAGAGGAAATGCCCGCCTCACTCCGCGTGTTGAACGTTAGTCCCAGTTGCACGGTACAGTTATCCCTGATTCAGTCAGTGATGGTAGAACTATTCGCCTCATTCGGCCTTATCCCGTTTGGCCGACTGCGAAGCGACCGCCGGCTTGGCAACTCTCCGCAGCAACTCGTACTTGCTGGCCGCCCCGTCAGTTCGCCGCACGCGTGGCGCGCTTGCCGGGGTTGGATGAGCTTCGACAGAGTCTGCCGACTCAACGGGAGCCGTTGATGCGATCGCCTCGTCCAATGAGCGTCCGTTTCTGGCAACGCTCTTTGCGCCTGCGCGTCCGGTTGAGCGGCCTGGCATGGGAGTTAAATTGTCCGTATTACTCAATTGTCGCGTTGGTCCAGCAGATCCGACCATCGGCAGGATCACGGGCGTTGCCATTGCAAGTGCCGCCGCATCGGCGACAGGCAATATCGTTGCAACCTTTGGACTGGACGGCGGTGGCATGCTAGCCCGCATCGCCAGTTCATCGGCCGCAGTGATCTCGGTTGTTACGCGTTCCAATGAGTTTTTTCGACGTCGAGCCTGGCGCGGCCCGTCGGCAGGAACCAGCGGCGCACCACCAGCACTCAACACCTTGCTGACGCCGGTTGAAACCAGCGGCTGCTGCGCCGAGACCTTATCCTCTGGAGCATAACGGAAGATCATCCCCTCGTAGTTCCGCAGCACGACGGCGTCGTCGCTGGCCGAAAGCATGTAGTTTGGCATGACCGGGATCTTGCCCGCTCCGTGCAAACCGTCGACCACGTAGGTTGGGACGGCCAGCCCGGAAACGTGACCGCGGAGGCCCTCGATGATCTCGATTCCCTTCCAGATCGAGGTGCGGAAATGCCCGGCCCCGGTGACTGGATCGCAATGGAACAGGTAATACGGCCGGACCTTGATCTTCATCAAACCGCAAACCAGTTGCCGCATGATGTCGACCGAGTCGTTCACCCCGCGCATCAGCACGGCGTGGTTATTGATCGGCATACCGGCGTTAACCAGATTGCGGCAGGCCAGGGTGGCCTCTGGTGTGATCTCGGCCGGATGGTTGAAATGCGTCTGAATCCAGACCTTTTCGACGCTTTGCAATAAGGCGATTAGTTCCGGATCAAACAGCCGCTGCGGCAGTGTGACTGGCACACGTGTTCCGACGCGAATCATGTCGACATGCTCAATCGCCGCGAGTTCGGTCAGAAACCAACGGAGCTTGGCCGGAGGTAACGTCAACGGATCGCCACCGGACAAGATAACGTCCCGAATCGCCGGCGTTTCGCGAATGTACTGGATCATCCGCTCTTCATTACGGCTGGGAGCATCCCATCCTTCGCGGTCCATGGTGACGCGCTTACGCGTGCAAAACCGGCAGTACATGCTACAGACCGGTGTAGTGATCAGCAGCGCGCGATCTGGATAGCGGTGCGTAATCCCCGGAACGGGCGAGTCTTTATCCTCTTCCAAAGGATCTTCAAACTCGACTCCCGAGATATTGACCTCTTCCTGGGAAGAAGGGCACGACTGAATGCGGATCGGATCGTTGGGATCATCCACATTGATCAGCGAGAAATAATAGGGTGGAATCGCCGTGCGAAACTGCGTTTCCAATCGCTCCAAGGCGGCTATTTCAGCCGTATCGAGCGGCAACAGAGCCGCTAATTGAGCAGTCGTACGGACGGCATTTTGCCGTTGCCAACGCCAATCCTGCCACTGAAACTCGGGGATATCGCGCCAAAAAGGATGGCGTTTCGACACCGGCGTCGCGGGAAGAGGCCCCGGCATTTCAGCGGTGGGACTGTGTTCGTCCTGATCGGTTTGAGCTACTACGGCGGAAAGATTCCGCCTTGTAGTAGGAGGCTCCTCAGATTCGCCGAGGAGCGTTTGATCATGCGCGGCCAACTCCGACCCGACATGTTGTTCGTTCATTTTGAGAGGACTCTTGCCTCCTCCAATGGATAAAAAATGACCCCCTCAGCAGTTCCGTGCAGCAGAGGTCGCCTACGTGAATCGCGTTTCTATACCACCTGGCCAAAAAACTAACAAGTCGATTATTTGCAACCGCTCGAATTTCATTCTAACGGGCTGGGCCACATGTCAAGCGATGACTGCTCCATGAGCAAATTATTTCGCAGAAATTTCAGTTTTAGTCGGTTGCTGGAATAGTGGCTGATCTGGTGTGGGAATCCGGCCTGCCCTGACCCGGCGTTTCTAACTATATTCCATAGGGAGCATCAGGCCGGAAGGGCTACTGCGATTGGTCAATCGGAATTGACATACTACAGGCACCACACAAAGCTTACGGCTTTTTAATCCGAATGCCTGCGAATCACCCTCCAACGCCGCTAAGCACCGCACGTCGCGCCCTGTATTTGGCCGGCGGTTGGGTCTGCTTGGCTTTGGCGTTTGCGGGAATTATTTTTCCTGTCCTGCCGACCACTCCATTTGTCCTGCTGGCCAGTTTTTTCTTTGTCCGCTGTTCGCCGCGAATGCAGCAAAAACTGGAGCAGTCTCGCTGGTTTGGGCCGTTTCTGCAGGATTGGCGACGACATCGTGGAATCAGGCTACATGTCAAAATCAAAGCCGTCGTGATGGTCCTGCTGGTGATGGCCGCCACACTCTACTTTGCAAATAACTCGCCGTTGGTGCAGGGACTCTCGATTGGACTGACGCTCATCGGGCTGATTGTCGTGTTGCGATTGCCAACAATTTCCCATGACAGCAGTTGGCCGCGCAGCGACCAGACGAAAAAAACGAGCGTTTTCAACGATTTAGGGACAGATTCCGTTGACGAATCCGACGAATCGCGTGAGAATCGAACATAGGGTGCTTCCCGGCCATTTTGAGCACCCGAATCGTCGTTTTTTTTACGACATCCGAGCGTTCTTTGGCCGCACGATCAGGTCGCTCAGTGTCACAATCGCGGCGATAGCACAGTTTTCACGTTTCTGGTAATGACATGCGATCTGGCCTGATCACCTGCGGCTTGCTTGCTGAGGCCGTTTCATCTGGCTGGATGGCGGTGGTCTACATCGCGCTGGCCGTACTGCTCATCGGGACGATATTCACGTGGCGAAAAGTCCGGCCAAGCTCCATTGTCATAAATCGGCCGTTGCTCCTGGCTGCTGCCCTGGTTGCCTGTCTGCTCGTCGCGGTACTGTGGCGTATTCAAGATCGAACCACAGGCGATGACCAGTCAGTCCATTTGGTTAACATCGCGGGCCAGAACGACAATCCGCCGGAAAAAGATCCCAAAAACCAGACCGCTGGCCAGGGGACCAAAGCGACTGACTACCTTTCGCCTCGGTACGGCTATCGGCTACGCCTTGCTGACTCCAACTGGCGGGCTTGGGAAAGTCTTTCGGAGATCATGCCCGAAGCAGAGTTCGGTGGCTCTAACGGCGACGATGTGCGTGGGCTGGTCATTCCGATTTCGCTCCTAGGAAGAACTCCACGATTTGAAGCACTGGCGTTTGCGCTTTTGGCGCGATTCGGCATTGCCTACCCGGCGGCACAGATGACGAGCTTTCGCGAAGTCGAAAACCTGCAGGCACAGCGATTTGATCTGGTGCGCCCGGTCGACGGCGTTCCCTTCCAATACAGCTTTATGATTGCGCAGCAATCCGGGATGGCCTACGTGCTGGCCGCCTGGATGCCGGCGGGCGAGAGCACCGAGCGCAAAAAGTTACTCGACGATTGGATTTCGCGGTTTGAACTGGTGCCAGATGCCAAGGCGCTCGAGGTAACACAACTCGACCCGCGCGAGCGAATGGCGCATACGCAGGTATTCAATGACCTGGGGCTGTATTACTTCAATTCGCGCCATTTTGACGAGAGCCAGAAGTGCTTTCGCCAGGCATTTGAAATCTCGCTAAACGACCCGGTGCTGCTGGAGAACGTGATTAACTCCATGCAAGCGATGAACCAATTTGGCGATGCGCTGACCTATCTGGAAAAGTACCGTGGCCATTTCCCCGAACACTCGGGCTTGTTGGCACGCAAGGCTTTTTTGCAGGCCGAGACACGCGATACGCCGGGCGCACTGGGTAGCTATCAGGAACTATTTGCCAAGAATTACCGCTCGACCGAGGCGCTGGAGACGTACGTTGGCCTGCTGATCGAGTCGCGACAACTCGATGAAGCATTGCAGCAAATCGAACGATTTTTAGCCGAGGGGGACTCTCCGACAGTGCGTCGGATGGAAGCCATGCTGTACGTCGAGAAACGCGACTTTGAGAAGGCGATCCAGCTTTATCAAGCTCAACGTGAAGGGCGACCGTTCGATCCGGAGTTGGCCTACGATCTGGCCGACTGCTATTTAAAGGCGGGCGAGTATCGCGATGGGCTGGCCATTTGTGAAGAACTTTTGGAGCGGCGATACGACACGCCCTCCACGTACTTTATAAAGGGCCAGCTCGAATCGGCCTTGAAGTGGTTTGCCGCAGCCAAGGTCTCTTACGAGGCGTGCGTCGAACGCGACCCGTCAGACGCCACGGCACAGAGTCACCTGCAGCAAATATCGGCGATGCTGGGTGAGGGAGACAACTCCGCGGTCAAACAGCCGATTGTCTCTGTGGATTTGCCGGTAGAGCTGAATAAAGAAGGAACGATTACCGAAGCGCAGCCTTATCGCCAGCAATACGGTGCCTGCTACTTGCGACGTTCAACTGCGCTGCAATTTGCTTCAGAGAACAAGTTCGTGCGAACAGAACGGCAGCGGATTGTGTTGTTCGACGATAGCGGTGTCGAACGGTTCAGCACGTTGCAGATTGAATTTGACCCGACCGCCGAGCGGGTCTTTGTCAATCAACTGAAGATCACCGATGCCGATGGCAAAGAGGTGGCAGTTGGAAAAGCCGACGATTCGTACGTGTTGGACTCCCAGCAGACGGACCTGATTGCCGGCCGTAAAACGCTTAACGTGCCGGTACCCGGCTTGCAGCCCGGTCATATTATTGACTTTCAGTTCAGCGTCCAGGACCTGCGCTCGCCGAAGCGAATGCCGTTTTTTCGCTATCAATTGCAGAGCGAACTACCGGTGGTCGAAGAACTGCTCTTCGTCAACGCTGACAAGAAATCGTTTCGACATAGCTTCACCGGGTCGTGGAAAGATCGACCTTTGCCAGCAGGCCAGTGCTGGTCACTATCGCATCCACCCGTCTACTGCTGTGAGCCATCGCAGGCACCATTTGATACCTTTGTGTCTCAATTTATGCTGGCGGATGCCGATGCGACTTGGGAGGGGATTTCTGACGAATACCTGTTGGCCGTCGCCGATAGCTTGGAGGTCGATCCAGAAGTCCAGAAACTGGCGACCGAAGTCATCGGTTCTGCCGAATCGGATATCGTCAAGCTGCGTTTGATTACGCGTTATGTGCAAGACCGGCTGCGATATCACCCGTTGGCCTTTGGCCGCCGTGCGCGGCAGCCGACCGCAGTTTCAACGATTCTCAAGAATCGCTACGGTGAATGCAAGGACCATGCGGTTCTACTGCGGCAATTGCTACTGGCCGCCGGCATTGACGCGCGGATCGCGCTGCTGCGTATCAACGGCTCGATCGATGAGACGCTTCCTTCGCTCGACCAGTTCGACCACATGGTGGTCTACACCAAAGTCGGCGAACAAGAGCATTTCTTGGATTGCACCGATAAAGAAGTTCCCTTGGAATTGCTGCCCGCTCGTGGGCTGGCCAGCAAACAGGTGCTGATTCTCGGAAGTTCGCAAGCGAAGGATCCTACTACGGTCGCATCAAATCCGATTCCAGAACACCGCCAGCCGCATCGATTTGCTCAGACTGCCCCCTATCCCAGTGATGGAAACAGTGTGCAAATGGAGCGGAAGCTAACCATTGCCAATCAGACCGACGTTATTGCGGTCGATTCCGTCATTATGCACGGATACATGGCCGCCAATCTGCGCGAAGCGCTCAAGGGTGTCCAACCTGCCAACCGGGTTACCGAGCTACAGCGGCAATTGACCGTGGTTGGAAATGGTGCGATTCAGATCCAGCAGGTCGATGTGGCGAATCTTGAAGATCGCGGGGCACCGCTGGTTCTGAATACCACATCCCTGATTAAGGGCCGATTCAAAGCGGCCAATGACACGCTGGTTGGTCAGACCCCGGCAATTTGGGAGCGGTTTCTGCTTCATTTTCAGCACGTGGAGAATCGGCAGACACCATTCATGCTGCGTTACCCATTGAAGTTAACCAGCAAAGTCGAACTGGCCACGCCAACCGGTTACGCAGTGGCCGATCTGCCAGCCGCTGAAGAAAAAGCACAGACCTGCTTTATCACCTGGGACAAAGTCGCCAAACCTACAGACAACGGCGTCCAAGTGCAGTTCTCGGCGCAGCGTGCCGCAGAAACGTATCCTGCCAATCAGTACAGCGACTATTGCGAAGCCATGCAAGGCGCGCTAACCGCGCTGGATCAGAATGTGGTGTTTCGATCCACCACAGGCGTCGCCAGCACGCCACGCGATTGAGTTGCAGGTGGTACGCTCTACAGCTTTGTGGCAACTTACATTTCTGTGTGCCACTGGCTCCGCCAGTGCAGATGAGGCGCAACAATCGATCCCGCAGGATTTTCCAGCGCGGCAATGGGCAAAAAATTCACCTCTCCCGCTTGCGGGAGAGGTCGTCGCCCCAGCGACGGGTGAGGGAGAGTTGCAATGAGATGCCAATCACAGCAACTCGACGCGCCAGCGAGGCGCTGCGCCGTTTGGCAATTTTCCTCGCTGGCGCGTCGGGTTAGTTTGGGAGGTCATCTCGCCAAGAGCACTGGCAGAGCCCATAAGTATCTACACATCTTTGCTAGCTTGCAGATTGCCACAAATACGCCGAAGGCGTTTAACACCACAGCCCCAGGTCGCGCAGCGCACCTGGGG
>JAWXCH010000483.1:0-2808 GCA_034440595.1 Planctomycetota bacterium | reverse complement strand
GCCTCAAGTCGCAAGTGCTTGGGCAATAGCGATTAGCGGCTTGGTCCAGTTGCCAAACGAGCCCGAAAAAAGTTCAATAGACGTCCTGTCACCCCGACTCAAAGGATTAACGGCTCTTCGCCGATTTCGGCTAAGAGCCGTTTCTCGTTCTGTTCGTAAGGCTTGCGCTCGATTGGTCAGTCAAAACTGTGGTTCAAAAAGTCAGGCTCCTTCCAAAAGCGAATGCAGTCATTCGCCGTAAAGCAATTGCTGCGCGTGGTTACGGAGTTCAAATCCAGTCAGCACTCTCGAAGGCTCCAGTCTGCACATTTACCAAGTTGTTGAGTACGAAGTCACGTAAATGCTGTATGCAGGCAATCAAAAGCGAACGCCGATCAGGTTCCAGTAGACCATGTACGGGACAAAAAGGACCAGGCACAGAACATCGAGTGAGAAACGGATTCCTCTCGCTGCCGTCCGGCTGTGGTCGCGGAAGATCCTGGCAAGCACGATCAGCAGGGAGACGGTCCCCACCGTGGAAACGGTCCCCATGAGCGGAAGGTACATCAGGACGGCAGGGCAACTCGGGTGCATTTGGTCGAGCACCAACAAAGTGGTGATCCCCAGCGCTATCAGTATCAGGAGGTTCAGAGCACAGAGTGCGCGTTTGAAATTCAGAACCTTATCAGACGCTTGCAAAGCCGCGCTCTGCTGACCCCGGAATAAGGGGGTCAAACCGTACCAAACGCCCGCGATCGTGTTGGCAAGAAAGCTGATGAGAAAGAGAATCCAAAGTGCTGCCTGGACTGTTCCGTTGCCATACCACCTGAGTTTTTCATAGCGTCCGGCGTTAGAAAGAATGCCTTTTACTTCGGCGTCGCCCACCTGTTTCATTTTGTCGATCTCGGAGGGGTGATCGATCGCGTGCCAGGCCCAATCGGTCATCGTTTTCAATGCACCCGGCGGGTAGCCACGCCACTTTTCCTGAATCGCGCCTGTGTCAGAGATTCCGAGGCTATGTTTTGCCCGCGGCAAAATGATCATCGTCCATTTGTCATTGTTGGCATGGGCCAGCGAATTCTTCAAACCGAGAATGCTCTCGCCGACCGGTTGGTGTTGATCCAGTTGTCCCCACATCATCAATACCGGCTGCTGGACGTGGCTCCACGCGGGATGCACGTACTCGTCGGGCGGGGGATAGGATCTCGGCAGAAATGAAGAGAGAAGGGATTCGTCTCGCAAGTTGTGGGGCAAAGTATCTTGGAGAAGCTGTCCCTTTTCAGCCACGTCACGCAATTTGTCTGACAGCCCATACTTCCGGAACAGGTTGTCACGATAGTAGGAATCAGTGCGGTCGGCGACGGATGCCCCCACGCCAATGACGAATTGAATGTCTTCCGAGCGGGATGCCGCGGCGGCACTGATGTAGGCGCCTTGACTGAGCCCCCACATGCCGATCTGTGATGGTGCGATCTCGTGGCGCTGCTTGAGGTAGCCGATCACGGCAAGAGCGTCATCGACCAGGTTTTCGTAGGGCTCATGACTCTCGTAGACGCCGCCGGACTGGCCCGTTCCGCGCTTGTCGTAGATCAATGCGGCAATACCCTGGCTAGCGAAATATTCACCCAGTTCACGGTACGACTCCCGAGTTTGTCTGCCCGCGCCATGGACAAAGACTACGGCCGGAACAGGTACTTCGCTTCTTGGCAAAAGCAGACTGCCTGCAAGGTTGACGTCCTGGTTTTGAAACTTGACGGAGCGTTCCTCGAAACTGAATGTTGCCCCCGTTTCATCAGCATGGGCCTCAAACCCGGCCATGCCTATTAAAAACGCGATGACAAATATCGCGCCGGGCAACATCGTTATGTGATAGAGCCACGACATACAAAAAACAGTTCGACGGAGCCGCCTTCTTATTGGACAGAAAGTGTTTCTGTGGGCCCTGTTTATTAAAAGACGCCTTCGGTATCGGATGCGCGGCAGCTGTTCTGCCGGAGCGGTTTGTCGCGGTAGGGAAATAGCGGGACGCTCTGCTTTGTATTCGTCTGACCTTGCATGTCCACCCGCAGTGCCGAGTACCCGAAATCCCCGAATGACCCGGGTCAATTTCAAGCAGCAGTTTTTCCGCCTTAAGTCGCAAACGCTTGTGCGATCGCTACTAACGATTTCGTCCACTCGTTAAATGAGCCTGAAAAAAGTTCAATAGGCGTCCTGTCACCCCGACTATTTTTCCGCATAAGACCATCATCGTTTCCAACGGTGGGCTTTTGTTCTTGAAATCGAGCCCTTTCAGGCCGCTCAAGCTTGGTTCAAATTACTCTATTTCTCCGCACAGGTTCTTTTCAAGAATCGTCGTAAGGGATTTCAGTCGCTGGCTTTTTGCGGTTCGAACAGCCGGCTTCGTCCACAACGCCCGCGCATTCCAAGAACGCCTTGCCAAGAAGGCTTACGATCGGACATGGGCGGGTCTGGCGGCACGCCGCCGCGTCGGGCGTTTGCTGGATAGAGCCGCTGGCAACCCGCAAACACCGAAACGTGGTTTCTCACATCGCAGGTCGAGAATCGTCGCTGGACACTATTCATTTATTCATTGCGCTGCTTGAGTGCGTTTAGCACAGCCTCTACGACATTAAGCTCGGGGGGCTTCACCAGATGGTGATTGAAGCCCGCTTCCGCCGTGCGGCGGCGGTCCTCCTGCTGCCCCCAGCCGGTCAGTGCCGCCAACACTACGTCCGCCAAGCCGGGCTGCTGTCGAAGCCGACGTGCGACCTCGTACCCGTCCATGCCCGGCATCCCGATGTCCAAGAAGATTAATGCTGGCAGATACTC
>JAWXCH010000482.1:0-5840 GCA_034440595.1 Planctomycetota bacterium | reverse complement strand
TTTTTCACCTGCCGGCGTCAAGTTCTCGGTGAAACGACCCAAATAGTGCAAGCTGCTTTCAGGTCCGCTGAAACCGACTACGCGTTCGTCCAGGTCGGACTGCTGCGAGACGATTCTACCTGCCGCCAAATCAAACCGGATTTTACCATTCGTCAGCCGCTGCATGACCTGCGCCATGACGGCAGGGTCTTTGACGGGTGGCAAAACAGTTTCCACTGCAATCTCAGCGATGTTTCCGTCGACTTTCATCAATTCGTAGCGAACTTTAGCATTCAGCGTCAGTACCGATTTCTTATCCAGCGAATACTTAATCGGAATCGGAACTGACCAGTAGCCGCCCACTGCAACCGGCCCCTCGGGCAATGGCACCACCACCTGCGCGCCGTCGTCGGCATCGACAGTCTTCTGATTCTGTTTGACCCGTTTGAGTAGCTTGCCTGCCGGGTCGATCGTGATCGTCGTCAAGACCTTGCCAATGCTGGCGGCGGCGGTTTCGTACCCAGGAGGGGCTTTTAGATCCGTTTCGCTGTTGTACCGAACCTCTTCTCGGCCAGAGAGCTTGTTACGCATGTCGATGTTTTCGATCACGGTTTCAAAAGTGATTTTCCCCTGATCATCGATCTCCGTTACCTTCCAAGCCTTGGTAGAAATGCTGGTCATCTCGGCAACCTGTGTCGACCCTGCGATCGTAGTTTCAATCTTGGATTGTTGCGTCACCCGATTACGAATCGTCTCGCCCGGCTTGAACTGATAACGGAGCGTGTATTTCTTGGCGTTATCCGTTTTGGCAGGCGAAGCAGCAGTTGCAGGAGGCGTAGTGGACGCCGGCTCATCGGCAGCAAGTGCCGTCGTAGAAGCAATCAGCAGAGCAATGGCGAAGATTTTGGCCAGTGGTTGCATATTCTCGACTCCGTTCGAGGTAAATGTGTCGCGTTTTAAGCTGTGGGTGGCGATATTGGACGCCGCTGGGCTACTTGCGGACACGACCACTCCAGCCCAGCTTTTCACGCAGCGAGCGGTAGTAGTTGTGACCCGCGAAATCGATCAGTTTGAATCTTGGCTCGGCACGCTGAACCCGCACTCGGTCGCCAGCTTCCAGACCGCTCAGCACCTGTCCATCCACCATGACGGTGGTACCGGGGTTCGGCTCCAGGACGGCCAGCTCGTAAACTCGTTCGGCGCTCTCCACCACAGGTCGATTGGACAAGGTGTGAGCGCTGATCGGCGAGATCACAAACGCCTGCAAGTCCTTTCGCAGGATCGGGCCTCCCGCCGACAGGTTGTGTGCGGTCGATCCAACAGCCGTGGCTATGATCAAACCGTCGCAACTATAGGTAGTTGCCTCTTCTGAGTCAACGTAAAGCTGGATATCGAGCATGGTGAACGGATGCCCGCCCAGGATGGCCGTTTCGTTTAGGCCGAGCGTCGACTGCAGCGGCTTGCCATCGCGAAAAACGGTGCATTGCAGCATCAGGTGCTCAACGATCTTGTACTCCCCGCGGCACAGCGCCGGTAAATGATTCACCAGTTCATCGATCGTGTAATCTGCCAGAAATCCCAACTTGCCTAAATTACCGCCAAGAATGGGCAACTGCCGGTGCCCCATCCGGCGAGCAGCACGCAAGATCGAGCCGTCTCCTCCCAGCACAATTGCCAGATCGGCCTCGGCTGTTTGCAATGTGTCGCAAAATTCCATGTCGCAGAGCACGACATCCAGATGCTGCTCGATCAGCGGTCGCAATCGAGCCATTTCGGCTGCGACTTTGGCACTCTCGCCAGACCCAAGCAACACCGCGCGCAGCCGTTTGCCATCGGCAGGGGAGGGAAGTGCGGTCGCAGTACTCGACTTGGGTGTAGCCATGCGCTCGATCATAGGCGGGCTGGGCGCGCGGGGCAAGGTTCAGCGTGACGGAATGCCACACGACATTTAACAATGTGGAGATGCGAACTGGCGGAAAAAGACTAGCTTACCCGCCGGTGCACCGGTTCTTTGAAAATATCTGCACGGACCAGGCCGTCACGGCAGGCGCGGACGATACCGGCGGTATCCAGACAAAGATCAGCCAGCAATTCGGCGCGCTCCCCATGTTCGACATACTGGTCCGGAATGCCGAGTCGGCGGACATGCGCGGCGTTGACTCCAGCGTCGGCTGCGGCTTCCAGAATGGCACTGCCAAAGCCGGTCATCAGCGCACCTTCCTCGACGGTGACCACAAAGGCACATTCGGAGATGGCACGCAGCATCGTCTCGGTATCGAGCGGCTTGATAAACCGGGCGTTGATCACCGCGACATCGTAACCTTCTTCGCGCAATTGGGCGGCCGCCGCCAGGCAATCGGAAAGCAGTGTTCCGCAGCAGATGATTGCGCCATCTTCTCCCCATTCGAGTACTTCGGCTCGACCCAGTTCCAGCGGCTCGCGCTTCTGTTCAATGGTGGCGACCGACGCCTTTGGATAGCGAATCGAACAGGGGCCAGTGTGCGAAAGGGAAAAGTCCAGCATCTGCTGCAAGTCGACCGAATCTCCAGGGGCCATCACGGTGATGTTTGGAAACAGCCGCATGTAGCCGATATCGAACATGCCGTGATGCGTAGGTCCATCGGGACCGGTGATGCCGGCTCGGTCGAGCATAAACGTGACCGGCAGGTTTTGTAGCGACGCTTCCTGAAAAATCTGATCGTAGCTACGTTGCAGGAAGGTGCTGTAAATATCGACAATCGGTCGCAGGCCACTCTTGGCCTGTCCAGCGGCAAAAGCGACGGCGTGCGATTCGCAAATGCCGGTATCAAAGAATCGCGTTGGAAACGCCTCGCGTACGCGCTCCAGCTTGTTCCCCTGGCACATGGCAGCGGTGATGACGGTGACCAACGGATTTTTTGACATGTGGTCGTGGATCGCGGCGCTGGCAATGTCAGTGTAAGCCGGTGAGCCACCCTTCTTCATTGCAATGATCTGCTGCGAGTCGCACTCAAACGGTGCGGGCGTGTGGAACGTCACCGGATCCTTAGAGGCTGGCTCAAAGCCGTGCCCCTTTTCCGTCACTACGTGCAACAGCACTGGACCTTCGACATCCTTCACCATTTTCAAATAGCGGCGAAGCTGCGGGATGTTGTGCCCGTCAACCGGACCGATGTAGCGGACCCCCATCTCCTCAAACAGCATGCCGCCGTGCAGGCCAGCCTTGATCGATTCTTTCACCTGCCAGAGCATCCGTTCGACCGGATCGCCAATAATCGGCACCTTGTTCAGAATCTTGACCACTTCGGCCTTCAGGCCCGAGTAGAGCGAATTGACGCGCAGCCGGTCGAGATAATCTGCCAGACCACCAACACGCGGGCAGATCGACATCCGATTGTCATTCAGAATGACAATCATCTTCTTCTTCAAACCGCCGGCATTGTTGAGTGCTTCAAAGACGATCCCAGACGGGAGGGCTCCATCACCGATGACGGCGACGCTGTAGCGTGGATCACCACCCATCAGGTCGTCGCCGCTTTTCAGGCCAAGTGCGGTCGAGACACTGCACCCGGCGTGGCCGGTCATGAACAGGTCGTATTCGCTCTCATGCGGATTCGGGTAGCCCATCAGGCCGCCTTTGGTACGAATCGAGTCGAACTGTCGATAGCGACCGGTGATGAGCTTGTGCGGGTAAATTTGATGGCCAGTATCCCAAATCAGCCGGTCCTTGCTGAAATCGAACGATGTATGCAGGGCGATGCACAATTCGACCACGCCAAGGTTCGAGGCAAAATGCGCGGTTCGGTTAGCAAGCAAGTTGCACAGCGTAATCCGCATCTCCGTGGCAAGCTGCTCAAGCTGCTCTGCACTGAGACCCTGGAGGTCGCGCGGCGATGAAATTTTTGAAAGCAACTGGTCCATTAATGATTCCTTTCCAAGACATAGCGGGCCAATGCATCCAGCTTGCTCGCCTGAGAACCGAGGGGTGCAATTGCACAGGTCGCCTCATCAATGAGACGCTGCGCGCGGCGGAGACTTTCGTCTACGCCCAACAAACCCGGAAACGTTAGTTTCCCCATCTCCGAATCCTTGCCAACACGTTTGCCGGTTGCTGCCTCATCACCACGGACATCCAACAGGTCGTCCGCGATCTGAAACGCCAGCCCCAGTTTTGTGCCATAGCTATCCAGCACTTCACATTGTTCCGGCGTGGCCTCTGCCAATGTACAGCCGATTTCCAATGACACACGAATCATGGCACCCGTTTTTCGTTCGTGAATCGCTTGGAGTGTAATCAGCCCGTCTGCCGAAAACTGTCCTGCCAAATCATCCGCTTGTCCCCCGACCAGTGCCGTAGGACCGGCAGCCCGTGCCAATAGCGCACAACATTGCGAGGCCAGATTGGCCGGCTGTGCATGCGTGGCCAGGACTTCAAACGCCAGAGCCAATAACGCATCTCCAGCTAAAATGGCTGTGGCCTCGTCAAAGGCTTTATGACAGGTTGGTCGACCACGTCGCAAATCGTCGTCGTCCATGGCCGGCAGGTCGTCGTGAATCAGCGAATAGCAGTGAATCATTTCGACGGCACAGGCGGCCGCCAGAATAGATTCGTCCGCTTCGCTCTGTTCTTGGTAACCGCAGGCTTCGGCCCCCCATAACACCAGAATCGGTCGCAGCCGCTTGCCGGGTGCCAGCAAACTGTAGCGGATAGCCTCGCCCAGACGGGCCGGACAGGCTGGCGAAAACCGCGTGAAACGATCCAGCGCCGCATCGACCTGGCGACGTGCGGTCGCCATGGCTTCACTAAGCGGGATCGTTATGCTGTCGGCCATATTGAATGCTAAAGACAATCGTGCTCGGCGGTTGCGTGCAACTTACACGGCCATTTGCGGCGGTGTTCTTTCATGTAGCCACTCCAAATGACTCGCCCTGACGGACGTGTCACAGTCCCACCACGTCCATTCTAAAACAGCGTAGGTCCTTCGTCTACATTCACTTCCGTTTCCGTGGCAGGGCGAGCGGATGGCTTGGGAGCGGTCCTGCGACGTGTTTTGGCCCCCCCTTTTTCGTCCCGGTTCAGGCTGGACTCGTCGTCAAAAGGGACCACGACCGGGTTTCCTGCCGCATCGAAGCCGGAAAGTAACTCAATTTTTCGCTCGGCGGATTCCAGCATTTGATAGCATTTGCCAAGCAGCGCGACCCCTTGCTCGTACTGTTTTAAGGCCTCGGCCAGGCCAATCTGCCCCTCTTCCAGGTCGTGAACTATCGACTCCAGAGCAATCACGGCTTCTTCAAACGAGGGATTCTCCGGATTGGTTTTGGTCGCAGGTGTCATGATCGTGTTGTTCCCAAGTTTGGCAAAAGTGAGGATTATTCTCGATTGTTGAGCCCGTCAACACTTTCAATCTGGCTGACAAATTCCCCTTTGGCTAGTCGAGTGCGCACTCGATCACCGGGTTGCAAAGTGCTGGCGTCGGTGATCAGCCGGTTGTCGTCCAATCGCGTGGCCAGACTGTAGCCACGGGCTAGAATCCCCAACGGGCTGAGTGACTCAAGCTGCGCTGACATACCTTGTACGCGGTGCCGAGCGAGGCGCTGTAATTGTTTTATTGCACGTGTGGCGCGAGCTTGCGTCGCATCCAGGTCGCGAGCGGCGTTGAGCAACCGATCAAACGGGCGGCGAAAGGCCCGTCGTGCCGCGAACTGATCGAGTCGATCGCGCGCATACGTTGCCCGCCGCCGCAATGCAAACCGCAGTCGCTGTTCGCGGCTCCGCAGGCCCAGCAGCAATTCGTCCGCTGCGGGAACAATCCGTTCAGCCGCTTCGCTCGGCGTGAGTGCGCGAACATCTGCCACCAAATCCGCCAGGGTCACGTCGATCT
>JAWXCH010000481.1:0-9407 GCA_034440595.1 Planctomycetota bacterium | reverse complement strand
GCCCAGGGTCGACGCGCAGCGGCCCACCCTGGGTAAGAGTAGCTCGATTCAAGTACCCTGTAGGGGTTCCACAACTTGCGGTTGAGACTCGTTTGAAGCGAAAAATCCGCTGACGGAGTGTCGATCGACTGAATTTAACCGCTTCGCGGTAACCGAATACTTCGGGACATTTTTCCTAGGGTACGCCGCTGCGCAGCGAACCCTAGGCTATGGAATGGAACGCCTTCGGCGTAAATATTGATGCGCCGACACCAACTCAACCTTTACGTCAACTGCGTCAGAATGCCGTCGCCGCAGTAATCGGGATTGCCGAATTTTTTCAGCTCCAGGCCAAAACTTTGACCCAGCGTCATCAGCATGCGGTTGTGCGGGACCTTGGGCAGATTCAGATATTGGCCCGTTTTGTATCCCATGCCGCCGCCGACGAGAATGAACGGGATATCGTCCATCGAATGGTTGTTGCCTTTGCCTAGTTCGTTGGTCCAGATGATCGTGGTGTTGTCGAGCAAGCTGCCCGGCCCACCTGGCTCAGGGGTCTCGGCTAGTCGCTTGGCCAGATAGGCCACCTGCTCGCAGAACCACTTGTTAATGCGCGTCAACTTGTCGAGCGACTCGTGCTTGTTGTCCCCTTCGTGAGACAGTTCGTGGTGTGGATCCTCGATCCCCAGCCAGCGGAACTTGGCCTGACCGACCGAATTGGTGTATTGCAACGTGCCAACGCGTGCAAAGTCCGCGACAAAGCCACTGACAATCAACTCGATTTGCATCTTGCTGATTTTTGGCATGTTGTCGTTGTCTTCGCGCACGCCCGGCTCTAGCTCGGGCACGGCATGGCCAACGTCCACCTTGTCGTTGGCTCGCAGTTCTTGCTCCAACTCGCGAACCAGGGTCGTATGCTCATCCAGCAGACGCTGGTCTTCGCGGCTGACCATCGTTTTGACTTTGCGAAAATCTTCGTTCAGCACGTCCAGAATGCTGCGCAGGCTTTCTTGATCCTTCAGCTTGCCGTATAGCTTGCCAAACATTTGATACGGATCGTTAACGGGAGCGATCGGCTTGTTCGGGCCGTCGTAAACCATGCGTGTCCAGGTATCGGCGCGGTCGGGAACCAGTACGCCAAACTCCAGCGAACCGAATCGCGTGCGTGTCGCTTCCTGTTTTTGCAGGTGATGCTTGATCTCTTGATCGATCGATCGGCCGGTCGACCAACCGGCCGGTGTGCCACCACCACCCATCACGTTGCCGGGGAACAATTCGATACCGGTCAGCAAGCAGCCAATGCCGCGCATGTGGTTGTCGCCGTCCCCTTCGATCCGGTCGCAGATGCCATTGAGAACTAACGATCGATCGCGAAATGGCTCCAGCGGCTTCATGCTTTCATTGAACGTGAATTTGTCGCCAACGTGTTCTGGCCAAAACGTATTGGGAACGACGCCGTTCGGGCTGAAAAGGATCACCAGACGCTGCTTGCGGGCAGTCTGATTGGCAAAACACAAACTAGGCAAGTTCAGCAGAAAAGGAACCGCAGCGGCGCTGATTCCCAGATCACGGATAAACGCTCGTCGGGAATGAATGTGTGGCATATCCTCTGGCTCCGTTTTTCTCTAACTTCCTGGCTGGATTGTCCTGGTGGAATCTGCGTGCCACTGGCTCTGCCAGTGATTGATCCTGGTGGAACTGTTCGTTCCGCTCCTAACTCAATCAATGCATACGAGCGCCAGTTTGGCGGATCGTCTCACGACTTTTTAATCAACCACCTCTCTACAAAGTTCGTAATCTGTAAATCGAGGCCATGCGTGGTTCGCACTGGCGGAGCCAGTGGCACACCTTTACCTCTTGTCGCGGGAAACCATCGCCGCACGCGCGGCAATCTCGGCCACTAATTTAGTTATATGCAAACTGCTGTCGCGAAACGAGGTTGTCAACTCGCCCGATAGCTGTTCGCCATGCGCACGAATCGGCTGTTTGATCATAAAGTGAAACAGTTGCTCGACAAACGCTGTGTGCGATTCTTGACTATTGGCCAGGAATTTGGCCAGTTCCTGGACATCCTTAAAGCGGACTTCGTCACCGGTGCGGGTCTGGTAATCGCCGGCGGTAATCACCGGGCGACCGTTGTCTTTCTCTCTAAATCGACCGACTGCGTCGAAGTTCTCCAGTGTGAAACCTAGCCCATTGATCATGGTGTGGCACGACATGCAAGACTGTGCCTGCGTCTGTAGCGAGACTCGCTCACGAGTGGTCAGGTCGGCATGCAAGTCGGGGGGTATCGGGCTGACGGCAATCGGCGGGGGCCGCAGCGCGCGGCCTAGCATGTTACGCGAAATAAACACGCCGCGATGAATAGGCGAACTGCTGCCGGTGTAGGCAAAGGCGGCCAGCAGGTACGGGTGCGTGAGCACGCCCGCACGGTGGTTCGACAATGGCATTGGCTGAAACGGTGAATCGGCCGGCATTTTTACCTTCAAGAACTCTGCCAGGCGACCGTTGAGCGGCAGTGCATCGGCCAGCAACAACTGACGGAAGTCGGACTGCTCGCTCCAGACGGTATCATCCACGAAGTGGAGCAGCGAATCTCGCAGGTCGGTGGCAATGCGTGGCGTGAACTCGGGGTACTTATGCGAGTCCTTGCTCAGATCGGTGATATGTTCGATATGCAGCCAGATGCAGAAGAACTCGTGCAGCTTGGCGCGTGCGCGGCGATCTGCCAGCATCCGCTCCGCCTGCTTGCGCACTGCAGGCAGCGTGGTTAGCTCTCCTTTGGAGGCAGCACGCAGTAGCTCTGCATCGGGGAGCGAATCCCAAAGCGCGATCGATAATCGTGCGGCAACGTCGTACGAGTCCATCGCGTCCTGTGACGCTTCCTCGGACGAAAGCTCGCGGTACAAGAATCTTGGCGACTTGAGTACCAGCAGCACGACGCGGCGCAGGGCCAGTTCTGGATCGTCGCTGGCGTCAAAGATCCTGTCGATATAGAGCGAACGCTGGGCATCGGACAAGGGCCGGCGAAAGGCACGCTCGGCAAAGGTCGCGGCAAACTGGCGAAGCTGCTGCGCTCGACGGTCGGCCTTTACTTCGGCCGCTTTTGCTTCGGCTTCCTGCTTCGCCGCTTCGGCAGCAGCCTTTTCTTCTGCCTGTTTATTATCATCTTGTTTGGTGTCGGCTGGCTTGTTGTCGGATTTCTCAGAGGGTCGTTGGCGATCTCGGCCACGGCGGCGACCTTCTCCACGACCACCCTCTCCACGATCAGCACCACGGAGATCAATTAGCCCATCAATATTTGCCAGGACGTAGTCCGAGGCCTCGATTGCGGCGGCGGTGGTGGCCTGATCCCAGGCTTTGGAGATGGAGTTGGCACGTTCGTAGCCGACGCTGCGATCGTCCGGCGGAAACTTCGTCTGCACGACAAATACCTCTGGCGTGCGCTCTGGTGACAGGAATCCGGCCGGGATGACTTCGCGCGTTCGATGCGGAACCTTCCACTCCAGGCCAATCATCGCTGCATGTGGCGGAGGTATCTCGTTCTTTTTCTTTTCACCCTGACGACGCGGTTTGGAGAATTCCAGCTTGATCGCATAGGCACGGCCACCGATTAGAAACACCGACCCGCGATACTCGGTATCCGTTCCCGATTTCACCCAGGCGTCGACCAACGGCTCTCTGAGGTTATTAACCCAGAGGCGAGCGGTCTTGTCGGTGCGGACTACAAATTGGTAGTCGCCGGTTTCTGGCGCAAGGACGGAGCCTTCCCAACGAATGGAGAACTCTTCTGGATCGATTCGGTCACGGTCCAGCTTCTCTTTGCCTTCCTGGTATTTCTTCTGCTTTTCCTTTTCTCCCTTATCCCATTCGGCTTTTTCTGGATCCGGCACTTTCTTGGGGTTAAGCCTGTCTTTCCAGTTTTGGTTGACATCCGCGCGCACTTGTTCGACCGCTGCTCGCTCTTCTGCTGTGACTTCCAGGCGTGGCGGCCCGTCACCAAAATCAAAATCCACCACCGGGTCGACTCGTTCGATCCGCTGATCGGGGGCGTTGTACCCGCGCTGGCGGAAGTAGCGTGCTTTCAGACCGCCCGATTGCGGCCAGACAGCCGGCTCGCGATAGCTGCCAATCAGATCGGCCAGCATGTTCTGATACTGCCGTACCGTGACTCGTGCCAGCTCGATCCGCGCCGGTTTCGCCCGCGCTTGTGCCACCGGTGAATAAAACGCATGATGAATGAAGGCCGCGACCGCCTCGGCGTCTTCGCCGGTGCAACTCGCCGGCTTGTCCTCGGGCATGGTCTTGCCGATGATCTTGGCCAGTTCCAGGACCGAGCGATCGCCGATCAACGGGTTGGCGTAGTGTTCGACGTTGCCTTCGCCCGTTTTGCCGTGGCATTTGGCGCATTGCTGGGTGTAGATTTGCTCACCGCGCGCTAGATCAGCGGCATCTGCTGGCTGGGTACTCATGCTGACCGACACAAGAACGGCTATCACCACCAGCAAGCACGTTTGGAGGGCGCAGCGCGACCACCGGTCAACACAACTTTCGTTGCGAAGACCGCCGCCTGCGCGAGTTTTCCAAATGGCGGGCCAGTCAATCATAGTCAGCCGTTTATGGGCAACATCAGGGAAGTTGATTCGGCTAAAGCGGCCACGCTCATTTAAGACACGGCCACTTCTAAGAATCGGTACGAACGTAGCTACTGCAGGAAGGTAAAACGTGGCGGGATAACTACCTATATCGACCGGCGGCAGACGCTCACACTGGCGAATCGCTGGACCAAAGGTAGACATTTACTATACCCGAAGCATGAATCTTGGTCAAAATTGTGCCTAATTACCGGCGGTTTCGCGTCGGCATCGCCTCCCCATCGCTAGAGGGGAACTGCCTGAGATAGGCACGAGTTTCTGTTTCTTGTTAACAGAACCAGGCAGCCGGAGACACATTTGACCGTTCTACTGTCCGTGAAGTTCCCTTGCCGACAAGTTATCCACAACTGGCAACGACTGGTTTTGAATTTTGGGCGTCTCGGTTTCGCATGCTGGTATGGACGGTTTGACACTCTCTGACGACTACCGTCCCTTGAACCGCCAAGACAGCGGTTGTCGTCGCTCGCATTTTGCTAAGATCGATTGCGGCGTGACGAGCAGCGGCTCTGCACGCTTTCTTTTTCAGGCACACACCGGAACCCTATTGCAACGGCCCATGATCAACTTGAATGCGACAGAGGCAGGAACCACAGCAGACGAAACATCGGTCGAGTTTCTTGGACAATGGAATCGCCTGGTCAGTACTACCAATTGGGAAAAAGGGCGGATCATTCAAGATTGGCGGGCTGCATTGGTTCTGGCCGGTGCGCCAGCCGTCGAGTACTCGGACGATGCCTGGAGCCGTCGCGTTGGCAATGTCACCGGACAGCATGTCGGTAGGTTACGTCGCGTGTACGAGCGTTTCGGCGGAGTCTATACCGATTACAACGGTTTGTACTGGAGTCACTTTCAGGCGGCCATCGATTGGAACGACGCCGAGATGTGGCTGGAGGGGAGCCTGCAAAATCAGTGGAGCGTGGCCGATATGCGCCGCGAACGCTGGACCGCCCTCGGCGGTGCCCCAGACGAAACACCGCAAGACAGCGACATCATCTCGGCCGAGACCGACGAGGATGTCGACGCCAGTGAATCGACCGAACGCGCCAGCGGCGACTTTGAGGGCAGCGGGCCGTTGCACGAAGGGCCAGACTTTGGCGATGATGCGTCCGCCTACGGCGACTCATCCAGCGCAGATGGAGATGCAGATTTTGGCGCGGAGCATACTGATGCGTCCAGTCTCGTCACCCCTGTGCGACCATTTGCCGAGTTGCCAGAGCTACCGGCCGATCTGTTCGACGCCGTGGAGTCCTTCAAGCTGGCCATCCTGCGTCACAAATCAGCCGAGTGGAAAGAAGTCGCCTGCGAAGACGTGCTGAACTACCTGAATGCACTGCGGGCGCTGGCAATGGCCCCGGCGTGAGAGGTAGATACTTCGTCGGCGCGAGAAGCACGCTAATGGAGTATTCACGAAATAGCAAATAATAAATGACTGATAACAAATAACAAATCGAGCCGCGTAGTGACGCGACCGGAACGATTTGTTATTTGCTATTAATTATTTGTCATTTGTTATTGGTATCAACTACGCCTCTCCCACTTCTACGCGGGAGACGTACACTTGCCCTACGCAAACAACCCATTCACGACATTCCCTTGCACCATCTCGCGCGGTTGGTTGAGATGATTGTAGACAATCGTCGCTGGATCCAGCCCGACGGCGTGATAGATCGTGGCCAATAGTTCGGTCGGATGCACTGGGTTCTCGTGAGGTGCACTCGCCGTCTTGTCACTCTTACCGTAGACAAAGCCACGCTTGATACCGGCACCGGCTAGGCAGGCCGTGTAGCAGTACGGCCAGTGGTCGCGACCATCGGCCGAGTTGCCGTTGCCAGAAGTACTGACGCCGCGCTGCGGAGCACGCCCGAACTCTCCCACGGCGACGACCAGCGTTTCGTCCAACAGGCCACGTTCATCCAGATCGGAAATCAACGCGGACAATCCGGAATCCAACATCGGTCCCGCCTGGGTCTTCATGCGGGTGGTCAAATTGACGTGCATGTCCCAGGAGTGATTGTCACTGTTGGCGACCTTTGGCCAGATAACCTCGACCACGCGAGTGCCCGCCTCGACCAGTCGGCGTGCCAGCAGGCAGCTTTGGCCAAAAGTGTTGCGCCCGTAACGATCGCGAGTGGCAGCGGATTCCTTCGTCAAATCGAATGCGTCTCTCGCACGGCCGGAAAGAATCAGGCCGAGTGCTTTGTCGTAGTATTCGTTCAGGTCATATTTGGAGGTTGCCTTATCGACTTCGGGCATGCCTTGATTGATCAAGTCTCGCAGGCGTGCGCGGCGTTCCAGTCGCGTCGAAGTGATCTCAGGCCGCAATTGCAGATCTTCGGTTTTCACGCGATCCATCTTGGCCATGTCCATGTCATCGCCAGTCGGATAGAGATAGTACGGATCATACGCACGGCCCAGGAAACCGGCGGTGCCGCTCTTGCCCACCACGTTGCTCTCTTGCAACGGGCGAGGGAGCATGACGAACGGCAGCATCGGAACCGTTGGCGGCTTCAGTCGAATGATGTTCGAGCCAAAATTCGGATAGTCCTTTGGCGAAGGAGGTTCTAGCTGGCCAGAAGGGCTGACCTTGTCGGCGGTGTAGCCCGTGTGCATTTGGTAGATGGCCGCCGTGTGATTGAACAAGCCATTCGGCGTATAGCTCATCGAGCGAATCAGCGTCGTCTTGTCCGTGATCTGACCAAACTTGGGCAGGTTTTCGGTCAGATCGATGCCAGGCACCTTGGACTTAGCAGTCTTGAAGGCGCTGCGCACGTTGTCGGGCACACCTTCTTTTGGATCCCACAGGTCGAGTTGACTAGGCCCACCTTGCAGATAAACGAATATCACGCTCTTGGCACGTCCCCAACCAGCGGAGCCGGCACCGTGCAATGCGCCCGTCACAGGCCGAGCGTCCTTGGCCAGTTCCTTGGCAGCCGCCTCGCCACGCAAAAGGTTGGCCAGCGATAGCCCGAGGAATGCCGAACCGCCGACGCGAAGCAGATCGCGCCGCGTCACGCCTAAGTTGGCATCGCACAAGTCCTTACCGGGCTGACCAGGGATAACAAGCATGGCAGGTTTCCTTGCAAGAATAATGGAGGGATGCGGCCAGGGGGGCACATGGCTGAAACCAGCCAGTGCGCTCAATCGTGTTCGTGCAGGCGAGGCCACCGGCAATTGCAGGGGTTCCTGCTAGCTGGCGAGCATCAGACACTATAGCGGGTTGGCCCCCCCTTCGTCAAACTTTTATGAGGCCAGCGATAATATCCACCTCGTAAACCAGCCATTTGAGAGTACCCGGTTTGCCAAGAACCCAAAAATGCTTAGCAGCGTGTCACTTACGATCCGAATAGCCTGCGAAGCTTACGCAGCACTTCTAAATTGCCAAGAATAGTGACAAGGCTTGTTGGCCGCCAGATTGCGGCTCCTCTTGAGGTAATGGCCAAATTTCGCTACAAGTCCCCCCGCGAGTCAGACGCGGCGAGTTGCCGTTTTCTCGCGGTCCCCTTGGCCATTCGGCCAGGGAACAGGGTCCATTCTATGGACCGAGGGAATATTCATTCACCAAGAGACCGATCATGATCTGGACTCGTCGGAACTTTCTGCGATCGCTGGCCGTGCTAGGGACAGCTCCCCTGATCGGAATTGCGAATGCCGCTAATTCTCCATTGGATGGATCGGCCGACGAATTTCGCAAGGTGCTCAACGCCGGATTGCAATCGCGATTGCCGTCGGAGTTTGCGTTTGTGGACCTAGTGGTGCAAAAGGTCGAAGCGGGCACGCTGCCACGATCACTGGTCGAGAGCACCTTCTTTTGGGCACGCCGCCATCCTCCCTACCCGTTTCCGTACTTTCGCACGGGGCTGAAACTGCGCGCGAAAAAGATCGGGGTGGTGTTGTAGGTGGCTGCCGCCTTCAATAACAAATAAAAAATAATTGATAACAAATGATAAATCGTCCGGCCTAACCAGCGGCGCGATTTATTATTTGTCATTTTCTAAACGCAACCTGATACAAGCGGCCCTCACGCGTGGCTACAGTCGCATTTCGCTCCGCGAAATAGTGATCTGCTTGGTACTCGAATTGGTGTGTCGCTCCACCGAATGTGCTCTTTCACGGAGTGAAAGGCAACAGTTTCCCTCACCCGTCGCTGGAGCGTCGACCTACTCCCGCGCGAGAGAGGTGAAGCGGATTCACAGCGCAAAGCACTGGCAGAGCCAGTGGCACACCATGCGTAATGGGAGACCATGCGTAATGGGAGACCATGCGTAATGGCACACCATGCGCAGTGGCACACCCCACGGCGCTACCGACCGAACGGTTGTGGACGCGAGGACTGCCGCGCCTGTGGACGATTTTGTGGCGGGGGATTCTGCGCTTGCGGAGCAGGTTGACGAGTGCGTGCCGTCGCCGGCTGACTCACTCCGTCGCGAAAAGGAGTTTCCGCTTTGTACAGTTCCAGACGGGCCAGCGCACCTGCCTGTTGATTGCGCGGCAGCTTTTCGATCAGCGGTTTCAGGATCGCAACCGCCGAGTCATATTGTCCGGAGTTGGCATAGGCGGCAGCCAGTGCTTCGGTGTAGCGCGGATCGCTATCCCCTTCCAGCTCCATCGCGCGCTGCGCGGTCTTGATGGCCATCTCGGGATTGCGAAAACGCTCATCGGGACAGGTTGCCATGATCCAGGCGGCACCCAGATACGCCGGCCCGAGGTTGCTGTCCAACTTGATGGCATCGCGATAGTCGGCAGCGGCATTTGCCCAGTCGCGCAAGGTCATAT
>JAWXCH010000480.1:0-4272 GCA_034440595.1 Planctomycetota bacterium | reverse complement strand
GGGTTGGCGTGGGCGGCTTCGGGGGGGGCATGGGTGGTGGCTTCGGTGGGCCTCAAATTTCATTTAACTCCCTGCTGTCCAATACCTACACCTCAAAACTGCCGCAGGTCTTCCAGTTTCGTCCGGATGCCACTGGGAAAATTACAATCAACGATGTGCCCGCTTACGGCTACATGGAACTGATTGCAACCGCGCCAGGATTGGCCGTGGCAAGGTGGTCGAATCATCGCGGCGATCATGTTGGTGATACCTTCGATCGCGCGATCGATATTCTCATGAAGCCCGAAAGTATCATTTCTGGTCGTGTCATTACACCCGATACGCAAGGATTAGCGGGCGTGACCGTACGCGCGTTCCGGCAAGCTGAATCAATCTATTTTCCCGGCACGCAGGAATCAGCGGTGGAGTACTTTCGGGCACAAACGGACAAAGACGGCGCGTTCTCGCTGAGTGGCTTACCTGCCGGAACGTACTCCCTAAGTCTGGAAAATCTGCCGGACCAATTTACTCAACATTATGGATTCCAGGTTGACGTCTACGCTGCCGCTCCACGGATTGTAAAGCTGCGAGTCATTCCCACGATTCCGGTTAGCGGCCGAGTGCTGGACTCAAATGGAAAGCCGATGGCAGGAGTTACTGTGTTGATCAAAGGAATTTCGCATCTGGTCACTGACGCAGAAGGACTATTCTCGACTCGCCTTCCGGCAGACGGTAAAAAGTTATCTGTGGAGGCATGGCCGCCGAAAGACCCAGAGACGGGTATCCAAGCACCGGGGGACTCCAAGGAGATTACCCTCAAACCAGGCCAGGCCCCGGTGACCGATCTGAACTTCACGCTGCCGGCGAAGGAGAAGCCAGCAGCCCCGCCGCAGCCGACCCCCTCCGGTCCAGCTTCCGCGGCACCACGCAGACCGGGACCAAGTAATCCTGCCGGAATTCAACCTGCTGTCGAACCCGCATCCACCGGTGCTGCCGCGCCTGCTGAGAAAGTACCAGCCACCGATCAATACGACCCGGCGAAGAATTTGATTCCGGAAACGGCGAAGAAGCGGAGTCGCACAGTAAAACCAAGCGCGGTCACTGCAAGGTCGTTTGAGTATCAGGTCGACGGACTAAAGGTTGGAGAGCGAGACTATTTTCCGAGCGGAAATTTATCGTCCGAGAGGATCTACAAGGACGGAAAGCCCGAGGGCGTATGGTATCAGTTTCACGACAACGGCAAGCTGTTCTCTGTTCAAAATTACAAAGATGGCAAGCCCGCCGGTGCCTTTCGATTTTGGGATGCAAACGGCAAACTGTTAGGAGAATCAACGATTACGAGCGGCAACGGGATTATGCGGGAGTTTACTCGTGCCGGAAAGCTACACCCCGATTTTCCACAGTACTACATAGCTGGTAACAAGGTCTCCAAAGATGATTACCTCCGCGCCGCTGAAAACGATCCGCTGCTAAAGATTAGTCTTGAGCGCGATCGACCAGTTGAAAAGGAATCGTTGTCGTTCAATGGTCCGGTCACATTTAAAGACGAGGATGTGGTAGCTGAACCACCACTTCTCCCCCTCTCCGGCAAAGTCACCTTCCAAGGCAAACCGCTTGCTGAGGGAACAATCTCGTTTCAACCAGTAGATGGTCCACGCTCTTCCGGGACCAATATCAAAAACGGCGAGTTCAAAATTCCTGCCGACAAAGGCCTGCCACCCGGCAAGTATCAGGTACAGATTTCTTCCCCCGATCATAGCAAGGCAAAGCAGGCAGGAGCAGGACGGATCGTTCCATTGCCCGAGCGTATTCCAGAGGCCTACAACACCAAGAGCAAGCTGACGGTTGAGATTACCAAGGACGGCAAGAACGACTTCAGTTTTGATATCAAATAATATCACGCGGCTGAATCAATCCTCTGCGTCTCCGCGCCTCTGCGCGCAATCTAATTTTTCGATCGGTCGATAATTGGTTGTCTCCCGCAGAGGCGCAGAGTCGCGGAGAAAACAACAGATACGTTTCCCTGTCATCCTTGTTTAAAAAATGAACAAGGATAGACAGGATGAACAGGATAAGGAAGGAAATGCACGCCCACAGTCGCATTTCGCTCCGCGAAATAGCGTTCTGCTTGGTACTCGAGTTGGTGCGGCGTTCTACCGACAGTGCTCTTTCACGGAGTGAAAGGCAACGGATTCACTTTCAACCCGACGCGCAAGCGAGGAAAAATCGCCAAACGTGCTGCGCCTCGCTGGCGCTTCAGGTTGAAACAGTGCCGCACAATAACACGCGCTCCGCTAGCGCGCCAGCGGCTAACATTTCGCAACGACTTTGTACGCACACAGTCGCCTTTCGCTCCGTCGAAAGAGTGTTTTGCGAGAGAAGCAGAAAACCCTCACCCGCGGCTGATACCGCGACCTCTCCCGGCAAGCGGGAGAGGTGAATTAGTGAATCAGCGCGTGATTGCAAGAATGCTTTTCGGCACGCACGACCGTGCCGGCTACGTGTGCTGTGTTGCACGCAACCTTCAAATTCCATCTTGCGGAGCAAGATGACTACATTACGCGCGCCGTAGTCGAAGTTGCATTATCACACATGCAACACCACCTAGCCCCATCAGCAACATCGTCGCTGGCTCTGGCACGGGCGAAACGTCCAAGTCCCCCTGACCCCAGCCGCTCAACACGTCATTCAGATCGGGCTGACTGACGAGGCCGTCCCCGCTGGGATCCCCTTGAACCCACGATCCTGGGGTGGTGACTTCTCCGCCCCAATTCGCCAGGATTTTGTTCAGGTCGCTTTGTCCAACGAAGCCATCGTAGTTGAGATCGCCAGTGATCGGAGCAGACGCGGGCGTAAAGTTAACCGTCAGTCGCGGTTGACTGGACTGGGTAGTAACGCCCGATCCGTACCATAGAACGTTGCCCGGCGAAGTCAGGGCCAGCGTCAGAAAATTGTCGGTCAGGTCGGTCTGGTAATTAAACGCATTCACATCGAGCGCCCAGGTATACGGCGTCATGCCGGTCGGAATCGGTTGATCGGGCGCAAGCTGCTGATTCAACCCCGGATAGGCATCCACCGAAATGCTCGACCAAGCGTCCGTCTCAATTCGAAAAACATTCGCCACCGAAGCGGCCGAGCTTAAATTCGCCACCATCCGCAGCGTAATACTATCGATCGTCGATCCATTGGGAACTGCCTCCATATCGAATTTCACGAAAGCGATGTGCGTATTCGCCGGATTATCCCGCTCCAGCGAATAGAGGGTAAGCGTGGAGTTGAAATTGTGGCCCGTCGAAGGCTTGAACGTGTCCGCGTCCGTCGCAAAAAGCTCAATTTCGTTTGCGCTGGCCGGAGATACCGCCAGACAGAGTAAACTCGCGCATACTATAGCCAGAATTCCACCTGGCATAATCGCGTTGGAGAAGCAAAACCTATACATCATGGCACCTGAGCATCAGTGTTGGGAATCGAATGCGGTCCTTCCAAAGTATCTGTGGAAAATGCGAAAGTCAATGAATTTGACCGTGCCCGGGCCATCTTAAATCGAGATATTTTCGCTGCTTTCTCAGACCACGCAAATGGCCAAGCACCTGCGGCACAATTTCCCCCGAGAATCGGCAGTGATTGGCCCGATTAAGCTGGCCACTCTTCCTCTAGATCATCCCCCATCGACGCATCATTCAACTTGGATGGGAACTGGCCATCAAATGCTTAATGGTAGAGGAAAATATCGCGGGTCTAGCGATCCTGCTAAATACTAGCGACTTACTGTACTTTGCCGTTTTGGAGAATCTGGTGGTTTTCGGCCACAGCACCTCGCTTTTTTCCGCCTAGTGCGCGGCACTTGCCGAGTGACCTGTCTCGCCAGGCGATACTGCTCCCAGCTTGCCTTTTTCTGCTGCCTGCGCAGTCGGAGTTATTCCGAACAGCCGCACGACGACGTAGTAGAACACCGGCGTCAAAAAGATTCCAAACAGCGTCACACCTAGCATGCCGGAAAAGACGGCGATGCCCAGTGCCGTGCGCATCTCTGCACCGGCACCCACCGCCAAGGCCAGCGGCACCACGCCCAGAATAAAGGCCAACGAAGTCATGATGATCGGCCGCAGGCGCAGGCGGCAGGCCTCAACGGTCGCTTCAGCCGGAGGAACACCTTGCTCAGACTTCCCCTTGGCAAATTCCACGATCAGAATCGCATTCTTGCTGGCCAGACCCACCAGCACCACAAAGCCGATCTGCACAAAGATATTGATATCCATGCCGGCCCAGGCCACACCGACCACCGAGCAGAGC
>JAWXCH010000479.1:0-6365 GCA_034440595.1 Planctomycetota bacterium | reverse complement strand
TTGATGTACTTGACCGCGCGGTCGATCACATCCTTGGGAACAGGAATGCCGGCGTTGCGACATCCGCGCAGTGCCTGGACCTGGGTAATGGTTGTCGAACCTTCATCAAAGTCGCCACCTTCCTTGGCGCTGACGTATCCCCAGCCTCCGGAGGTCGTTTGCGCATCGGCGGTGAACTTCACGGCACGAGTCAGCACCTCGATCAATTCCTTGCGGCGGCTTTCGTCCTCCTCTTCGCCCAGAACTTGCGAGAGAAACATCGTTGCGTAGCCGTGGCCGTACGTGTAGCGAGAATCGCGCGATGGCTCACCGATCAGGCCATTGGGTCGGCAGCGACCACAGAGGTAATTGACCGCCCGGCGAAGATGTGCCGAGTACAGACCTTGCATGGTGGTCGAGCCTTGACCTAATAGCGCCATGCCTGCCAGACCAGTCATCGCTACCGGGTACTGACCTTGATTGGCCACCCAATTGCCGACGCGGGACTGCGACTGCGCAACCCAGGCGTTGGCTCCGTCGACGACCTGCTTCAATTTGGCATTGTCGGCGGCATGTGATTCGCACATACGCAGAGCCAACGGCGCAGCAAGGCATCCGGATAGGAATAGGCGACGATTCATGGTTCCCCCTAAACAAGGCGATTGAGCGGTGGCGTCTTTTTGCTAAAAATCTTTAGCAGCCAGCTAGATATAGTCTATCGCGCCAACTCAGTGAGATCCAATGGGGCAGGCCGGCGAGTTTTGAACAATCTGGCAGATTTGCCCGGCCGCAATTGAACTGCGTGGTGGTGGAACGGTTGGTAGTCGCGGGACTGCGTCAGAATCGCGGCAACCGGAACTTTCCCGTTGTCTTGGCCGGGAATACTATTAGGTGCGAACTGCTGCCGTTATTTCAATTGAAGTAAATGATGAGAGATTCCGATTATTCAATTTGTGCGGCTTGGTGGAACTTCGCATTACTGATGTTGTGTCCCGTCCGAACTGCACGGTAAAACTCATATTCAGGCTCGGCTCCTTTTGGCTGGGCCGATAAATTGTCCCTGAACCACTAGATATGGGCTGGAGATGGCCAAAGTTTTCGTCACCGGCGGTACAGGCTTCATCGGGTCCGAGCTCGTTCGGCAGTTGCAGGCCCGTGGAGATCAGGTAGCCTGCCTGGTTCGAAATCCGACGACGGCCAGGGAATTGCCACATTTGCAATTGCCAGGAGTAGAACTCTACCCAGGTGATGTCTGCAATCTAGAGTCGCTCGAGACGGCGATCAGTGACCACTCTCAGGTCTATCACGTCGGAGGGGCGACCAGGGTTCACCGCACCGAGGAATTCTTTGCCTGCAACGAGCAGGGGGTTCGCAACGTTTTGGCAGTCGCGGCCAAGTGTACGAATCCACCGGTCGTGGTGCAGGTTTCGTCTTTGGCAGCAGCCGGGGTCTCACCTTCTCATCAGCCGCGTACCGAGGCGGATGACTGTGAACCGGTTTCGAACTACGGCCGCAGCAAGCTGGCGGGCGAGCAGGCTGCGCGAGAGTTTGCTGATCGCGTCCCTGTCACCATCGTGCGGCCTCCGATGGTTCTAGGGCCAGGGGACAAAGTTTCGCTGGCCATGTTTCGCTCGCTGAAGCGGTTCGGTGTTCATATTGTGCCGAGCCTGTCGAACTATGAATATTCTGTGGTCGACGTGCATGATCTGGTCGAGTGTATGCTGCTGGCCGCCGAACGCGGAGAGCGATTGCCAGCAAACGCTAGCACCTGCAGTAAGTCGGACGGAACAGGGATCTACTTTACCACTACGTCCGAGGAGATTACCTTTGCCGAATTGGGAAAACTAATCGCCGCCGGACTGGAATTAAGGTGGTATCGGATTCGGCGCATTCCCGAGGCAGTGAGTTGGGCAGTCGCCGCCATCAATGAGGCGACCAGACCGATTCGCCGCGATCCACCGTTTGTAAACGTAGACAAACTGCGCGAAGCAACCGCAGGTCACTGGACCTGTCGTTCCAACAAAGCGAAGCAACAGCTTGGACTCTCGAATTCACGCACACTGGCAGAACGCGTGAAAGAGGCTTGCCAGTGGTATCGTCAGGCCGGCTGGGTGTGATTGCCAGAGTGAACTCTCTTTTGATGCAGCGCTGCCTTAGTCGCGGCAGCCTCTGTTCGCGTTGCTGGTCAACGCGGCGGCATGATGTGCAGCCCGAGAAATTGCGTGCAGCGAGTAAATCTTGCTGCCAGCGCATAAAAAATGGCGGTCCTAATCAGGATAGCCTCGGGGCAGGGAAGCAAATCACCAATCAGAACCGCCAAGAAGAAGCATATCCATTTCGCACTTAGATGCAAGTGGATGGTCGAAAAATTTTCAAAATCTTTTCGTCTTGAGCCGGTTCGATTCCGATTGTGCGACGCGCATAAGTTCTAACGATGACACCTGACGGCGCCGTATTTTACAACGAAATACAATCGGCAGTCTTTGCCCGTAATTTGGCTGTTTCAGATGAAGAATTTACGCCGCAAACGAATGAATAGCTTGCTAACAATCGGCCAGCACGACTCCTTAGTTCAAAGCGTGCAAAAAATCTCCAAACTCCCGGTGTCGTAAGCGGGTTGCCGCTCGGTCGGCGGTAATTGCCACAAGCCTGGTGGATTTTTGCCGCGGCCGGCTTATTTTCCACCGACGAATTGCACCTTGGCCGTAGTCTGTGCATTGTCTGGAATTTCCAACCGCAGTGGCTCTTTGCGATCATTCAAATTCACTGCCACGATCAAATTGTGGACACCCGCCGGCAGGTCCAGCAGCACATCTTTGGTCAGGTCGATTTGCTTCTTGTCGACCCAGAACCGCAGCCCCTTGTTGGAGTTGAAGTGCAGCAGCACTTTGCCAGGGGTGGTGACTTCGATTTGCGTACGTGCCAAAGCAACCGGTTCATTGTTGGCCCCGTACTTGGCATTCATCAGCGAGTCCAACGGCAGATCGCCAGATACCTCGGTGTAGACACTATTCCAAACCAAGTCCGCCCCATCGCCCAGTGCCTGATGCATTCCGATGCGGCGCAGCTTGGTTACCCCCTCTTCCGTTCCTAGTGGCGTTAGCCAGCGACGCGCCGTCGGTGTGCGACTAATCGTATACGGCGAACCGACCTTGCCCAGTTCAGTCAGAAACTTCACCAGATCGACCAGTTCCGCATGGGTCAGCGAATCGACTAGACCAGCCGGCATAAGCGATGTGGTGGAATCTTCTTCCTCATCGATCTGGCTGACCGGAATGACCATTTCTTTTCCTTCTGCGTCGCGCAGCACTACCTCGCGATCGTCCTTGCGGATACGAATACCGGAATGGGTCCGCCCATCGTTGCCGAGAATTGTATAGGAGTTGTAGTTTTCCTTGATCTTCTTGCTTGGCTCCAGCAGTGACTCCAATAGATAATCTGGTTGTGCGCTAGCACCGATACTGAGCAAGTCAGGCCCGACGAGTCCGCCCGAACCTCCAATGGCGTGACACTTCAGGCAGGACAGTTCAGCACGGCGATAGATGGCTTCGCCACGTTTTGCATCTCCGCTAGTTCGCACATCGGCCAGGATTTGTTTGAGCTCTGTTGGTGAGTAGACGCGTGGCTCACTGGACAATCCGCCGGCGGTAGCAAGTGCGGAAAGCAGCTTTTCGTCCTTGGCACTACTGCTTCGCACGGCGCGCACGGCCAGCTTCGCAGTGTCCACCGATAGCTTTTGATTAGCCAATGCGGCGGTCAGTGCGGGGGCATTTTCTTTGCGCTGCAGTAGTGGCGACAGCAATGCTGAGGGGTCATTTGCCGCTGGCCAGTCTTTCAGCAAAGCAACCGCTGCTGTGGCCGCCAGCGTCGAATCGAGCTGCGATAGTCCATTGCTTGCCGCCAGACGGATTTCAAACGGCTGTGGCGCAGCCGCCAATTTTGTTAATGCCTCTGTTGCCGATTTCCCAAACTGACTAAGCCCCTCGATGGCGGCCAGGCGAATATCCGCAGGCGATTTAGCATCCGCAGCCACGCGAGTCAGTTGATCCAACAGAGATCGTACTTTCCACTGACCGATGGCTACCAGCACAGCCTTTTGGAGCCGTGGATCGTCGATCGAAAGCAGGCTGGCCAGACTGCTCAAATCCCCTTTTGGCACAATCTGCCGACGTCGCCCGGTCTCAACGAGTAGTTCCAGGATCTCGGCGCGCCGCTTCGTGCTAAGCGACTTACCAGCGATCACCGAGTCGAACACCGTGCGCAGTTCGGCAGCGCCCCCTGTTTCGGCGACCAGCGCGAGAATGCTTCCGATCTGCTCGTCCGTGGCATGCTCGACCAGCTTCATCAACGGTTGCACAATCTCCGGGCTGTTAACGCTCTTCAAGGCGAACAGCAGGTGGTCGACCTTAGCAAAGGGGTTCTTCCCTTGTTGCGCTGCCGGTAGCCAAGTGGACTTGAGATCGCGTGCCGTTTTCCACAGTGCAAAATCAAGAAACCGATCCTGTGGCAAATCGAGTGCGCCAAGTGCAATCCGTGCAGCTTCGACGGTGCCGATGGCGGACGCCGCTCGTACTGCTTCCAGGCGAACGCGCGGATGAGAATCCGTAGCCATCGCCTGCAATAGAACGGTCGGATTATTCAGTTGACTCTGCCACGCCGCTAAGACGCGCGTCGCCGCCGCGCGTGCCTGTGGATTCGGGGACTGCAACGTCTGCTGCAACCGATTCTGATTCGGCTGATTGATCGACTGATATAGCCAGAGCGCCTCCAAACGAGCTTGCTCAACATCGAATGGGGCAGGTTTGTAGTTCGTGATGGCAGTCAGTTGCTCCACCCATTGGCCTAGTGCGCTGAGCACCTCCGCTCGCCGAGCTTCGCTTTCATTGGCGCGTTCAGTCAGCACACGCTTGGCAAAGTGGCGAGTCCAGTCTTCCGGAGACTTCAATTGTTCCAGAAGTTCGGCGGTCGGCGCGCCGACCAGCTTTGGCCGCTTGACTAGTGGTCGTCCCTTGGCAGAAATGCGCCAAATCCGGCCATGCGTCTTGTCGCGACGCTCGTCGCGGAAATCGACCTCACCATGTTGAATGATTGGGTTGTACCAATCGGCGACGTAGATCGCCCCGTCTGGGCCCATCTTCACGTCGATCGGACGAAAGGCAACATGTTTGGTCTTGAGCAGTTCAGGCATTTCCTTCGTGGAGTAACCAGAACCGTCTTCGCTGGGAACGTACCGCACCACACGATGAGCACGGAAATCGTTGGTGATCAGGTTTCCTCGCCAATCCTCAGGGAGGTGACGGCCACTCAGTACTTCCACGCCGCAATCCTTCGGGCTACCGGGATTCAGTCCCTTCAACACGCGAGTCGTATCGGCTGCCGTGGCAAAGACCGCACCAGGAAAGGCGTAATTGATGCCATCGCCGCCGGCACCATCGGTTAGAAACGTAGCCCCCCAGCGGTCCCAGGCGGTTCCCCATTGGTTGACCAGCCCGTAGCAGAAGACATCCAACTCCATCGTTTTGGGGCGAAACTGCCAGGTGCCACCACGTGCCAGCCGCTTCACTCCGTACGGTGTTTCAATGTTGCTGTGAATGTAGATTGACTGCGTGAAATAGAGCAGACCGTCCGGCCCATGCCGAAAGGTGTGAAGGATGTGATGCGTGTCCTCGGTTCCAAAACCGGAGAGCATGACGCGCGTGCGGTCTGCTTTACCATCGCCGTCGGTATCCGCCATGTGCAGTAGTTCGGTGCTGTTGGCGACATAGGCACCACCATCTCCCGGTTCGACACCGGTGGGGATCAAAAGTCCATCGGCAAAGACAGTTGTTTTGTCGGCCACGCCATCTTCGTTGGAATCCTCCAGAATCAGGATCTTGTCGTTCGCTTTTTTGCCAGGAAAGATTTGTGGGTAGGTTTCGCTGCTGGCCACCCAAAGGCGGCCCTGCGCGTCCCAGTTCATTTGGATGGGCTTGGCCAGCAGCGGATCCGCGGCAAAAAGGTTGACCTCAAAGCCGTCGGCAACCTCGAAACTGCGGCGCTCTTCTTCAGGATCGGGAGCCGGAATATCCGTCAGATCTCGCTGTGCAAAAGCGGGCGATGCCAGCAAGGTGGCAACAGCGAACGCAAAGAGTGCGGCAAAGTGATTTGTTGCGTTGCGACGGTGAGTGTCGAAAATCATCGATCGTTTCCTGAACAGTTTGGAACGCGTATGCGATTGGAGAGAATGAATTCAAGCAGAGTAGGCAACTGGTGAACTATGGCTTTGCAGCGGCGGCAGTTGGTTCGGGCGAGCCTGTTAATAGGCGCTGGATCTCGTCTTCCTTGGCTTTGATCAGCGGGTCAAACGCCGCGATATCCTTGGCGTTCTGGCCCTGTTCGTGCTTGCG
>JAWXCH010000478.1:0-11461 GCA_034440595.1 Planctomycetota bacterium | reverse complement strand
TGTCCTGGTTCAACGTAAAATGGAATTTTCCATGTCGGTCGTTAGCGAGTCTTGCGGGCGTCCTGCCGGGTGAGTCGTGGCATCCTGCCACGAAGGTTTATCGCATTGGTGCCGATCTCGGAGAAGAGTCAAGGGGGCATGACTACCCCCTTGATCTCCGATCTCGGCCCCTGGGTCGGCGCTCGGGTTGCACCTCTGCATTGCCCTATCCTCCGCCCAGGCCATTGGCTGTTGTAATGGCTCGCTGCCCGTCGAGCAACATGGTGCCTGACGTCGCGCCTGCGCACGACGCCCTCTCGCCACCTCCAACTTCCGATCCCGCTCAGCAAAGATCGACTCCTGTCGTCCGGCCAACCGGTCTGCTGGGGTCACATAGCCTAGCGCACTGTGCAATCTCCGCTCGTTGTACTCCTCCACAAACCGCGACACAAGCTCACGCGCTTCCTCCAATGAAAGCGGCACGTTCGGGCGAATGCAATCCTGCTTCAAGGTCCCATGCCAACGCTCGATCTTGCCATTGCTCTGCGGATAATAAGGCGAAGTCCGCACATGCGTCATTCCACTGATCCGAATGAACTCCTTAAAATCCCGAGCAATGAACTGCGGGCCATTGTCGGTAATCACCCGCGGCTTCGCCCCAGGAAACGCTTCCCGTGCCCGTTGCAGAACCAGTTCCACATCGTGCTCCGTCATGCTCTCTCGCAATTCCCAATGCGCGATGTAGCGACTGGCACCGTCCAGCACACTCACCAGGTAGTAAAACGTGCTACAAACGTTGATGTAACTGATGTCGCAATGCCAATGCTCATGCGGTGCCAAAGGCTGTTCAAATCCCTTGCCTTTCCCTGTTTTTGCCGGGTTCCACCGGTCCAGGCAGCCGTTCTGCTTGAGAACCCGATAGACCGAGGCCGGGCTAACCGCCACGATGTCTTGGTCCATCATCATGTAGGTTAAGCGGCGGTATCCTTCGCAGGAGTGCTCCGCATGGAACGAGAGAATCGCCTGTTTTTCCCAAGTCTCTAACCAGTGATCGCGAGGCACCAGCTTGTTGTGCTCGTTCACCTTGCCGTAGCGTTTCTTCCAATTGTAGAACTTGCTATTACCGATCCCGATCCAGCCAACCAGCTTGCCGTTGGCTAGTTCAGTTCGCTGGCTCCATTTGTCAACGTAATCGACGATTTCATCGCGGGTGTCGTGGGGAACCCAACATCCTTCTAGAGTTCCCCATACTCTTTTTTTGCTTTGACGTTCTCCTCCATCAACTCGGCGATGACTTCATTCTTGTTGATCAGCTTGGAGCGGAGGTGCTCCAGCTCCCGTTGCTCGGCGGTCGGACCTGTCGGTTTCCGCTTCGTCTCAAAGGCAACGTGCGAGTTCTCAAACAGTTGCTTCTGCCAGAAATAGAACTGGGAGACCTGGATCTGATGTTTTTCGCACAACTCCGAAATCGGCACGCCATCCACCAGATGGGCTTTTACAATCGCCCCCTTCTGCTGGCCCGTAAACTGCCGCCGTCCCCGCGTTTTGTCTCGATTCTTCTGCGATGCACTCATGGTTTCCTCCTGGGTTTAGCTTTATGCTAACCACCAGACAGGAAAATTCCACTTTCAACTGAGGCAGGACACAGACAACGTAATGCTCATGTTTGATTCCAAACTACAGTCAAAATGGAGTAAACAGAGTCCTTTGTCCTCCTTGTCTGCTTTTCAGCCAGCAATCGCAATTGGCAAAAAAGGGCATTTCTACGTCTCAGGCATAGTAGATGGTGAATTGTGTGTCTACGAGTATGATTCGTTCGGAACAGAAATCACGAATTTTAAAGAGAAACTTCCTAAATTATATAGTCGTGCAGGCTTTACCCAAATTGTCACTGATGGTCAGTTGATATTTGTGAGTGTTCAGAGGACCGTTCGGCCAACTGTAACGGCCGGTGCGATCTACTGTCTGTCTGTCTGTGGATCCTGAATAACTCCCACTCTGTTTCTGGCCCTCCATTTCGGAAGTAAAAAGTGCCAGTGCCGGCGAAACATTTGAGTGCTTTGCCCTACTCCCCCCGTAGCATCACCTGCACTTCATCCACTGTCTGGCTGCGGTCGGCGGAGAGGCTGACGCAGCGGACGGATTTAACTTCGGCGGCGGCGACGGGGAAATGTTCGTCGACGTATCCGCTTTCGCTCAGCTCTTCGGCTGTAGGATGCGTCGACTGTGGCAGCGAACTTTTCAGCAACACCAACTCACCGGCGGGCAGGCCAACCGCCAGCCGCGCGGCAATCGAGTCGCTGGTCACCTGCCACCCGTGCGGCAGTTTTGTACCGGCCAGACTCCCCTCGATTTGTTTCAGAAAACCGGCCACGTCAAACGCGAGCAGCCCGGTCTGACTGGCGGCCAGCATGTGCAGCAGTCGACGCTTCAGCCCGCTCCATTCGCTGACCAGTTCCGCTTCGGGGAGCAACTCGGCCATGAGCCGCACCGTTATACTCATGCATTCGATGGCGGCCCAATGGAGGGAAGTCGCGTCGAGCTTGAAGACATTGTCCAGGTCGCGGACGGCATCGACTAGCTTGCCGCCCCCCACAATCAACACGTTGCGGGCCGGTGCCTGCCGCAGCAGCCAGCGACGAAACCGCGTCGCTAGGTCTGCTTGTTCCAGCAGGCTGCCGCCGATTTTGATGACACGTACGTCGGGATTGCCACTCATGGATAATCTTCTCTGGCTAAAACGGCAAGTGCATGTGCCGGAGCACACTGCGACACCTCGGACCCTAACTCATGACTCATTGAAACGGCCGGCACCTGTTGTAACCGCAGTCGCTCGACCAGTTGCCGCCCTAAGAACTCTCCGGCACCGGAATAGATTATTTTTTCAACCGGCCGCTTCATGCGTCCCAGCACGCGACCGAGTGCCACGGCGATGCGTGCTAGTTGAAATCGGGCGACAAACTGAGCAGCCAGCAAGGCGTCGTCGGACGAGAACTCGTTTGGCTCGGCACAAATCATTCGCGCCATGCGCTGGCGGGCGTGCACTCGCGTTGCCGGGCGGCTATCGGCGGTATTCGTACAATTCGGATCCTCTGGCAGTTCCTGCAGCAGCAGATAGATGTCGCGCGAAGTGGCGAACAATTCCTGCGACACCGGGCAAAATTGATTTCGATACGGAAACGAACCGACTATCGCGCACACCGGGCTGCGCATCACGCCAGTGTAGACCAGTTCGCCATGCAGCAGCCGCTGTGTATCAGAGTGACCCATCGGGCGAGGTACGCCGTCCAGAATCGGCACGATGTCGCTGGTGGTGGAACCGATGTCGATCAGCACGGCGGAGGAGTGTTCGCAGTACCGACCGGCAAACCGCGCCAAGGCCAGCCAGTTGGATGCCGCCGCCAAGAGCGGTTGCGCCAAGACAGATTCGGCCGGTGCCAGCGTTCTGTCGTGCAGATAGAACCGGACGGAGCGGTCACCTGCGGCGACGAGTGTGTGCCGCACAATGTGCTGCACCCCTTCGGTCTTGGAGGCAAAACAATCGGCCAGTTCGCCGGTCATGGTCACGGCCAGATGCTCGCCAGTCGGTGCGACCGCCAGGATGGTTTCGAGGACGTTGCTCAACTCGCCGGGGCTTTTCCAGAGTGCAAATGGAATCGTGGCGGCGTAGCCGAGCCCGTCGGCGATTTTGATATTTGCACCACCGATATCGAGTGCTAACCAGTTCATGGAGCGATTTACTTCGGAGGATTGTTGCAGTGCGTCCGTACAGCGGCTGACCTGATCGGTATCCGGCCAGTTAACCATCTGCCTCACGCCGCCGGTGGACTTTCATTCCCCTGGCACCGCACATCTCCGTCCGAGTCAAATTCTACCGAGTTTGGTCGCATTGTTAAATCGGGTTTCTTTCCCGCAGCCACTTGCAGCATGAGACCAGCCAGATTTTCACGCAGCGCCCGGCGTAGTCCGATGTACGAGGTCGTCAAACGAGGATTGATCTCGATGACGCAGTCGGGAACTAGTTGTGGATTATCCGATAGCACCAGGTCAACGCCGATGTACCCGTACGTGAATGGCAGTGCTGAAACTGCGCGCGTGGCCAGTTCCAACGCACGCCGTGAAAGGTCCGGCGGCAGCGGCAGCGATCCGCCAAAGTAGGCAAAATCGCCAGCTTCACTGAGCCGTTGCCGGCAGGGTGGCAAGGGCCAGTTGCCGGCTGGCCCGCACAAGAATGCGACGCTGCATGCGGTGCCGGGGATGAACGACTCGATCCGTAAAGACTGCTGTGGCTGCCAGGGTGGATCGGCCAGATAGCGCAGATCGTCGGGCGACCGTAGTAGGCGCATTTGTTGTGAACCGGCACCGAAACGGGGTTTGACCACGACCGGCCCGGTCAGGGAATGCTGAGCAAGTTCATTCGGCCAGAAGATGGAAAATCCAGCAGGGCAGGGGATGCCGCGTTCGGCTAGCAGGTCGGCAGTGCGCTGCTTGTCACCGGCCTGAGTAATGAGAGCGGAGTCTGGCCCGAGAAGGCGGCCGCCAGCTTGTTCGACGGTTCGACTTCGCTTGCGCAGCAGCTCGTCGAATTCCGGTGCGATGACGACCGTCCAGTCGGCGGTGGCGGCGTGGGTTGCAAGTCGATCCGCATCGGCTGCTGCCGAGGGCACTTCGAGCTGCTGGACATTGGGAGGGAGCGGCAGCGACACGCGGCGATCGCGCAGTACTTGCACAGTTACATCAGGCTGCGCGGCGAAATCGGCGGCCAATGCCAATAGCATGGCGCGACCTTCGCTGAGGATCGAGTCGCTGATTGGTAGTTCGGCGGTGCTCCACAGGCCCCCGCTGCAGGCGAATTCGTAGAGGAGTACTCTGGTCATAGTCGCTTACTTGAGACGATGAGTTTGCGAAAAGGCACCGCAGGACAATTGCTCGACTCTCACCTTTCTAGTTACTCACCGGCCCTCACCCGTCGCTGGGGCGACGACCTCTCCCGCAAGCGGGAGAGGTGAATATAGTTGGCCTGCTCCAACTTGTCTTTGCAATAGCATTTAACATTGCCGGTGCATGCCTACTTGCGGCTACCGGTGCTAAAAGATTCCCAATTGGTCCTTGGCATCTTCGGTCATCAGGTCCGGTGTCCAAGGGGGACTCATGACGATTTTGATCTCGACCTTGCTGACGCCCGGTATTGCTTGCAGAACCTGACGCGAGTTGCCGATCAATTGTGGGCCTGCCGGGCAGGCAGGACTGGTCATCGTCATATCGATGAAGATGTCTTCCAGGTCGCCCGGTTCCTTGGAGGTTTCGCCTTCGGCAGTTTCACCGGCTGCCGGTTCACTCGCTGGTGCAGGTGCTGCTTCGGAGGGGGCTGGCTCTGCGGGTGCCGCTGGGGCGACCGTTACGGTATAGACGAGACCAAGATCGATGATGTTGATGAACAACTCGGGATCGATGACCTGTTTCAGTGCTTCGCGAACTTGTTCTTCGGTGATGGCCATTTGAAAGTCCTCCGCTGGAATGAAACTGCAAACTCGCTTGGCGTGATTTTTGGATTAGCCGTTGGGCGCTAGCCCACGGTTGAAGCAATAAAAACCGGTGGCTAGCGCCATGCGGCTGATTTGTACAATCCCTATTTTTAACTGCGACGCAGCGCTAATCGCTGAGTTTGACGAACACGTCATCGCCGATCACTTGCACCTGATGTGCGACGGTGGCCTGCGTGGCCGGCATCGAAAGTGCCTGACCGGTGCGAATGTCAAAACGCGCGCCGTGCCGCGGGCAGGCGATCCAGTGGTTGTTTAGTTTTCCTTCGGCCAAGGGTCCGCCATCGTGCGTGCAGACATCGTCCAGCGCAAAGAACTCACCATCGACGCGGAACAACGCAATCAGGCGTTCATCCACCTCGACCAGGGCTTTGCCTGGGTCGGACAGATCGGCAACTTTGGCAACTCGAACAAATTCGGACATCGGCACGACCAGTCAGAGAAGTGGCACACAAACGATTAGCACTGGCAGAGCCAGTGGCACACAGAAATTAAGCTCTGGCACACCTACTATTGATAAACCTCATCGACTAGTTGAACTCACGAATTCGTCGGCCGATGGCCTCGCCAAGTGCTTCACGCACGCTTTCGATGGTGATGCGATCAAAGACCTGCTGAAAAAATCCGGCAACAACTGTGCGGACTGCTTCGTTGCGGGTTAGCCCACGACAGCGGAGGTAAAAGATCGAATCATCGTCCACGCGGCCGGCCGTTGCACCATGTGTGCAGCGAACATCGTCCGCTTCGATTTCCAGTCCGGGAATGGAATCGGCCCTGGCATGTTCGGATAGCATCAGATTGTCGTTGCGCTGGTAGCCGTCGGTCTTCTGAGCAGCAACGTCGACTTTGATCATGCCGCGCCAGACGAGGCGCGAATGGTCCTGAAGCCCACCTTTGTATAGCAAATCGCTGCGGCAATTAGGTGCTTCGTGATGTTGCAATGTGTGGTAGGCGAGATGCTGTTTTCCTTCGGGGAACATCACACCATTGACCTGTGCATGGGCATTAGGACCGACCAAGGCGACATGCTGATTGACCTTGGCCACGCGACTGCCGAGTGCCCCGATCGTCCACTGAAGCTGAGCATCGGCTGCGACGTGCGCCTTTTGATGGGCAAAATGCCAGACGCCAGTTCCCCAGTTTTGCAAATTGACGTAGCGTAGTTTGGCGCGGTCCTTCAGGATCAGTTCGATGCCGCCACAGTGCAGGCCTTTGCCAGTTGGTCCACCGCCGGCGGTCTCGCTCAGAAGCGTGGCCTCGGCATCTTCTTCCAGAATCACCAGCAGGTGGCCGAAGTCGACACCACCTTCGCTGAGTGTGGAGAGTGTGTGGAGCGGTTGATCGAATTTAACTCCGCGCGGCACGTACAGCAGCGTACCGCCACTCCAGGCGGCGGTGTGCAGCGCGGCAAAGCGGTCGTAGGCCGGATTGAGCGTGCGATACAGGTATGGACGCAGCAAATCGCCATGTTGTGCGATCATCTCGTCCAGGCTGCCAAACAAGACGCCTTTGGCGGCCAGCGATTCATCCAAGTGCGATTGCACGATGCAGCTATCCAAAGCCACAGTATGGCCGGCCAGTTTGACACCTTGAGTCAGCAAGGCCTCAGGTAGCAACGCCGGGTCGAAACCTTCCAGCACAGAACCAGGATCAGATGGCAGGCCGAACTGATCGAGCTTCAGCAACCGAATATCGGTGCGCATCCACTCTTCGTCACCGCGGCCGGGCATCGGCAACTCTTCAAACAGCTTCCAAGCGACGCGGCGTTTTTCCGTCAGCCAGGCAGGCTCATTGCGAGCGTCTACAAATTCCGCAAAACCTTCGGCGTTGAACGCGCGTGTCTCAGTCATCTCGGGCATCAATTGAACTACCTATCCTCTTATTTGAATACATCAGTTGTTTTGCGGGCCAGTAACATCTGGCGTTGTGATAATAAGCCGTATGACAAAGTCATTACCGTTGCGAAACGGCCATCGCGAGGTGGATGCCACGCACAGCGATTAACCGACCGAGCCTTCCATTTGCAGCTCGATCAGACGGTTCATCTCGACGGCGTATTCCATCGGCAACTCTTTGACCAGTGGCTCGATAAAGCCGCTGACGATCATGGTGCTGGCTTCGCCTTCGGAAAGTCCTCGGCTGGTCAGATAGAAGAGCTGCTCCTCGCCGATACGAGAGACGCTGGCCTCGTGCCCGACCGATACGTCCTGTTCGTCGAGTTCAATGTACGGGTACGTATCGCTTCGGCTGCGGCTATCCAAAATCAGCGCGTCGCAAACGACGTTTGACTTGGACTGTTTGGCACCTTTTTCGACTTTGACCAGCCCACGATAGCTGCTGCGGCCACCGTTTTTGCTGATGCTTTTGGAGACGATACGGCCAGAGGTATTGGGAGCACAATGGACTAGCTTGGCACCGGCGTCCTGATGCTGACCTGCGGATGAAAATGCGATGGAGAGGATCTCGCCGCGAGCACCAGGCTCCATCATGTAGACGGCCGGGTACTTCATGGTCAGGCGGCTACCCAGGTTGCCGTCGATCCATTCCATCACTGCGTTTTCATAGGCGACCGCTCGCTTGGTCACCAGGTTGTAGATGTTATTGGCCCAGTTCTGTATGGTCGTATATCGGCAGCGGGCATTCTTCTTGACGATGATTTCGACCACTGCCGAGTGCAGGCTTTCGGTGGTGTACATTGGCGCGGTGCATCCTTCGACGTAGTGAATCTGTGCACCTTCGTCGACGATGATCAGTGTCCGCTCGAACTGGCCCATGTTTTCGGCATTGATGCGGAAGTAGGCCTGAAGTGGGAACTCGATCTTGACTCCCTTGGGGACGTAAATGAACGAGCCACCCGACCAGACAGCGGAATTGAGCGCGGCGAACTTGTTATCGGTTGGAGGAATGATCGTCGAGAAGTACTCACGCACCAGATCGGTGTGTTCGCGAACAGCGGTGTCGGTATCGGTGAAGATTACACCCTTCTTAGCAAGGTCATCCTTCAGCGAGCCATAGATCACTTCGCTCTCGAACTGAGCCTTCACTCCAGAGAGGTACTTCTTTTCGGCCTCGGGGATTCCTAGCCGGTCGAAGGTCTTTTTGATTTCTTCTGGAACGTCGTCCCAGGTGCGGCCCTGATGTTCGGCCGGCTTGAGATAGTAGTAGATATCCTGAAAGTTGAGGGCGATATCCCCTCCCCAGCGAGGCATCGGCTTGCTCTCGAATATCTCCAGGCTGTCGAGCCGGAATTTGCGCATCCAGTCTGGTTCGTTTTTGATGTCGGATATCTGATTGACGATTTCCGCATCGACACCTTTACGCGCCTTAAAAATCGGCGTGGAGGTGGTGCGAAAATCGTACTTATTGATCTCGCCGATTGCGTCGTTGGAGATCGTGTCGTTGGTTTCTGTGATGTCGATAGCCATGATCTATAACCTTCGTGCTAGCGTTCTGCTTGCGGTGTACTGTGTTTTTACTGTCGGGCGGAGCGTGCTCTGATTCAAAGCGGTGCTGGGCAAGCCCCCCGCCTTCGCGAGGGCAAGCAGCAGGGGCACCCGACCTATCCAATTTTTGCTCGAATTAAATGATCAGGCGACTTCTTGTGGCACTTGCCCCTTGGCCATTTCTCGTTCGTCGGCGGCCGCTTCGGGATAGCTGGCTCTGATACGTTCGTATCCACGCTTGTGCAGTTCAGCGGCCAGTTCTGGTCCGCCGGTTTCAACAATGCGACCACCAAGCATGACGTGCGTCTTGTCTGGCGAGTTGTGTTCTAGCAATTGCTCGTGATGCGTAATGATCAGCACGCCCATTTTGGCGCCGCCGATCTCGGCAATCGACTGGCTGGCCAAGCGCACCGCGTCAGCATCCAGCCCGCTATCGGTTTCATCCAGGACGGCAAACTTGGGTTGCAGCATTGCCAGTTGCAGGATCTCGGCACGTTTCATTTCGCCCCCGGAGAATCCTTCGTTGACGTAGCGTCGGGCAAAGTCCGGGTTCATCTTCAACTGTTCCATTTTGGCTTTCAGTTCCTGGCGGAACTCCCGCATAGGAATCAGCTCTTCGCCCTCTTTGCGATTAGGGCGGCGCACGTTGGTCGTGGCATGACGCAAAAAATCCGCCATCTTGACACCGGGAATCGACATCGGGCGTTGGAAGGCCATGAAAATTCCGGCTCGGGCACGCTGGTTCGGTTCCATATCTAGGACATCGTGTACGGTGCCATCGGCATCGATCATTTCGATTGAGCCGTCGGTCACTTCGTAGCCAGGGTGTCCCATGATGGCAAAGCCAAGCGTGCTTTTGCCGGAACCGTTTGGGCCCATTAGTGCGTGCGTCTCACCGCGATTTATTGATAAATCGACTCCCTTGAGGATTGGCTTGCCAGCCACGGAAACATGCAGATTCTTGATTCGTAGCGATTCGGTCATTGCAAATTGGATTCAGAAAATGGATCTGGTTTCTCAGCACTGGCGGAGCCAGTGGCACACAAAGTTTGGTTTAAAATGAATTAGCCGGTGATTTTTTGGTGGTCGTACAATGGTTCTTGATCGTCGGGAGGAGCCACGTACCCGGAGTGATGCGGCACTGGCAATTCGTCATCGACCTTTTCGCCACGCACGCCACGACCGACATGCAACAGCGACTTCTTGTTCATTTTCTGACCGCGAATTTTGTCTTGGATTCGCATCAGCCCTTCGAGCAACGATTCAGGGCGTGGTGGGCAGCCGGGGACATACACATCCACTGGCACAACCAAGTCGACACCCTTCACCACATGATAACCGTACTTGAAGTAAGGTCCGCCGCCGGTGGTGCAAGCTCCCATGGCGATCACAAATTTTGGATCAGGCATCATGTTGTAGAGCCGACGTACACGGCTAGCCATCTTATAAGTGACTGTGCCGGCGACAATCATCAGGTCGGCCTGACGCGGCGTCGCACGAAATGCACCGGCACCAAACCGATCCATGTCATAACGACTGGCTCCTGCGGCCATCATTTCAATGGCACAACAGGCCAGGCCAAAGGTCATTGGCCAGATGCTCGCCTGACGTGCCCAGTTGATGGCTTGCTCAACGGACGTGGTAAACACGTTCTCTTCAAATCGTCCTTCAATCCACGGCTGAGTCATTGCTAACTAGCTTTCTGATTTTGATTGGATGTATAAACTATTAACCGCTGACTGGCTGGCAGGATAACTCGTTGGTTGCAAAGTTCGCCTCGCCTACGTCGGACTTGGCAAAGCTCGTTAATATATCAGTGCTAGCACTTGTATGAAACCGGCAACAGTCGTTGCCATCCAGTCGGCAATCCTTCAGCCGAACCGACTCACCCAGTAACTCCGAAAATAGCAGCTTTTCAAAGGCACAGATCCCGCGGTCCCGCTCAGCCAAAGCCGGGTAGGGGCAGGCCAATATGGTCAGCACTGGCAACTGGTCCTGGATTTCGACCGTCAGCGGAATGTCGCGCTCGGCAAAGATCGCTACGACCGATTGCATTCGTTCGGCTGTGTTCTTCCCCTCAATCTGGCTGGCATATTGGTTGGCGACTGTGTTTGCCACTCGCGACAAAAGTCCGCTGCGAACCTGAGGATCCTTGAGCGCGCGGATTTCTTGCCATAATGCGATCGCCAAATCGCTGAAATTCGAACCGGTCTGACGCTGAGCCTTTTCGGTGAGCGAATAACAGTGACTGGGTCGTCCACGTGCCGCCTTGGTCGTTACCCGCTGAACCAGACCTTGTGCCATCAGCCGGGCCAGTCTTTGGCGAACTGCGGTCGCCGTGACCTGGATCTCAACGGCCAATTGCGCAACGCTCAACGGTTGCCGGCGCAATAAGTCCAGTAGACCGCGATCAGAGCTTTCAACCTGAGATTGCAAAGTGGCACCGGGACGATGTTCATAGCGGATCGAGACGCGATCCGTTTCCTCCATCTTAGC
>JAWXCH010000477.1:0-3649 GCA_034440595.1 Planctomycetota bacterium | reverse complement strand
ATGCATGTTATCAGCCGAAACGCGCTAGCGTCCGGTTTCCTTGCCGTCCATTTGGTCGCAAATTGTTTCAGCGGCGCTTAGCTGGTTTGAACCAATCCAGGTTCGATGCGCGCCAGGTCAAACGCTCGGGTTTGTTCTGTTGCATGGACGAACGAGACTGGTCCGCGGGGGATGCGCTAGGAGCAGGTAGCTCTTCCGCAGGCGAGATATTTTCTGGTGTCGGATGCGTCGGGCTGCCAAATGGAAGCGCGTCCAGTGTTGGCCCCTGCCGCACGTCGGGCCCGAGGCCGTCGGTTTCGGTGTTGAGATCGGGCAGCGGGATTACCTCGGGTAACAGATACTGCTGGCCGGGAAGAACCGGTGGACTATCTGCATTGGGGCCAGGGGCCATGTCGCGCGGATAGGGGATCGGTTTGAAATGCCAGCCCAGCGGGCCAACCGAGCGGAATCGCTCTTCATAAAAGCGGATGCCGTGCGTCTCCAAAATGGTGCCGGTTTCGGCTGCCAGGTTGGCCAACTCGATATTGTACAGGGCCAAGAATTGGTTCTCGTTGCTCACCGCATTTCCCCAGTCGGTAATTGCCTGCAACACATTGAGATACAGCGTTGCCCGACCGGTGCGGAAGTCTGCGAGCTGGCGATCCAGGTTGTCCCTGGCTGCCGCGCGCACGCGAGTGTATGCCGCATACTGATCGTAATACTGTGACATATAACGAAAATTCCCTGCCAGCAAATGCGTTGCTTCAAAGAGTGATTGGTCGAGGTTCGCGCGGTCACGTTGTAGAATCAGCTCTTGCTGGCGAAGCACGGCGCGCTCGCGACGCAGCCCGAGCGGTACGGAAAAATTGACTCCTGCCTCCCAGTCGGCCAGGTCGCCACCACTGCCAAGATAGCTGCCGTCGGGTGTCCGACCGGCCAGACCGTTCCACCGGTAGAGGCCCACGGCATCCAGGCGCGGTTGAGCGTTGTTCCTGGCCAAAATGAGCTGCTGCTGATCTGCTTCGAGGATCAACTTGAATTCGATTACATCGGGGCGGTATTCCTGCGCCAGAAGCAACACTGTTTCCCACTCCGTTTGCAGCTTGGCGGTAGAGAGTGGACTTGAGGGTATCAGTCGCCGTCCATCGGAGGGAGACAGCCCCATAATGTTTCGAAGTTGAGCTTCGCGAATGAGCAGGTTGGCTTCGCTGGCAATCAGATTGGCGCGAAAGGTCTCGTATGAAACGCGAGCCAGGGCTTCTTCGCTGGCGTTACCGATACCGACCTTCACTCGCGATACTTCGCGATCAAGTGCTTCGCGACCCTGGTCGACCTGCTGACGACGTGCCCAGACATCGACACGAGCAAAGGATAACTGCCAATAGGCCTCGACCGTACCGCGTACCAGTTGCTGGACAGTTCCCTTGAGCTGAAAGAACGAACGCTCGGTGTCGATGCGCGCGATCAAGATCCGGGCCAGGTTGGCCGGTGCTCCGGCACCTTGCATCAACGGTTGGTTCACACCGATGCTGGCGTTGTTGGAGGTGACAGGATTGAGTGGCAATCCAAACGCATCGACATTGGCGCGATTCACGTTGACGTTGGAGCTGATCGTGCCGCCGGTGATGAACTGCTTTTGAATCCCGCTGGTGGAGTTGAATCCATCGGTGGCTGGTGCCTGGATTTCGACCTGTGGAACTGGGAGCGGATTGACAATGACCCCTTGCGGCGTTTCGGTTCGCGAAAAGGTGTTCTGGCTTTGCAACGCCGGATCAAACTGCGCACGCTGTTGATCGATTTGAGTATTGGCGATGCCCGGATCGTAGATCGTGGCACCGCTGTTGACCGCGGTCGTACCGGCCAGAACGCGAACCACTTCGGCGTTGGCCAGCGAAGTGCGAATGGCCTCGTCCAACGTCAGTTGCCAGAGGGGATTCTGCAATTGCTGATTGGTAACCGTGGGGGGAGGTGGCACGATCGGTATCGGGATCTGCCGCAGCTCCGAGGGATCGCGAATTTGGATTTGCCGCTGTTCTGGGAGGATCAGTCGGCGTTGCTCGTGCGGCGGTGCGGCGGCGATCTGCTGATTGAGCAGGCAGCAGACCATCAGCAGTACACAAGTGAAGCGACGCATCGACGATCCCTGTACCAATTGAGCCACTCGCACTGCTGCGGCAGAGTACAACCGACGCGGCCGAATGTCGTCCGCTACCGGTTGGACTCCTTCCGGTAACATCGGTTGTAGCAGCTATTTGGCACAGAACGATTGGATCGACCAATAGGACCGGTACTACCAGCATGACCGATACCGTTTCGCCGTTTCCGCGCGTGGAATGGGGCGTGCTAGCAGAGAGAGTAAGCTGAGAGGTGAGCCAGACTGAGTGGTTTGCACGCATCGCTGGAAGAACACTGCTTGGGCAAGCCCCCCGGGTTGGCGAGGGCAGGCAGCAATGGCAAACGCGTCGCGAGAGCAGGTGAGCAGTGGAACAGGTGAGGAACTGGATTCTCGCGTTCGCGGGAATGACGACGGGGCGCGGGAATGAAGGACGGTACGTTTCCTAGAATGCCCAGACAACCATCGTTTTGTAATCCAGATTGTTATACGGGGCACCTTCCGGAGTGCTATCGTAGCGATTGATGATTCCAACCTTCAGGCTGATGTTTCGTTCTGCATCGACCAGCATTTCCCAGTTGGCGCGGGTGTTAATACGGTACTGCGTGAAATCGTCCACCGTTGGAATATGGTCGACCTCCAGCGTGACTTTTTGCCGTTCGCTGAAGCGGTGTTCAAATGCCAGACCGAAGTTCAACTCTGGCAGGTAATCATCGTTTGGGCCATCTATTTCTCGCGACACACCGGGACCGGTTCTTCCGATCAACGAGGTGGTCTCGTTTTTAATAAACTGATACCCGATACCCAAGTCGACCATGACGCGCATCTTGTACGGCTGAAATTCGTCGTACTCGGTCGTTTCGTGGATGTAATAAGTCCACCGCGAGTCCTTAAAAAGCCACTCATTACGAGCTTCCAGGAAAGCCCGATTGGCAATTTCCTCAGAATAGTTGGTGTCGTTGACATAGTCGAGCGAAGCCGTGAATCGCGTGGCATCAGTGGTACGTTTGGCTTTGATGCCGCTGCGCAAATTAAAGGTCTGACTGACCCCTTCTGTACCGTTGGCACCAAAGTCGATCGTCCCTTCCCAGATTTTAGGGGGAGCCGCAATGATTTCATCCTCCGGAATGACCAGCTTTTCGCCTGGCTCCAAAAGAATCCCTGCTCCGGCGTCGGCCTTTTCCGTAGATTTGCTATCGGGTGCGGGCGTATCAACCGCTTCGCTCTCCTCAGAGATCGGTGGCAGAGGAGTGATCAATTCAGATTGCAGCGCAGGCCCTTCCTGCGCGTGCACGGCACTGACACTCCAAAGAGCGATTGCTCCGGCAATCAAGATTGCGGCGTACCATTTCATAAGTTGTTCAACCTAGGCGCAGAATAGCCCTGTCAGAAACGAGATGCGGAGAATAGCCACGAAGATCAGAAGTGACAATAGCGGTTTGCCACATTCTGCGTTGCGGGGACCACGTCAGCTTTTGCATGGGTTGTGTTTGGTTCTGAAAGGTCAATAGGAGAATTAGGCAATTGTCTGTTAAACTGCGGTTTCTGTAGTGAACT
>JAWXCH010000476.1:0-23316 GCA_034440595.1 Planctomycetota bacterium | reverse complement strand
GCACAGCAAATCACGCTGGATATTGCCTGCCGTGTTCGCGATATCGCAACGGCAGAGTGGCTGGGAAGTCGCTACCGTTCTTTGGTTGGCGCAAAGTGGAATGAACTGATTGCCGTTGAGGCTCGTTCAAACTCGGGCTTATTGCCGGAAGAGAATGGTGTGACGCTACAGCCGACAAACTTCAAAGAAATACTGCAAGTGCCCGGCAAAGCGGCAACGATCTGCTGGTGCTATGTGTTGAGAGCTTCTGCCGAAAGTTAGCACCTACTCCTCGTGTGCCACTGGCTCCGCCAGTGAGAGATTCGGTTGGTGTTGATTCACCAGAAAGACAGAATGATTACATCTGCCACGGCACTGGCAGAGCCAGTGGCACACTATCTCATTGCTTGAATCACCCGTTACTTCCGCTCGTTCTTGCGCAGGCGATGTTTTTCCGTGCGTTCGATCTGCACGACGACACCGTCTTGCACGATGATCGACACCACACCGAATTGTAATCCTTTGAGTACCTCGGCAATCTGGCGCAACGTCGATTCACTGAGTGCATCGGTGCGCACTTGCGGATCTTCGGGCGTAATGTGCGATGGCGTTATATGTGACATTGGTAAACTCCTTCGCATCAGACTATGGGCGATTCAATCTGGTTGTACATGCCGCACTAACCCGACGCGCCAGTGGGGCACATCACGTTTTATGATTTTTGACTCGAGTATTTTTTACCGCAGAGGACACGGGGCAGAACGCAGAGAAGAAACTTGCCCTCTATCCAGTCCATCCTGTCCTTCCTTGTTCATTCTGCCTTCCGTTTATTGAACAAGGAAGGACAGGATGCACAGGATAAAAGTTGAATTAGAGAGTGAGCTTGAGTCCTTCCTCTGCGCGTCCTTCGCGCTCTCGGCGTTCTCTGCGGTGAATCAAAAAGCGTAACTTCAAAACTGGCGCTTCGAGTTATAATGTGTTAAATCACGTACTCTGGCGAGCGATCGACAAATACACGCACCCGTTTGGGAGCGATGAACACTTTCTCGCCGTTCTTCAGCCCCAGCTCGGCAAAACGCGATGCACTCAGATCGACCTGAATCGCCAGGTTGTCCCCTGCCGTTTGTAGTCCAATGCGCGCCACCGCGCCGGCGGCTTGAATCCGCACAATTTCCGCCGCCAAATGCGGCCGACCATTACTCAGTCGCTCAATGTCCAATTCGTGCGGGCGCATATACACCACCGCCGGGCTCGATTGATCGTGCGGATACTCGGGGTAATCCAGCGCCAGTGAACCAAGATGCGCAAAGCCGGCTTGGACACGCCCGTGAAAGACGTTGACGTTGCCTAGAAAGTCCATGACGAACGTATTGGCCGGGTGGTCAAAAACTTCTTGCGGTGAACCGACTTGCTCGATGCGACCTTTGTTCATGACCACGACTTCGTCGGCAACTTCAAACGCCTCCTCTTGATCGTGCGTGACAAAAACGCTAGTGGTGTGAATTTCGTCATGCAGCCGCCGCAGCCACTGTCGCAATTCCTGACGGACCTTGGCATCGAGCGCGCCGAACGGCTCATCCAGCAGCAGCACTTTTGGCTCAATGGCTAATGCACGAGCCAAGGCGACACGCTGCCGCTGTCCCCCGGATAGTTGCGATGGATAGCGTCGCTCAAGGTTTTCCAGCCGAACCAGGCTGAGCAGTTCGCGAACTCGCTTGGTGATCTCTTCCTTGGCACGTTTGCGCACGCGCATACCAAAGGCGATGTTCTCAAAGACATTCATATGCCGGAATAGGGCATAGTGCTGAAACACAAAGCCGACGTTACGTTCCCCGGCAGCGCGATGCGTCACATCTTCGCCGTGGTATTCGACGTTGCCAGATTCTGCGGATTCCAGACCGGCAATGATGCGCAGTAGCGTCGTCTTGCCAGAGCCAGACGGCCCCAGCAATGCGACCAGCGAACCGTTGGGAACGTGCAGCGAGACATTGTCCAGCGCTTTGAAGTTACCAAACGTCTTTGAAATATTCTGGATCGAGATACTCATCGCAAAGTCCTGTAAATTGACTTGTTCGCTAAACTGTTCGGAGGTCTGCCGCAGCATTTTTGATAACACACGCCATTGTCACACTTCGGCAGGGATCTCCATCCGTGCCGCCTCGGCCATCTGTTTGCGCGTCTTCCGTTCGAGTATCACCTTGGCCAACAAACTCACCAAAGCCAGGGAGGTCAGCACCGACGCCACAGCAAATGAGCCTGCATCGTTCGATTCCATAAAGAGCTGATTGATTCGCAGCGGCATGGTATCGGCACGGTTGGCTGAAACCACATACACTGCGCCAAACTCTCCCATCGCACGTGCGTTGCACAAGATCACGCCGTACAGCAGGCCCCACTTGATGTTGGGAATAGTAATGTGCCAGAACACCTGCCAGCCGTTGGCACCCAGGCTGACTGCGGCGACTTCTTCGTCGCTACCGATCGCTTCCATCACAGGGATTAGTTCACGTGCGACAAACGGCAACGTGACAAAGGTGGTCGCCAGAATCAGACCGGGCAGGCCAAACAGCACCTGCATGTTGTGTTCTTGCAGCCATTCTCCAAAGTAACCCTGTGCTCCAAAAATCAGCACCAGCATCAGCCCGGCCACCACGGGCGAAATGGCAAACGGCAGATCGATCAAGCTGATCAGCACCGTTCGACCGGGAAAGCGAAACCGTGTGACGGCCCAGGCGGCGGCAATACCGAAGACAATATTCAATAGCACGGCGGAGGGGGCAACGATCAGCGTGCGCACAATCGACTGCCGCGTTTTTACATCCAAGAACAAGTTGTCGTAGTAGGCGGAGAATCCTTGGCGAAGCGCGCCAAACCAGTTTCCGTCGCTCGATGCACTGCCTGTCGCACCGGACTCAGTTGCCACATCACCCCCATGCTCATACCAATAGTCTTCCACACCGGGCGCAATCGCGCTATAAAATACATGGATCACCGGGATCAGAATCAACACGCTAACGATCGACACGGCGATCAGGATCAGGGTCCATTTGACCCAGCCCGGTTCTTCGCGAAGGCCACGGCGGAGACTTTCGCCGGATGGTTTACTTGGGCTATGCATAGTGTCGTTTACTCCATCGTTCGAGGAGATTGATAAACACCAGCATCGAGAATGAACCGACCAGCAGGATCGTGGCCACGGAGGTGGCCTCGGCATATTGGCCTTCTTCCAGACGTGCCACGATCAACACCGGGGCAATTTCAGTCTGCATGGGGATATTGCCCGAAACAAACACCACCGACCCGTACTCACCGATGGCACGAGCAAATGCCAAGGCAAAGCCCGTGATGATCGCCGGCAGCAGCGCAGGAAAGATGACTCGTAAAAATGTTTGTAACCGTGTGGCACCGAGCAAGGCGGCCGCTTCTTCGGTTTCCCCTTCCAGCGACTCCAACACTGGCTGGATAGTGCGCACAACAAATGGCAGCCCGATGAAGACGAGCATCAATACAATGGCCAGTCGCGTGTAAACCGCTTCGATTCCCAATGGAACCAAGAACTGTCCAAGCCAGCCGCTTTGCACGTACAGACTGGAATAGACCAAACCGGCCACGGAAGTTGGCAGTGCGAACGGCAGATCGATCAGCGAATCAAAGAATCGCTTGAAGGGAAATTCGTACCGCACCAGCACCCAGGCAATCAACAGCCCTAGCACGACATCGATCATGGCTGCGATCAGCGATGCGCCAAACGTCAATGCATAAGCCGATTGCGCGCGGACGGTCCAGGCGGCGCTCCAGAATTCGCTCCAGGTGAGCGAGACCACCTGCGCCACGCAGGCCAGCAGCGGCAAAAAGACCAGCAGCGTCAGGTAAGTCAGGGTGAAGCTTAGGCTCAGCCCAAACCCCGGTAAGACACGCCGCGTCATTCTCGACTCCTAGTTGTCAGGTCATCGAAGAGCATGGGGATCGTTATTTGTTCTCGTAGATTTGCGTGAAGATGCCGCCGTCGGCAAAGAATTTAGTATTGGCCTCATCCCAATCCTTCACAATGTCTGTGATCGGATAGAGTTGGATTGGCGTAAAGGTATTGGCAAACTCTTCGGCAATCTCAGGATTGGTCGGTCGATAGTGATGCTTACCAATAATCCGCTGAGCATTGTCCGTATACAAAAACGTCAGATACTCTTCGGCCAGTTTTTCAGTGCCACGCTTTTTGGCGTTGGCATCCACAACCGCCACGTATGGCTCGGCCAGAATGCTGTTGGACGGGTAGACAATCTCCAGCTCTCCCTTGGAGTCTGCGACTTCCAGGAACGCTTCGTTCTCCCAAGTCAAATGGACATCGCCAATCTTCTTTTGTGCAAAGGTCGTGGTCGATGCTCGTGCGCCAGTGTCCAAAATCGGAGTTGGCTTGGAGTTATACAGCTTGCTAACGAATTGCTTCGCATCCTCTTCGGAACCACCCTTCTTGATGATGTATCCCCAGGCGGCCAGGAAGCTCAGCTTGCCGTTTCCCGAAGTCGTCGGGTTGGGCGTAATGATCTGCACGTCCCCTTGAATCAGGTCGTCCCAGTCCTTGATCTGCTTAGGGTTTCCCTTGCGGACGACAAAGACAATGGTTGATACGTATGGGAGCGAGTGATTCGGCAACCGCTCTTTCCAACCGGCATCGATCAGACCTTTCTTGCGAATCGCCTCCGTGTCGGGCTCAATCGCCAAGGTCACCACATCTGCTGGAAGACCTTCAATGACCGAGCGCGCCTGCGAGGCCGAGCCGCCGTGCGTAGTCTCGACCGTCACCACTTCCGGCTCGCCGGACTCGGTCTTATTTGCCTCGCCATGTGTATTAGTGAACTCGCGGTTCAGATCTTGCCAAAGTTCTCGCGTGGGGTCGTACGAGACATTCAGCAGCGTTTTATTGGAACTGCTGTCGCACCCGGCCAGGGTTATCCCAAGCAGGGAAATGGCGATTTTGGCCAGGCTGCTGGCAGCCACACACGGGTGATCGGGGCACAATTTCATGGTTCTGCTGCTTGCTGAGAATTTGAACTTCAAAGTTAGACCTGACCGGTAGCCGGATTAATGATTACCAGTTTAATCATGTTGAGTAATATCGTCTATTAAGTAATGTATTTCAAGCTGAAAAACAAAACCGATTAAGATTAGTCTGCAAGTCGTTAATATAAAATGAGTTGCGCCATAATCGGCGTGTTTAAGTGAGGCTGGGGAAGCGGAGATTGAAACACAAAAAGGCGGGTTGATTCTGAAGTTCGCACGGTGTATTTATCCGGAAGCGGTATAGCAGAAAAAGTCCTCATTCCTGGAGAGATCGCGTCGCGGGATCCGCCGCAATAGTTGCCGATTTTGCCCGGAATTGGTTATCTGGGTGGGTCCATCTACACGGCACTCAACGGCTCGACAAAGTGGAAAAAGCGCCAATAGAGTTCAGTGCGTTTTCTACTGTCTTACGCAAGCGAATAACCGTTTGTTGCAATTGATCGTTTGGCGTTCGGGAAGTTCAGCGAGGCCTGACGGTGCAGCTTCCGATTGAGCCGTAATTGACCGCGCTGACCGTAATTCACACAGAGTGGCAGTCCCAAACGCGTGATGGCAGTGCCTTCGCGGACTATTCACATACACTTAGATCAATTACGCATGCTGCAATCGTCAGAGGCGGTTTCGGCACAGGAAGTGCATTAAGGGTCTCCGCTTTAGCCAGACGAAGCAGGCTATGCTTGATTAGTTTGTTTTTGGCCAGTTCTCTAGATCGGTGGAATCGTCAGGATGAACCGAAGAATTTGAAGGAGCTAGATCCATGCGTAACCAGTTGCGAGACACTCTTACCACAACCACACGATCTGCTGCACGAGCGACCGTACAACTACCACCGCGACAGGGAACTACCCTACAGGTGCAGCTTGCACCGTTAAGAGGCCCCCTCGGCATGACACTGACCGAAGTCTCGCACGCTGCGGGATACGATGACGAGATGATTGTCGATGCGCGCGGCCGTTTGACTCCTTCACAACTGGTGGATCGTAAGCTGCAAGCATTAACGGCGGATTCGCTCAGCGAGGCATCGCAAGGCTAGGTTAGTTGATGTTACGCCGATCCGCACATTTTTGGTCTTCCCAAGATGAATTTGACGATGACTCGCTGTGCGGTCGAGGAAGAGATGTCTTCACCTCTTCGCGGTGAGGCATACAGTGCCGAACACCTCGAACTCCATTTTCGAGATCTGGCGTTATCTTTAACGATTCACCCAACGGACAAGCGGTCCGATCGTCGATTTTCGGCGAGGTTTGAAGAGAACGTTTCTAGAATTTCGCTCGCGCATGAAACCGCGACTGAGGGGGTTCTGAGAAACGAGGCCTTACCGGCCGAGGCAGAATGGCTGCTCGACAACTACTACGTGGTCGAGGAACAACTTCGCGAGATTCGCGATGATCTGCCGGAAGGATACTATCGCCAACTGCCGAAGACCGCCAGTGGCTTGCCGCGTGTTTACGAACTGGCGTACGAGCTGATCATTCATACCGATAGCTCGCTGGACCAGCGGACGATTGAACGGTGCATTGACCAGTTTCAAAGCGTGGCGGCACTCTCCATCGGCGAAGTCTGGGCCTTCCCGGTCATGCTGCGCCTCGTCCTGGTCGAGAACTTGCGCCGCTTGTGCGACCAAATGTTGATCACGCACGCTTGCCGCAATTCGGCCAGCGAAATGCTGGATTCATGGAAGCCTGAGACGAATTTCACTTTGCCAACAGATGAATCCGCACATTGTATCCCCACGATCATTCAGTTGATCGAACAGATCCCCGATCGAAGTGGCGAGTACCGTCAGGCCACGCGAATTCTAGATCAGCAGGTTTTGCAGCGCGGGTGGAACCTAGGCGATCTCGTCCATCGCGAACATCAACGACAAGCGGCCAATCAGGTCTCGATCGGCAATGTCATCACCAGCATGCGCTTGATCGCGGGGCTGGAGTGGATCGCCTTCTTTGAGCGTGTGAATCTGGTCGAGCAGGTACTGCGTCGCGATGCGGCCGGCATCTATGCACAGATGAACTTTGCCAGCCGCGATCAGTACCGGCACGTCGTCGAACATCTGGCCAGACGGACCAAGACCAGCGATGTTGAAGTGGCTGAACTGGCGATCGCGCAGGCCGAGCAGATTGAGCCGCAACAGTCAAATACACCCCCCGTGAATGAGACCGAGTCAGCCACTCAGGCCGACTCTTTGAATCGCACCGACCGGCGACGGCATGTCGGTTACTGGCTAATCGATGACGGTTGCCGCGAGCTGGAACGGCGGTTGAAATATCACCCCCCAATACGTCAGGCGGTGCGGCATGCCATGCTGCGCTGGCCGTATACGACGTACTTCGGCCTGCTGAAGTTGATTAGTGTCTTGGCAATCGTTCTCGTCGGTGTGATCGGATACCAAATCGGGCTCCCCTGGTGGGCCTGGACGTTGGTGCTAATAGCTTCTGCCCTACCGGCCAGCGAGATCGCGCTCAATCTAGTCAATCTGCTCATTACCAATACGCTACCCCCACGGATTCTCCCACGGATCGAGTTTAAGTCTGGCGTGCCAAAAGAATTTCCGACGATTGTCGTGGTCCCTTCGATGTTGAGCAGCGCCGCCGAGGTGGAGTCGCTTCTGGCGCGGTTGGAGAGCCACTTTCTAACCAACAGCGACGAGGCACTATTATTCGCGCTGTTGACCGATTTGACCGACGCACCGCAGGCTGAGATGCCAGCGGATGCAGCACTGATTGAGCAGGCAGTGCTCGGGATCCGTCGGCTCAATGACCGCTATCATCTGAGTGGTCGCGCCCCGTTCTATCTCTTTCATCGCACGCGGCAATGGAATGCGTCCGAAGGGGTCTGGATGGGCTGGGAGCGTAAGCGTGGCAAACTGATGGAGTTTGGGCAACTGTTGCATGGCGACGTGACGACCAGCTATGCCACTCGCGAAGGAGACGTTGGTGCGTTGCGTGTTTTTCGCCGCACGGACTACACGCCATTTGTCATTACGCTGGATTCAGATACCGAACTGCCACACGGTGCGGCCGGTCGCCTGATTGGTACGCTGGTCCACCCGTTGAATCGAGCGCAATTTTCACCCGATCAATCGCGTGTGACCGCCGGTTACAGTATTCTGCAACCACGCGTCAATGTACATCTGGCGGCAGCCGGACGCTCCTGGTTCTCAAAGATATTTGCCGGTACGCCCGGAGTGGACCCCTACACGACCGCCGCGTCAGATGTCTATCAGGATCTATTTGGCGAGGGAAGTTTTACGGGCAAGGGAATCTACGACCTGCGCGCTTTTGAACGAGCATTGGATGGCGCGTTTCCTGAGAACCAGATTCTCAGTCACGATCTGATCGAAGGGTGCCATGCGCGCGTTGGTCTGGTGACGAATATCGAGGTCTTTGACAGTTATCCCTCGCGCTATGACGCGGATTCTCGCCGAACACATCGCTGGGTACGCGGCGATTGGCAGATCCTTCCCTGGATTTTGCCACGCGTACCTTATGCGGCCGGTTGGAAGCGTAACCCGCTCTCTTTGCTGTCGCGTTGGAAGGTGCTGGACAATTTGCGGCGCAGTCTGGTGGCACCGGCCTTGTTGGCCGCGGTGTTACTAATCTGGTTTGTCGCCCCGCGTCATGCCTGGGTTGGCACCTTGGGCTTGCTATTAGTGCTGTTCTTTCCGCTACTGATTCAATTGTTCATGACAGTGCGGGACTGGCCCTGGGCAAGCAATGCGCGTGCCCACTGGCGTGCCATCCGCGTGGATTTGCTCAAAACAGTTGCGCAGTGCGGCCTGGCGGTGTTGGTCTTGCCGCACAAGGCATATAACATGCTGGACGCGATCGCGCGGACGCTCTTCCGGATGCTGGTGACCAGACGCCATCTGTTGGAATGGGAGACCGCGGCGGCTGTCGAAGCCACGGTCAATCGCAATCGTGCGTCGATGTGGCGACAACTGTGGATCGTGCCGGCAGTGGCGGTGGTGATTGGTATCTTTGTGCCGTGGCCGGCTTTGGCCGCTAGTGCGCCAATTCTATTGGCCTGGTTGATCGCTCCGGCGATTGTCGAGGTGCTGAATCGCCCGATCGATGTCTCGCGATCGCAGTGCAGCGAGTCGCAGTTAAACTGGTTGCGGCAGATTGCTTCAGAAACGTGGGCATTCTTTGAAGCCTTTGTCGGTGCTGCGGACAACTGGTTGCCCGTGGACAACATTCAAGAACAACCGCAGGAGAAAGTCGCTCACCGTCTGTCTCCGACGAACGAAGGACTGTTTTTGCTATCGGCAGTGGCCGCGCGCGACTTTGGATTGATCGGCTCGCAACAACTGATCACACTGCTGGAAAATAACCTCTCCAGTTTGGAAAAGCTGGACAAGCTCAACGGTCACTACTTCAACTGGTACAGCACCGAGACGCTGCTCCCTTTGCAACCACGGTATGTATCGACGGTCGATAGCGGCAACCTCGCCGCGTGCTTGTTGACGCTCCGACAGGGACTCGACGAGTTGTTGCATGCACCGCTGCTATCTGAGGCCCAGGTACTTGGTGTACGTGATACGTTGGCACTGGTGCGTGCGGCTTATGAGCGCGAAGCAACGCAAGAGTTGGCACGAGATCGAATTCGATTTCCGCCATTGCTGCAGCGGATGAATGAGTTTGAGTCGGTCTGGACTACGCCTCAATCTGAAGCGACCGACTGGAGCAAACAGATCGAAGCGCTGCGTGAGTTATTGCTGCACTGGAACCAATCACCGGCACCGACGCGCAACGCGCAGGGGCTGAACCTGTCACGTAAAATTGAAATTGCCAAAAACCGGCTGCAAGGGACTTATGACGACGCCACACAGCTTCAGGCCTGGCTGGTATTGCTACCGCAGGTAAAAGTTGCAGCCACCTCCGCCGCCACAATCGCCTGGAACAACCTGGAATCGATACTGCGTGAACATCAGAGTATTGCACAAATTGCCGCAATGCGGCCTGTGGTCCAACCCGCGATGGATCAATTGCGAACTGCCCTAGCGCAGGACAGTGCAGCAGTCGCGTGGCTGGATCAGTTGGCATTGGCGATTGATCAAAGCGCCGCGGACGCCGCCGCACTCAAGAAGCGATATGAGCATATCGCAGAGTTGGCCGAGGATCTGGCGATCTCGATGGACTTTCGGTTCCTATACGATCCGCAGCGGCGACTGTTTTCGATTGGATACAACATCGAAGAAGAACGGCTCGACCGGTCGCACTACGATATGCTCTGTTCCGAAGCACGATTGGCCAGCCAACTGGCGATTGCCAAGGGAGATGTCGAGCAGGCCCATTGGTTCCAATTGGGGCGGCACTCGACCATCGCAGCCGGACAGTTTGCGCTCCTCTCTTGGGGCGGGACCATGTTTGAGTACCTGATGCCCCCGTTATTTCAACGGCAGTACGAGGGATCGTTGCTCACACAAAGTTGTCGCGCCGCAACCATTCGACAGCAAGAGTTTGGACATCAGAACGGAGTTCCGTGGGGAGTTTCCGAATCCGCATTTGGTGCACTGGCGGTCAACGCGGACTATCACTACCGCAGTTTTGGCGTGCCCGGCTTAGGCCTCAAGCGAGGACTGGCCAAGGATCTGGTGATTTCCCCGTACTCCAGCTTGCTGGCGCTGGCGGTCGATCCACTGCAAGCGACGCTCAATCTGACCGCCATCGTGCGCGAAGGTGGGCATGGCGAATGGGGATTTTATGAAGCGCTCGACTACACGCCAGAGCGGCTCCCGTTTGGGCAGCGCAGAATACTAGTGCGCTGCTACATGGCGCATCACCAAGGTATGGGAATGCTAGCGCTGGCGAACTTGCTGTTAGATGACAGTGTGCAGCGGCGGTTCAGCTCGCATCCTTTGGCACGTGCCACAGAACTACTGCTGCAAGAGCGTGTCCCTCGAATCATGACACCATTTGAAGTCCACGCCGATGAGGTCGAGCCGGTCGCGGTTCGACAGGCACCCGAGCAACTGGTCAGCCGCCGCTTGATCGGGTGGCAGACCCCTTCGCCGCGCACGCATCTGCTATCCAACGGCGAGTACAGTCTGATGTTGACCAGCGCCGGATCGGGCTACAGTCGCTGGCACGATCGCGATATCACACGCTGGCGATCCGATTCGACGCTGGATCACTGGGGGCAATACATCTATCTGCGCAATCTGGACGATGACACGGTTTGGTCAGCAACCTATCAGCCAACAGGCGTGACACCGGACCACTACGAAGTGATTTTTTCGGTCGACAAAGCGGAATTCAGTCGGCGGCAGGGGGAACTGGAAACGCTGCTGGAAGTAGCGGTCTCGCCAGAGAATAACGCCGAGGTACGCCAGCTTCAGATTCGCAATCATGGGTCTGAGACAAGGCATATCCAGTTGACCAGCTATGCCGAAGTGGCCATGAACAGCGCTGCAGCCGATCTGGCGCACCCCGCGTTTCAAAAGCTGTTTATTGAAACCGAGTTTGTCGCCAACGAAGCGGCGATTTTGGCACGACGCCGACCTCGCGATGCATCCCAACCGGCTCAATGGGCACTGCATGTGCTGGCTACACCATCGGATGCGACCGACACGATTCAATTCGACACGTCGCGACAGTCATTCCTTGGCCGCCGTGCGACGGTTCAGCAACCTCAGGCGATCTGGTCCAACGAGTTGGCCGGCGCAGCAGGTGCTGTGCTCGATCCGATTTTTGCACTGCGCTGTACGGTGGTGGTTCCGCCAGGGGCGTCGGTCACCGTCGCCTGGACAACGGCCGTGGCCAATAGTCGCGAAGAGGCCCTGACGCTGGCCGATCAGTATCACGAACTGCGCAACGTGCAGCGCGTGTTTGAGCTGGCCTGGGCTTACACACAGGTAGAACTGCGCCATCAGCATTTGTCACCCGGCCAGGCACATCTCTATCAGCGGCTGGCGTCGCACCTGTTGTACCCTCACCGCAGCATGCGTGGAGAAGAATCCCTGTTGCGGCAAAACCAGCTTGGGCAAAGCGGATTTTGGCGACATGGCATATCCGGCGACTTGCCCATACTGTTGGCACGAGTCACCGAGCCAGAGCATATCGCGCTGGCGCGCGACCTGCTACTGGCGCATCGCTTCTGGCGCGATCGCGGGTTTCAGGCCGATGTCGTCGTCATCAACGATTATCCAGGAAGTTACTCAGACGCCTTGCAAGAGCAACTGGTCATGCTGTTGCAAGAAGTCAACACATTAAATGCCAATCAGCGTGGCAAGGTCTACCTCCTGCGCGGTCCGCATCTACCCGCCGAGGAGCAAACGCTGTTTGAAGCTGCGGCAACCTGCGTCTTGCATGGCGATCGTGGACCGCTAACTCAGCAGTTGGACGACGCCAACCTGGCCGCCGGCAGCAATGCCGAATACGCCGCCGGGCGGTCATCGCTTAGCCGGCAACGCATACGCACACCGCAAGAACCATCACCCGAATCGCTAGAATTCTGGAATGGCTACGGTGGTTTTGCCGACGGGGGCAGAGAATACCATATTCGCTCCGCAGCCAAACCGCCGATGCCCTGGTCGCACGTGGTGGCCAATCCGCGACTGGGCTTTGTCGTAACAGAGACCGGCGGGGGGTACACCTGGTTTGAAAACAGCCGCGAAAACAAGTTGACCACCTGGTCCAACGACCCCGTCTCGGACCCGCCGGGCGAAGTCCTGTACATTCGTGACGATGCAACCGGTGAATTCTGGCTGCCACTTTCTGGTGAAGGGCCCAATGCAACTGACGGCGAAGGCTGGACCCACTACGGAGCGGGCTACGCGCGTTTCATTCACCAGGGAAAGCGGCTGAAGCAACAGGTCACCGTGAGTGTCGCGCCGGACCAGCCGCTGAAGAGCATTCAGGTCGAACTGACCAATCAGTCTGACCAACCCCGGACCTTCACCCTCAGTTACAACGCCGAGACCGTGCTGGGTGTTGCGCGCGAGCAGACGATGCTCTTTGTCAACTCGACCTACGATGAACAGTCGCGTTCCATTCTGCTGCGCAATGCCTATCATCCAGAGTACCCTCAGCAAGTGGCCTTCTTAACCGTGCTGGATCAAATCACTGGGCACACCGCCGATCGTGGCGAGTTCCTCGGCCGTCATGGAAGTTGGCAATGCCCAAAGGGCATTGTTTCTGGCAAGCTGCGCAGTCGCACCGGCGTCGCCTACGATCCCTGTGCTTGTGTGCAAACAAAGATCACACTGGCACCAGGAGAGTCGCGTCAGGTGACGTTTTTACTGGGTGCTGGCAAAGATGAAACCGAAGCACGCAGTCTGCTGAATCGGTTTTCGTCGCCAGAGGCAGTCGAGGCCGCAGTGCAAGCGAACTGCCGCAACTGGGACGAGGTGCTGAGTACCATTCAGGTCAAAACCCCAAACCGCGCGCTCGATCTGCTCGTCAATCGCTGGTTGCTGTACCAGGTTCTCTGCTGCCGGGTGTGGGCACGTTCCGCATTCTATCAATCCGGTGGCGCTTACGGTTTTCGCGATCAGTTGCAAGACTGCATGGCGTTGGTCCATGCTCGGCCCGAGATCGTGCGCGAGCATCTGCTGCGAGCGGCCGCCCGCCAGTATGTGCAAGGGGACGTGCAGCACTGGTGGCATCCGCCGCTGGGCAAAGGGACGCGAACTCGCTTCTCGGACGACTTGCTCTGGCTGCCGCTGGTGGTCAGTCATTACGTCAAGACCACCGGCGATGTCGGCGTGCTGGAAGAAATGGTGCCGCTGCTGGAGTCTCCGCTGCTGCAGCCCGACGAGCATGAACGGTACGAGCAGCCTAAAGTTGCCGCCGAGTCGATTACGCTGTATCAGCACTGTCTGCGTGCAATTGATCGCGGCATGCAGTTTGGCCCGCACGGTTTGCCGCTGATGGGCTGCGGCGACTGGAACGACGGCATGAATAAGGTCGGCGAAAAAGGCCAAGGCGAAAGCGTCTGGGTTGGCTGGTTCCTGCTGGTGCTGCTCAAGGACTTCATGCCGTTGATGCGGCAGCACAACGACACGATCAAAGCACGCCAGTACCAGATGGCCGCTGATGCACTGCGCAGCGCGATCGAGGAACACGCCTGGGATGGCGAGTGGTACAGGCGTGCATATTTTGACGATGGCACCCCGCTGGGATCGATCAGTAATGATGAGTGTCGGATTGATTCGCTGGCACAAACCTGGGCTGTATTTGCAGAGGGGAAGCCCGAGCGAGTTCATTCAGGAATGAGAGCTGCAATGCAGCAACTGGTCGATCCGGCTGACAAGCTGGTGCTGCTGTTCACGCCCCCTTTCGATCAAGGTTCGCTCGACCCTGGCTATATCAAAGGGTACGTGCCCGGCATTCGCGAGAATGGTGGTCAGTACACGCACGCCGCGATCTGGATGATTCAGGCCTTGGCACAAATGGGAAACAACGACGAGGCGATGTCGTTATTCGATCTGATCAACCCAATTCTTCATGCGACGACGGCGACCGACGTGGCCAAATATCAGGTCGAACCGTATGTCGTGGCGGCCGATGTTTACGGAGCGGGCCAGCATGTCGGCCGCGGGGGCTGGACCTGGTACACCGGTTCGGCCGCCTGGCTGTACCGCGCGGCGCTGGAACAGTTGCTCGGCTTGCAGATTTCAAACAACGTGGCAACGCTCAATCCATGCGTACCGGCATCTTGGGAAGAATTTGAAGTGACGATCACACGCGATGGCAAGCAGCAGCGAATCGTCTGCCGTCGTGAGCCGGCTGATACGCAGCATGACGACGGAACCGGAGAGTCTCGCATTCAGATCGATCTGACGAAACCAAGCGAACAGGCGGTAGTGGTACCACTACCGCCCGAGAAACCGAACGCTGCTGTTCCGACAATTGCCGGCCTGTTACAGCATCCAGAAACTTTCGTCCCGGATAGATCGATTTAAGTTTCCCGAGGTGCGCCTCGATAGTTTGGTGAAGCTAATCGCCGTGCAGCGTGCGCAAGCGGGAAGATAGCCGCAATAGCAGATGCGCTCTTTCAAATTCATTCAGCCACTCTTGCGTCACGGCGGCCAGCATCGATTGATCGATGGGACCGATACCGGTTGGACAGGCCGAACCAAGTTGCTCTCTCGCAAGTTGCCGGTATTTCGACAGTGTGCGGTCTCCGTACCAGCCAACCGGTTGAGCATCCTCACTCAAAAACACCACCACGGGTACGCGCGCTCCGCCGCAGATTTTCAGCTCCGCTGTCAGGTCAGGATGCGTATCGCGATCAAAATATCGCACGTCCAGCTTCGGTGTAACCTCGGCAAAGCGCTGAAAGATCGGGCACTGATTGACGCAGTCGCCACACCAGGCACCGGCCAGACAGGCGACTCGGAGGGTTCTTTGAAAGCCAGAGAGCAGCGCGTGCTGCGCATCGGTCAATTGAACGGCTTCGAAGAATTTCCCCCAGCGCAGTCGCTGGTCTGCTGTTCCATGCCGTGCTAGAAACTCGTGATAGGTCAGGCCCTCATTCAGCTTGGCGGCGTAGTCGTACATATAGGGAGCCTACTTCAGGCAGGCAGGTAAGTTGAGCTATTTGGACATTGTCAGCAGGGGGACTGGCGGCGTAACCGGAGCAAGCCGCAAAATCGCGCACTGCCACTGTCGGCCAGGGTCGTTATAATACCAGCATTCAATAAAAGTGGCAGCCTTGCAGACCGGCATTCGCATTGGCCCCCTGATAGTTCTATGATTATAGCGGAATCATCGGTCACCGGCGGAAAATATGGGGACCGGTCGGTGCGAAGTACAACCTGCAATCGCGGCGGATTTACAGTTTTTTCACGATTCTTGATCAACCGTTGAACTTATGACCAAGACTGCCTCGGCCGATAACGATGCAACCCGCGCGGCGAATGGCCGCCCTGACTTTTTAGTTCGCCTGGGCATTTTGCTCCCCTGCACCACTGAGGATGTGGAAACGGCTTATCGCGAGCATGCCAAGAAGGCCCACCCCGACCGAGGCGGTTCGGTGGCTGCGTTCACCCAGTTGCAGGCCGATTACGAAGCGGCGACCGAGTTTGCTCGGTTTAGGGCCAGCCGTCGTGGTTGGCTGGCGACTAGTATTGAGCGTTACGCGCAGCAAGAAGAAATCATTGCCGAGATCCGTCGTCGCGGGGGGAGTGTTGATCTGCAATCCACCGAATGGATGGCTCGGGAAATTGGCCCCGATTTTGCGCAGGTACTCGACCGCGTAGTGGGAATCCATTGGACTGACCCGCACGTCAATATTGATGATATCCGCTTTCTCACACAGCATGCCGCGGCTCTCAGCACGCTGAAGCGGCTGGACCTGAGCGGAGCGCGAATCGGCAATTCGGCCATCAAGGAATTGCAAGTTTTCAAGAACCTGCACGAGTTGCGCTTAGGCGGAACCAGCGTTGGCGTAGGATCAGTCAGCACGCTAGGGCAAATGACTCAACTGACTCGGCTGGATATCACCGATACGTTCATCGGTTGGTTCAACACATTTCGCCTGCGGCGTATGCTGCCGGAGACGGAGATCATCACCCAGCACGAAGACAGGGCCGTACGCGATTCGCGACGACGAGCATACCGCATTATCGTGCGGTTGTTTATTTTGTACATCATGGTCGTATTCACAGCGACACACTGGCCCGGAGACAAATTGCCAAAGATCCCGACCACAAGGATAGAGTTAGATAAGATAGCGCATTTCTGCATCTACTTTGGTTTGGCATTCTTGCTGGCTTGCCTGATGTCGCTGCGCGATGCAGATCGACGCCAGCACCGAATTGGCATTTCGTGGACAATGCTGTTTTGCATCTGGCTGGTATTGGCTGTCGTTGGATACATTGATGAATACACCCAGAAATGGACCGGCCGGAGCTACTCGCTCAACGATTGGGCGGCGGACTTATCCGGCATCACAGCAGGCCTGATCGCTTTCAGCATCATGCAATTGTTTCGTCGCAGAAAACATGACGACGCGCGCGAGAACAGGGCCGTAGCGTTTTAGCATATGATGTTGTCGCGGCGCTGGCGCTATTCCTTGAAGCAATAGTAAAGCACCGATTCCCTCTGAAAGTATCGGTCATGCGTGTTATCGCGGTTCAATTGGACTCAGTCTGGGAAGATCCGGCGGCCAGCATCGCCAGAGCCAAACAACTTCTGGATTCGGCAAGGCCGGAGCCTGGCTCATTGATCGTGCTGCCGGAAATGTACGCCACCGGCTTCAGTATGAACGCCGTGGAAATCGCCGAGACGCCTAATGGCCCGGCGCACCGGTTCTTGAAAGAGCTGTCGCTCGCTACTTCTTGCTACGTGATGGGGGGAATTGCTACACGGAATCAGCAGCGACTGACTAACAATAGTCTGTTGTTCAGCCCGGCCGGGCTGCAACTGGCCAGCTACGAAAAGCAACAACCGTTCACTTTGGGCGGCGAAGGTGCGCACTATCAGGCCGGCAACCAGTCTGTGGTTGTCGACTGCGGCGAATTTTGCCTCTCACCGCTCATCTGCTATGACCTGCGTTTTCCAGAGCTAGCTCGCCGCGCGGTAATGGCCGGAGCCAACTTGCTGGTCGTGATTGCCAACTGGCCCTCTCCACGTGAGGCACACTGGACCGCGCTGCTCAAAGCGCGCGCGATCGAAAACCAGGCATATGTCATCGGCGTCAATCGCACCGGCCGCGATCCAACACTGAACTACACTGGGCAGAGTCAGATCATCGATCCCCAGGGGCAAGTCCTCGCCGCCCTCGATAACGAGGAGACAACGCTTTCGGCCGATCTGGACCTGGCTGCGCTCGTGGAATATCGAACGCGGCTGCCCTTCTTGCAGGACATACGCCTGGAATTCTTTGCACCGCACTCGTAGCTTTGATGCGAGATCCGCTACTTAGGCGATCTTGCTACGCGAAACCCGGTGTCGGTTGATGTATAGTGCGAAGCGGTCATCGAGAATCGATAAAATGAGGCGGCCGGCTTGGCACCGCTCTGCCAACTTCCACCTCGACAGCTATGCGAGGTAGTTGGTCCGCCGACCAAGTCCCCTTCGATCACCACCGGGTTGACCACCTTGTCGCCGGCGCGATTCTTATATGCTTTATCGTCGTAGACATCCTGGCACATTTCCCAGACGTTGCCATGCATGTCGTACAGGCCAAACGCGTTGGGCGGAAAGTTGCCCACCGGCAGCGGCTGTTCCCGATCGGGTCCTTTCGCCTCAGTTCCCACCGGAAACCGGCCTATAATGTTCGACTCGCGGCCGTTGGCACGGTTTCCATGGCTATAGGTGGTCGTGGTGCCGGCGCGGCAGGCGTACTCCCACTCCGCTTCGGTAGGCAGGCGGTAGCCCGGCCCACCAACACTCTTCACGTCGTAATAGGTGAATGTTCGATTCGCGCCGAAGACAACTTCGTTCACGACTTTCTTGTTCTCGATTACATAAAACGGCGGCAACTTTTCTTTTTCAGAAAGCTTGTTGCAGAACAGCACCATGTCGAACCAACTGAGGCTTTCAACCGGGAAGTTCGCGGTATCCTTTCCGGCCACTTTGGCTTTCTCTTTGCCTTTCCCAGTTGCCGAAAAACTGCTCGGGTTCTTGCCCGTCACTTTTTTGTACTCGGCTTGAGTTACCTCATAGCAGCCGAGCAAAAAGGAAGGCAGGCTAACCTCGTGTACAGGGCCTTGCGATTTGGTGTACTTGTCCAGTTCGCTGAGCGGGTTGCCCATTTTGAATGTACCAGCGGGAATTTCGGCCAGCTTCATGCCGATGGAGTTGGTGACGACTTTGACCTCGGGTTCCTCCTCAGCAACCACTGTAGTACCAATAGCGGTCAGTAGCAGTGGCAATGCGAACAGGCAGACAGTAAACCGACGGTAGTATCCTTGGGAATGAAAATGCACGGCTGGCCCTCCTTAAAAATCTTTTAAACGAAACAGACCGAATCTCACCGCTGTAGTGCGGTGCGATTCACGTTGCTCCCTATTCTATTTCGAGCCGCTGGCGAAAGGGAGAAAAAAACTCAGGATCGAGGCCATTTCTCCATATATGTACGGCGATTTCTCGGTACAAGCTAATGCACAAGCAAAATCGACGCAGGACATTCAATCGATCTATGCAGCAAGTCGCCCAGCACAGAAGTGCTACATCACCAGCGAGACCGCATCGCTCTTCCGCTTACCTTCGAGATTCGTCAGAAACTCGATCTCTCGAGTCACCACGTTGTACATCGCGCCGACGATGGCGATCCGGCCCTCTTGAACGAGGTCGTCCAGTGCCCGGCTGTGTTGTAGCAGATGATCGACAGCGTTCAACACATTGCGGCGCGCGACATTGTCGATGATCGCCTCACGTTCGATATCCGATCGTTCCTTGAAGGTTCTGCAATCTGCCGGGTCGATTGATTTCTCAATTTCTTTGACGATATGCTCCAAATGCATGCATTCGTTCGCCGCATCGGACAAACGAAATCCGCAACAAGACTGAACCGCTGCCGTGACGGCACCACACCGCGTGTGGCCGATTACCAGCAGAAGCTTCGCTCCGGCAACGGCGCACCCGTACTCGATACTGCCGACGACCTTGCGGCTGACGATGTTTCCTGCAATGCGAACACTGATAATATCGCCGACCCCTAGATCAAATATCAATTCGGTCGGTGTGCGTGCATCGACGCAACTAAGCACAACAGCCAGCGGGTGCTGTGATTCGGCCGTGGCGCTGACCTGCCGACCGAGGTCGCGCGTCAGCCGATGCCCGCTGAGAAATCGCTGGTGGCCAGCCTTCAGAATATCCAGCACATGTTCGGGCGTGAGCGCGCTTTGCAACTCACGGGTGGAATAGTCCACAAACTGCGTTTCGTCCTCAAACTGATACTTGCCGCGGAAACCTCGCAGACTGACCATCACGCCGCGCGCCGGTCCTGTTTCTTCTTTGAATGCTCGAATCAGATCCAGCACGTCGGGATCGATGTAATCGGTATGGACCGCGTCGATCAACAGATGTCCGCCGCGCGGAACCTGGTCAAAAGCTTTGGATAGAGCCGCGCGATTCAAGAAGCTGACTTGGTTAGCCAGTTCTATGTGTTGGACTTCGCCACCGATGTGCTTCTCCTTGAAGCGTCGAATAGGCCGACGCAGATTGCTGTGCAATATAAAGCAGACACTCACAGCCAGTCCAATCAGCACACCGATCAATAGATCTGTTACCACAATCGCAAGGACGGTCGTGACAAACGGAACGAATTGCGAATTACCCTGCGCCCACATCTTTTTTACCAACGCGGGACTAACCAATTTCACGCCGGTCACGAGCAAAATCGCCGCCAACGAAGAAAGCGGAATCAAATTCAGATAGGTTGGTAACAGGGCTACACTAGTCAGCAGGAATATACCGTGGATAATCGCGGACAATTTCGTCTTGCCGCCAGCGTTGATATTCACCGAGCTGCGAATCACTACCGACGTAATCGGCAAACCGCCGATCAGGCCGGCCGTCACATTTCCGACACCTTGAGCCCATAGTTCGCGACTGGCGGGGGAATTCCGTTGCTGGGGATCAAGCTTATCGACCGCCTCCAAATTCAACAGCGTCTCGAGCGAAGCCACTGCGGCGATTGTCAACGCCGCGACATACACTTTGGGATTATTCCACTGCGTAAAGTCCGGCAACTGCAGGAAAGCCAGAAATCCATCCAGACTCTCCGCAACAGGCACCTGAACTAGATGCTCCGGGCTGACGACCCACGCTGAATATCCCAAACGACCGAATAACCAATTTGCAGCTATCCCAATCAAGACCACGACCAAGGCGGAAGGCACAATCGATTTCTTTAATGTCTTGGTTCGGTCCCAAAGGACCAGCACCACTAGCGAGAACAATCCGATCGCGGTGGCACCAGGGCTGACATAGTTCACAAACTTGGCCAGCTCAGAAAAAGTATTCTCGTGATCCGTTTGGAAAAATGCCATGTCCCCTTCGGGGTCCGCGTCATGGCCAAAAATGTGCGGAATCTGTTTGAGAATTAGTATCACACCGATCGCAGCTAGCAGACCTTTAATCACGCTAGTGGGAAAGAACGACGCGATGAAGCCGGCCTTGGCTACGCCGAGGGCGATCTGTATGACACCGGCGATCACGACCGCCAACAGAAAAGTTTGAAATGATTCTAGCGAATTGATCTGCGCCGCGACCACCGCCGTCAAACCGGCCGCCGGTCCGCTGACGCTGGTATGTGACCCACTCAATATGCCGACTAGAATTCCGCCGACAATGCCGGCCAGCAAACCCGAGAAGAGTGGTGCCTCGGACGCTAGCGCCACACCCAAGCAGAGCGGCAAGGCCACCAGAAACACGACCAGCCCTGACATGAAATCGCGTGGCAGCGTAGTCAAGAAGGAGCCGTTTTTTGAGTGGCCATTGTTCGACGCGTCATTCAGCAATTCACCCGGATATGAAGGCATGTACGTCTAGCTCCGCTTGCGGAAATAAGCAGGTTGTGCGATTCGACAAAATTCGGTGGGAACCGTGTGGGCTTCCTGGACACTGGCAATTTCCGCCGTCCAAGTGCATAGCCAGCTAAGAGTTTAGGAAGTATACGCCACAAATATAACAAAATCGTAAGGTTCGGGCAACGTCGATGCGACTTCCCCGAACGATACTTAATTGGACACCTGTACCCCCGAGAGTGGGGTAAATACCACTTGGCGTAAGAAAAAACGCTGCCGCTTGTGAGACAAGAATGGAGGCAGTGATCCGGTTAGCCAGAAGCTGGCCGACCGGGTACCGAGTCACGGCTTTTGGTTTTCAACAGCGCCGATCAAATCGGCATGATCAACGCAACGTCAGCCATCAGTCCAGCGGCAAATTGGTGGAGTGCGGCACCTTCTACTTCAACTCCGCTATCACATGTTCGCAGTTAATAACCTTCTCCACCAGATCCAGCGGCACGTAGTAGTAGTGCATGGTCGCTTCAAAGCCGACGCGCGAGTCCGCTTTGCTCACGTCGTACATCTGCTTGGCCAGCGCAATCTCGCTATCGATGGTTGACCGCATTCGCTGCTTCAGATGCTCCTGATCGGCTGGATTGTTCGAGCGGGCCACCGCATTGCGGTCCATCGCAAACTGCGTCTGGTTGGCGACACTGGCCCAATGCAGCCCCAGCGCCTTGGCCACGCTCAGTTCACGCTGCGCCTCCTCTTTCTTATCTGGGTCTGCCAGTGCCACCGCTTTTTCAAACGACTCCATTCCCTTGGCCCAGCCCTCGGACAGTTTTTGCATTTGGCTAAGATAGATCACGTCGGGATAGTGCCCACACCAACTGACCACATCGTCATAGGGGAATCCGACCATCGTCGCGCCGTAACCGGTCGGCTTACCATACAGCAAGTTGGCTGGCCCCATATGTTGTGCACCGGCATACAGCCCGCTGGAGTTGTAGGGGTACTCGCGAAATGCCGCGCTGAATTGCGTCCAGGCCTTGCGAATCAACGGGGCCGCCTGCTTGCCAAAGGCATCTTCCGCCAGTGACTGCAGTGCTGCATCGCCGTCTGGCTTTTTTTGTTCCGAGATCCGGCGCGCCAGCTCCAGGTTCAGCGACGGATAGCCCCCCAGCGACCAACTCATCATCTGCCCATCCAATCCTTCAGACGCCAGATTGACATTGTGCTGTGCAACGAGATCCATTACCGGAATAAACGGCAACGCGGCAATTTCCCAGGTGCAGTTGTATTGCGTCTTGGCAGCGATCTTCAAGCCATGTTCTTTGGCCACTTTCCAGTGCTGCAAAGCTCGAGGCCCTGGCCCGACCAGGGACATTGCATACTCACCGACCAAGCCTTTGATTCCTTGATGTTCGATCGGCAGCTTCCACTCGCTGACACTCATCAGCCAGACCGATTTGGGAAGCTTTGCTATCGTTTCGCTGGCATCGCCGTGGCGGAACCAGGCCCAGTCCCAGACAAAGACTTTGGCATCGGGCGCGCTGCGATGCACTCCTTCGGCAATGGCCTTGTTCACTTCCAAAAGTATGTCACCGATTGCACGCTCACGGCAGTGCGGGCAATCTTCCTGACTCAATCGCGAATAGCAATTGGTCAGATTTTCGGATGCGGTGATCGTAATGACGCCCCCTAATCCCGGTACCTTTTCAAAGAGATAGGCCATCCCATCGGTCAGCCACTGCCGCACGGCAGGATGCGAGGTACACATCGCCTGGTAGCCCGGCTGCTCGCGGTCGGGCGTGCCCGCCATTTCTGGCCGGTTTTTAAAGAACTCCACCGGCATGGCGCGCGGCTCATTGATATAT
>JAWXCH010000475.1:0-2519 GCA_034440595.1 Planctomycetota bacterium | reverse complement strand
GGATATGGTCTCAGGGATCGATGAATTGTGTTGTTTGTAAACCTGCACCAACTGAGATCGTTGCATTGATGTGCCGCTCGTCCGGAAACGTGATCGAAGACTACAGACATTCGAAGAAGCTTTCGGATGCAGTTGCGGTTGCCTGGCATCGCACACGTTCTGACAATTAGCTAGGAGTGCTACTCCATCGCCCATTCCTGAAGGATTTTGCTAATGCGTCTGTTTTTCTACGTTACTAGCAGCATCGTATTTGCATTTTCAATGTCACGGACTTTAGGGGGAGAAACCCAGGTGCTGCCATCCGCGGCAACCAGTGACGAGATTTTTTGCGTTGCGCGTCTCGAATTGGACGAACTCGACCCGAAGGCATTGCGAGCCGCGGCGCAGGCGGTTATCCATTCCCAATGGTCAAGTATTGCGCCAATGCTGCTAAAGTACGAACTCATGCGCCGGAAACTTTCTGGCCTTGGTGTGAGAACGGTCGTCCAGGCGACGGCTACTCCCGAGGTCGCGGCCTTTTCGGACAAGGACGTCGTCTTGTTCGGCATACGCGGAGATGAACGCCCCGATGGAGTTAAGTTAATCGAAGCTTGTTTCGGTGCGTACGAGATCGATAGATGGACGGCAAAGCAAGACGCCAATTGGATTACCATGTATCACAGAGACCAGGCTCCCGATTTCGGTGGACAGCCGGACGAGCACTCTAACAGAATCCACCATGCACTCAAGATGCTTGGCAAGCGACCGGGAGTTGTACTCGTGCCGACAACTGAAATTCAAAAGATGTTGGATGCACAGGCTGCCGAGATGCAAGCGAATTTGCCACCAAGCGTCTTCAAGGTGTTGAATCTATTGAGAACCGCTCCCTCTGTCACCGTTGCTGTCAAGATTGATGCACAGCCAGCCATGAAACTGATCGTACAAATGCAAAGCGAGAAACACGCTCAGCAACTCGTTGCAGATTGGGAGGCCATGACGCCAGACTTCATCGCCTTGCTCAAGGGAATACCGAAGCTGCCATCGGGCACGCCTGAACTGAAACAGCCGCCGCCGGGATTACGTCTTTTGGCACTCATGCCGAATCTAAAACTGGTGCAGCAGGGTTCTCAAGTGGCAGCGGTTGTCGACACCAAGACAACGGCTCAAGTAGTCGATTGCACACTCCTTGCGCGTATGCGTGTGATGCGAGAAGTGCTTGGGGAGAATAAGCATCCGATCGACCAGTTGATGGCCTTAAAGACTTGGCTTGAAAATTACCAGCTCATGCATGATTCGTTGCCGGACTCTTTGGATGAATTGAAAGCTATATTAAGTGAATCACCGAAAGAGCAGGAGGCCGAGTTCAAATGGCTAATGACGAACCCGTATACAGATGAGTTCCCAGCCTTCCGTTACGAGAAACCGGCAATGGATACGGAAGACAACCAAGGTTCGAGGGAACGAATTGCGATGATCGAAGAGCTTAAGGATGGTAAACCGTTTCTTCAGAACGCACGAGTGTATGCGGACGGTCACCTGGAAATCGGTGCTGTCAAAATAAGGGGGGTCTGAAACAACTATGGGTTGATCCGAGCGCTCGACAGCGCGAATGCCCCCAGCGCCCGGCAGCTTGAGACGAATCTCGCCGATAAGGACCTTTCTGACTTAATTGCCGCCGCGGAGCGGACCATGCGACGAGCGGGTGCCGAGGCAGGCTACCTCCAGGCCCTGGAGATCATCGCGGCCCGCGGTCAACGAACAAACGATCTGGCCGTCGCCATGACGGATTTCTGGAGCGATTCCAGCGACAACGAGGCAGGCGCATTGGCCGCACTTGCCGCGACTCACAACACGCCGCTCAACCATTTTCTGAAAGATCGTGCCGACGAGTTCCACAGTGCGCTGCCCGGCCTGACCACGGACTACCTGGATCACATCAATGAATTAAGTACGCTTGCGACAACGGCACAGGAGGAAGTCGCGGTTGTCGGTCGGGACGCGGAGTACGACATGGCAGACCGCGACCGCGATCACCTGGTGACCCATGCCGCCTCCTCGCAGGTGCTGGCGGATCTGGTGGCCTTCAAAACTGCCCAACTGGTAACCACTATCGCGCCGGCGAACGTGAAACTCGTCACACAGTCGGCAAAAGCCGAGCGCGACTACGCCATCCAGATTGCCGAAGCGAAGCGAACTCTTGAACTCGGCGGAACGCAAAACGATTACAATGCCCACCTGCAAACGGCCGCTGAGGCTCGCACGGCAGCGCTTGAACAGGCGCGCAGCGGCTATGCGAAGTATGAACTGAGCTCGACGCACGCCCTGCGAACGTCGCTGGCCCAAGCGGTGCGCGACCAAGCGCTAGCCATGCTCGCCGAGGACCTCGACTGGTCGAACGACACGGCTCAGATTTCCCACGATCTGGCCACCACCATCGCCGAGGAACGCTTTGATCTACTGACGGATTCGAGCCTAGTGCCTCATCCATACTTAATCTTGGGGTACAGCCGCTTCAATTTCGTGCGGGCGTGGTCGATCTT
>JAWXCH010000474.1:0-5942 GCA_034440595.1 Planctomycetota bacterium | reverse complement strand
GTTCTTGATAGACAAAGCGACGCTTGGCACAGTCCCGTTCTTCCTGGCTTTGCGGAAAATGGATCGCCGGCAAAGCACGTGCCAGCGGCCACAGATCGTGTGTCTCGCGAAAGCTGTCGGGAAAAACCTCCTCTAGTGCGTCGGCGTACTGCTCGAGCGCATTGCGAACAATCTGGCGAATCTGCGGCTGCTTCAGACCTTCGGTCAGCGAGTAAATCGGCAGCAATGTGCCGCTAGGGGACTCTTCGTCGGGATCCAGCCATTGCACGCGTGGGTGGACAATCTCCCAGCGCATTCCTCGCATCACCGGTTTGCCCGAACAGACAATCTCTTGACCGAGCTTAAACCGCGTCCGCATGTACGGCTGATTGAACCAGATAGCCCTTAAGTACTGTGATTCGTCGCGAATGAGGACTCCAAGAATCGAGCGACCGGTGTTGCCGCCGCGCAGATCGATTTCCTCAACCACGCCACGCACGCTTTGCAGTTTGTCCTCCTCCAGCGAGACGATCGAGCGGAAATCGGTCAGATCCTGGTAGTCGCGTGGAAAGAAAAATAGCAGATCCCGGACGTAGTGCAATTCCAGCCGAGCAAGCTGCTCTACCTGCACGTCCGTGACGCCACGCAGGTGCCGCACGGGCGTGTTGAGACGCTCCAGCGTTGAGAGATTCGGTGCAGCGGTTGAAGGAGGTTGGCCAAGCATACGCTGATTTTAACGCACGGCATGGATTGCGCAAAACGATTTTGAAGCCAATCTGGCGTTTGCACGCAAGTCGCGGCACCGCTTCGCACTGGCGGAGCCAGTGGCACACAATGCGGCTGCCGGTGGCATACAAATCGTTTGACGCACCAATTCGGCTAGTGCTGCGTCACAGCTAAAAATAGGGATTGGACAAATCAGCCGAATGGCGCTAGCCACCGGTTTTTACCGCTCCAACCGTGGGCTAGCGCCCAACGGCTAATACAATAATGAAGCCGTGACAATGCACTAGGGCGAAATCGCTACTTTGTCGTCCACGACACGGGTGCCGGTTGAATGTCGTCGGCGGGGCGGTTGCCGGCATTGGCTCGCCCGCTCCCCTCAAGTCGGCTGATCGCTTTCACCGTCATGTCGTGACCGCAGGCGATCTGGCAGCTTAGGCGGAGGCCCGGCTTGTCGGCCAGCCCACGAGCGGCCAGCAGATCCTTTTCCGCCTGTGTGATCTCTGTTGGCTCGCCACTGACGAACTCGACGCGGCAGGTGGTGCAGCGTGCATTCCCTCCGCAGGCGTGCAACTGATCGATTCCCGCCTCATCGGTGAGTGCCAAAACAAGTCGCTTGCCGGCAGGGACTTCAAACGATCCAACATCTTCGACGGTTAGCTGAGGCATGGTGACGTGCTCCTGGCGTGAAATGAACAGACCGTGGTTATTGAAGCAGGTTATGGCCTCGGCGCAAAGCGGTTGATTGCAAAAGCGTGAACTATGCCACAAAAACGATCAGCTCCAACGGAACCAGCGGAGCGCGAGAAAGAACGTCGTTAGCCCCCAGGCGATTAAGATGCCAATCTGCGGCAAATGTTGCATCAACGAAGTCCCTTCCAGCATGATGGACCGCAGCATGTCGATTAGCGCAGTGAGTGGCAGCGCTTTGATGAATGGCTGGACGGCATCGGGAAACCGCTCAGATGAAAAGAAAATGCCCGAGAGCATCCACATTGGCAGCATGACCAAATTCATCAGCCCGTTGACCGCCTCTAGCGTGTTGGCGCGGCTGGCGACTAATAGGCCCAGGCCGGAAAAAGTTCCAGCACCAAGGATGATCAGCAGTACCAGATCCAACAGGCTACCGTGGATACGCACATCAAAAACATAGCGCGAGAAAATTAGCAGTATCAGCACCTCGGGGATCATAAAGATCAACCGGCTGATCATAATGCCGGCGAGGAACTGGCTCTTTTTCATCGGCGTCGCCAGAAACCGCTTGAGCAGTTTGCGAATTCGCATATCGACGGTTACAAATCCGACACCCCAGAGACCACCACCCATCAACCCCATGCCGAGCAGGCCGGGCACCAGAAAATCGATGTACCGACCACCCGGTTCGGTGAGTTCCACGTCTTTGGATTGTGCGACGTCTTGTCGCCCGGCAGCACGTTGCAATTGATCGTTGACTGCATTACGGGCCAGCACACTTTCCGGTCGTGTCGGGTCAAATGCGAACTGGAACTCCCGCTTCCCTTCGATGCCGGTCACCGTCACCACCAGATCGGTCTTGCCAGTACGAAGCCGTGTGGCACTTGCCTCCGTTGATTGCACTTCAGCATCAAAACGCTCGTTCTTGGTGAGCTGTTCATTGGCCCAGGCCGAAGCAGTGCCGTTCTCGACAATGTCCACAGCCACGCTCTCGACCGGCTGGTTGCGAAAGGCAATCCCTAGCGCCAGAACCATGACGATGGGGAAGCCGCAGACCCAAAATACCGCTTCCGGCTCGCGCCAGAACTCGGTTAGTCGCGCGCGGACGAGTTGCCACATCGGCGAATAGCTTCGCGGCGCATCGACTCCCGGTGAGCTTTTTTCAGGTGACGTTTCTCGTTGCGTCATACGTCCTCACTACTCTCTTCTGACAAATGTCGGCCGGCCAGCTTGACAAAGACATCCTCCAAGCTGGCTTGATGTGTTCGCAGGCCGGTCAACGGGCAGTTCGCCCTTTCCAATTGAGCCAATGCAGTCGGCAGCACAAGGTGCAGATTGCTGACGGATAGTCCTAATTGCTGGCCGACAAGCTTTACTTCGCTGACTCCGGGGGTCGCACGCAACTGGTCGACCACCGTGCTATGTGGGGTATGCGGCGGTGCAAAATCGATCTCTATCATCATCTCGGCACCGAGTGAAGCGATGAGTTGTTGCGGCGTGCCGAGGGCAATCACTTTTCCGTGATCGACGATGGCCACCTGGTCACACAGTTTTTCGGCCTCATCCATGTAGTGCGTCGTGAGCAGGACCGTGCGACCCTGCTGGCGAAAGCCACGGATGATATCCCATAGTTGCCGGCGGGAGGCGGGGTCCAGCCCGGTGGTTGGTTCATCCAAAAACAACAGTTGTGGATCGCCTACGATGGCACAGGCGACTGCGAGCCGCTGTTTTTGTCCACCCGATAGCTTGCCAACGCGCGAGTTGGCTTTCTCCTGCAATGATACATGTGCGATCGCCTGCTCTGGGGTGATGCCTTGACGGTACAGGCTGCGAAACAGGGTCGCGGTTTCCAGAACCGTTAGCTTTTCCGAAAGCTTGGTCTCTTGCAGCGAAATGCCGATTTGCTGCTTGATCTGATCGTCGTGTTCTCCCCAACGCAGGCCCAGAATCTGGACCTCGCCACTGGTGGCAGGTAGCAATCCTTCCAAGATTTCGATGGTCGTGGTCTTGCCAGCTCCATTCGGACCGAGCAATCCAAAGCACTGGCCGCGCTCGACGTGCAAATCGAGGCCACGGACGGCATCGACCGGCGGTTTGCTGTCGTAGCGTTTGACAAGGTTGCGACACAGGATAGCAGTCATAGATCAGCGGTGGCAGGTCAACGGGCTATAAATGATTGTCGCGGGCGGATGGTGAAGCGGCCATTTGGACAATTCAGGGATACTAATGGTTCGCGCAAAATTGGCTGGCTCATACTAATTTGATATGCCAAAGTTGTTACACCTTCAGCGATTCATAGCGCTCCACTTGTTGCTCAATCACCTGCAAGCTGCGCCGCCAAAAAGCCTGGTCGGTGATATCCAATCCAAATCGCTTTGCCAGTGGAGCCGCCTGATCTTGGCCCGTGTCGCGCAGCAACTGCTGATAACGCGGTACAAAGCTTTCGCCTTCTTCCCGATAAATCGCGTACAGGCCGAGGCCGAACAAGTGGCCGAATGCGTAGGGGAAGTTGTAAAAATTCTCAGTGTGCGAATAGTAGTGCGGCTTGAGCAACCACATATAAGGGTGGTATGTAGCCGGATCAACACCGTCGCCATACGTCTGGCGCTGTGCATCGAGCATCAATTCGCAAAACTCCTCCGCGCTCAGTTCACTGCTGCCGCGACGTTCGACAATCGCCGTTTCGAACAGAAAACGCGAACTGATGTCCAAGCAAACCTGTGTCGCGCCGGCGAGTTGTGCTTCGAGAATCATCAATTGTTCGGCCGGCTCGCTCAATGGAAGTGCGGCTTCAGCCACCAGCGTCTCGCAGAAAATGCTGGCCGTCTCGGCCAATGTGGATGGCGAGCCGCGCCGCAGCATCTCTAGCCCCTGCTGGCAATGGTTGTGGTAGCCGTGCCCCAGTTCGTGTGCCAGCGTACTGAGTTGCTCAAAGCTGCCGTCAAAATTGCAGAGGATCCGACTCTCTTCGACGCCAGGGACCGGCATGCAATAGGCACCGCCACGTTTGCCGACGCGCGGCTCGGCGTCGATCCATTTGTGGTCAAATGAATGCGCGGCGAACTGCCCCATGTCCTGGCTAAAAGTGCTGAACTTGTCGACGATAAAATCGCGAGCCGCTTGCCAGGTATATCGCGAAGTCGCCGCACCGAGCGGCGCGAACAGATCCCACCAAGGAAGCTGCTTGTGCCCGAGCTTTTTGGCCTTAGCGGATAGGTATCGTCGAAATACCGGAACTGACTCGCGAATGGCACCCAATAGCGCATCCAGCGTCGGCTGATCAATGCGATTGTCCACTAGCGCCTCGGCCAGCACGCTAGGACGCCCGCGATGCTTGGCCAGTGTTATTGCGGTTCCTTTGACACCATTCAAACAGGCGGCCACCGTGGTGCGGATGGATGCCCAGCCTTTCTGTTCGGCCTGATACGCTTTTTTGCGAATAGCGGGATCAGGATCATATGCTAGGTTGCGAATCATCGTAATCGGCAACTCTTCATTCTTGCCGTCTTTATCAATCTCAACTTTTAACTGACTGGTGACATTTCCTTGCAGGCGGCCAAAGGCCTGACCTGCATCGAGTGCCAGCTCTGCCGCCAGTTGCTCCATCGCTTCGGTCATGAGATACCGGCTTTGATCGGCAATCAATTCCAAAAAGAACTTGTGCTTTTGCAGCACCACATGCGAGCCAATCACCGCCGGCAATTGTTCACGCCACGATCCGACCCAGCCCTTCAGCCGTACATCCAGTTGCTGCCGTCGCGTGCCAAGGATTTCCAGTTTGCTGTGCTCGCGTGCTGCGGCGGCGTCAAAACTATCGGTCGTGATCAACGCATAGACGTAGGCCTGCAACGTCTCGCTGGCCAGCAACAGTCGATTGAGGTGGTTCAGCAGATGAATGAGCGTATGGCTGGTTTTTTCTGCGTCGACTTTGGTCCCTTCGGCCAGGCGATGGATGTGATGCTGGTCGTAAAAAGTCTCCAAATGGCGCAACTCTTCCTCCATCGCGGCAACGGCGTTGATGTAGTGGTTGCCATCGATCCCCTGGAAAATGTTGCTCAAGTCCCAGCGGGGCAGGGCATCGGCCGTTTTTACTTCAGTAGCAGGTGACATCGAAAGTCCTAGCAGGTGTATGGTTATGTGGCCGGATGCCGCGAATGTGCGATGCGTCAGTTAGACCGCATGGGCACGATTGTTGCAAGAATGCCACACTACGGCAGCTTCAGCCAACTGCTCTCCTGCAGCAGGCTGAATGTCATGGCCTGGAATACTCGGCGAACTTCGTCAAATTCGCGGTCGTCGGCCTGACAGAGGATTACGAAGTTGCCCCGCTTGGATTCAAACACACGCACTTCGGCCGAGTTGGTCAGATCGAGGCAATAAAAATTGAGGTCGCTGCCGATTACCTCACGCCCGAGAATTTCCTCTTCCGTATCTTCGCTGTCCAGGTCGTCGTACATCGCACGCATGGTTGCGACAACCGTATCCACCAGATCCTCAGGGGCATCTTCGGTGGAGTGAACGGTGACCGACCAAAAAGCACCTCCCGG
>JAWXCH010000473.1:0-11049 GCA_034440595.1 Planctomycetota bacterium | reverse complement strand
GGCATAATGCGATCGAGTTGTGACAAAAGTTCCTGCATGGTTTCGCTCAGTCGTCGTTGGCGCTGGTCAGTTCGGTTTCGATCCGTGCCAGTTGTGCTTCAAATTGCTGATCCATCGTTCCGTGCTCGGCGTCAATTTTGCAGCCACCGGCGGTTATCGCCGGATCGGCGACGACTTCGATACTGCCCACGCGATTCAGTTCTCCGGTCAGCCGCTTTACCTGACTCCCAAGGGTCTCTAAGTCCGCCGGGTGCAAAGACAAGCGCACACGCGGCGAACCGACCGCCATTTCGAGTGCTTCGCGAATCAGGCCTAGCGTGATCTCCGGCTGCCGCGTCAGTTCGACGCGTGCGATTTTCGCGGCGATGGCGCAGGCGAGTTGAACGGTTGATTTTTCCCAGGCCTGCAACCAGCTTTGTTTGGCGTCTTGCAGGTCTTTGATCACTTTTTGCAAGGCGGGCAACAGTGTCTCCATCCGCTTGCCAACTTTTTCGTCCAGCACGTTCTCGACAGCACGCATGGCTGCCTGCTTCCCTTCGGCCTCGGCACGTTGTCGAACTGCATCAGCTTGCTTCTGTGCTTCCACAACAATCTGGGCTGCCTGCAAACGCACCTGATCCAGGTAGCGACTCGCCTGTTGCGAAACATCTTCCAGATGGAATGGAATCTGCTTCACACTGTGTGCGGCGGCAGGGGCTTTGATAACGGTTGACATAAGGCTGCGATCTATTTCGGCGACTGTTGTTTACTACTGAGTTGATCAATACTGGTTCATACTTAATGCACGTGAGCGGATGCTATGCTGCCATGGCAACACGCCGGTTGGCATTTCTTTGAACAGTCGACGGGCTACTTATCTCCGCGGCGATCTCACAAAGCTGTGTCTGTGCATCCTCCACGTCGCTGAGGCGAGTTGGCCCCACATGCGTGAGCGCCTTGCGTACCAGTTTGGCTCGCGGTGAAGGGAGACAGTGCAGCACCCGATCGACAAACCGTGAATCGGCTCCGGTGAGTGCCAAGATCAGCACCTCACTCTCGGCGGCCGAAATGACTTCTGACAAACGCCGATGGTCCATTTTGCATAGTTCGGCAAAGGTCACCTTTGCTCTGCGAATAGGCAATACAGTTGCCGGCTGAATTCGCGGAGCATTATTGGCAGGGACACTAGTTCGGGGTGCAATATGCACTTCGCCGTGTGGGTCCAGGCGACTGGCCAGTCCTTGATCGTGCTGTGCTAGATTCGAGAGAATCTGGTTGCGCGCCTTCTGGCCGATTGAGCCGAGGATCGCCGAGACATTCGCCAGGCCCGCATCGCGACGGCGCTTTTCGCGAGATTGCTCGTCCCACCACTTTTGCAAGCTACGGTCGATATCATGCACGATCTGAGGATCGGTTTCGTCCAGATTCGCCAGCCGTCGAATGACTTCGACCTGCAAATCCATTGGCAGGGTATCCACTACTTCCGCAGAAATCCGCGAAGGAAGATGCGACACCACCAAGGCGATCATCTGCGGGTGTTCCCGTTCCAGATAACGCACCAGTGTCTGGCTGTCGGCGTTGTGTAGATAGGTAAACGGTGGTTGCAACGGTTCGGGTGCTGCGATGGCGGTTTTAGCGTGCGACGCTTCATCCGCTTGCGAAAAACGCTCGGCCAGACTGGCATCAAGTTCGACGCCATCGTCGTATTCATCCGCAGCCGGGCGATTCTTCACAGCAGTGCCGCCTAAACCGGCACTACGAAACTCGTCGATGATCTGACGTTGTTCGGCCGGATCGATCTCGACTAGCTCCACTAATGCCTGCCGGACCTGCGCCGCCTGTTGTGGATTCATTTGATCCAAAACTGCGTCGGCAGTCCGATCATCCAGGCTAGCGACAAAGATCGCCACCTTACGTATTGCGTTATTTGGCTTCATGCCGTTTCTCAATCATCCTTGAACCTGCCAGCGTCGCCATCCTTGGCGGCCGTTGGCGTTACACTTGGACTACCAACAAAAGTGTGCCACTGGCACTGCCAGTGCCTGCGAGCCGCAACGATTCTCTTTTTCCACGTTGGCAATTGCTAGCCAACGCAGTCGTTTTTCGTTCGTGTTTACCGAAGCTAACCGTCATTCACACTGGCGGAGCCAGTGGCACACGAAAATTTGTAAACCTTAACTATTTGCAGTGATCCAATTGCGCAGGACATTCGCTGCGGCGTCTGGATCCTCGCGCACGATTTCTACTAGCTCATCCCGCATTGTCGGGCCGGTGCGGTCTCGACGACGCAACCGTGCAGCCACGGCGGTTTTTTGTTCGGTCGTCGGTTTTTCGGCTTGTGTTTCCGCTTCGGATTTCAAAAGTGTTAGTGTCGAAGCCAGTTCTGGCTCCTTCGATGCTGGAATGCCGCGGACCATTGATCGCAGCATGATCAAGCCGACCAGACCCAGCAGTCCAGTGCCGAGTGTACTCCAGTGGTCGCCAGCCCAGACCATGGCGGTTTCGGCGACAGTCGGTTCGGGGATTTCGGCCTGCGGCAGGCTGGTGAAGGTGGTCACTTTAACTTGCTCGAGTGGATTGGGAACAGCGATGTCTGCCGGGGGCAACAAAACGGCGACTTGTTCCTGAATCTTCTTCGTTTCCCGTTCTTCGATCAGTTTCAGATCACTTTCGCCAGGTGTCTTCGGCTCTTCGCCGGGGGGCGTTGGATTCAGTTGCCGCCAAACCTGTACCAAATAACTGCTGGGGATTCCAATCGCGGCCGTCACGCGGCGTGGTGTTAGCGGCGCGTAGCGGATTTCTTCGCTACGGCCCCCAACTTTGTTTTGCTCCTGGCGTGTACTTTGCTCTTCCTCGGTCCTTGAACCACCAGTGTTGGCAATCACCGCGGGTTGATTCGTTCCACCTTGTTGTGCCATGCCAGGTCGCCCGCCCGGTCCAGGACCTTGGGAGGAGAGTGTTTTGGATTCTTCAATGACTGAGAAGGGCACCGTCTTGGGGTCATGATGCGACTTGCGTTCGATCCGTTCGACCTCGGTGTTCAGCTCGACGTTGCAACTCACCAGCGCGCCGGGCACGTACGCGAGTGCATCGCGGATATTCTTGATGAACGCCTCTTCGTGGCTGAGTTTTGCCTGGGTGAACATGTCCATGTTCCCATTGGTTAGATCCTCTGGTCGCGTAGGACGCGAAACAAAGCCTGTTTGATCGGTCAGCGTAACATTTTGCGGAGACATGCCGGCGTAAGATCCGGCCACCAGTTCGCGAATGGCTTGAACGCGGCTGTTCTCTAGCGAGACACCACCTTCGGTCACCACATGCACAGAGGCTGTGTAGATCTTGCGACCACTCATGCCATTTTCGTCGGCGGAGTCAAACATGACTGTGGCCGAGTCGATTCCCTGCATGCCATTAATAATGTTGGCCAGCATCCGTTGCTTGGCAATCTTCAATTGCTCCAGTGTTTTTGACTTGGAAGCAAACGGCCCCCCTTTTTCCAGAGCATCTTCCAGGTAGTTATTGAAGTTGGCCGGCATCGCGCCACCATCTGCCAGCGCTGCCATGTAGACCGATTCTTCGCCGCGCGGAACACGAATCCGGTTTCCTTCGATGACATACCCTTTGAGGTTTGCTTTTCCAAAGGCGGCTTGCATCGCGTTCAACTCTGGACCGGAGATCGGCTCGGCACCCATCAGATACGAGTCCGGCCCGCTGACTCGACCGTTGAACAAATAGGCCAGGCTGACAACAATCACCACCAGCAGCAATCCGGCCGTGATACGCGCGCCAAGCGTCATCGATCGAAACAGACTATTTAGCTGGGCCGTGGCCTGATTCATAAAATCCATAGATGGTTACAACACTATGAAAGTCGATGGAACGTTTGAATAGACGAGATTTCGACGATTCTCAAACACGGATGTTTTTCACTTCGTCGTACGCTGCCACCAATTTGTTTCGAATCTGCATCATCATGCGAAACGCCATATCCGCCTTTTGCACTGCGGTCAGCACCTCGGCCGGGTTCATGTCATCCCCCACAAACAGCCCCTCCATCGCACGGTCCGCATCCTGCTGCATCGTGTTCACTTCACGGATCGAGTCGACCAAGAAGTCCTTGAACGAAGGACCGTCGGCACCCTGCATCGGGGGCTTGCTGAACGAGCCGGTGCCGATTTGCCCCAACGATTGAGTGCTGATGCTTGGGATACTCATAGCAATAAAACCTTATTTCAATCACAACCTACAACAGAGCGATAGAACAACTCAGGCCAGGATTCTTAACGTGGTTTGGTTCAAGTTCTTGGTCACTTCAATCACACCGATGTTGGCCTCATAGGCGCGAGTGGCTTCCAGTGCGTCCACCGATTCCTGCACCATGTTCACATCCGGGTAAGCAACCCAACCTTTCTTTGGCCCCTCTTGCTGTGCATCTGGATGACCCGGTTGATACTTCCATAGTGGTTCGCTAGTAGCAAATTCAATCGATGACACCTGGACACCAACCGCGCCTTCGGGCGACTGGATTGCGTCGTCGGTTTGGAAGACTGCAAACCGTGGCTGATACGGTGCCAGTTCGCCGGCTTCGTTGCGGGTGGTCGACATATTGGCCAGGTTGCTGGAAATGGCATTGAGACGAGTTCGTTGCGCAACCAGCGCGCTGGTGCTGATATCCAGAGCAGAAAACATGATGAGATTCCTTCAAATGAGTCTGCGGATTATGCCGATGATACGCCTCAACGCAAGATCGATCGCTTAATTTGTAACTATGCCCGTTCGCTGATCGCCGCCTGGAGCAACTGAAATTGACTGGTCAACAAGGTCACTGCCAGATTGTGCTGCAACTGGTTCTTCGACATCTCGGCGATCTGCTGTTCCAGGCCGACATTGCAGTCATCGTGGCGCAAAATGCCGGAAAGAGACTCTTTCACCGCTTGAAAATGGCCGCCGTGGGTCATTTCCGCGCGCTCCATTTCATTCTGGGGATTACGGTGGCTCTGCTCCACCGCTTCACGCAACCGGGCCTGAAACTCGGTTGGCGAGATATCTCGGGTTCGGTAGCCCGGCGTGTCGAGGTTGGCGATGTTCCCTGCCAGCACGTTTTGCCGTGCCTGAGCAAAGTTCACCACCTGCTCTAGCAGGGGTATCTCGTTTGACTGAAATAAGTTCGTTAACATGGCATTCACTCAATTAAGAATCTGTCGCAAAGTACCAGTCGAATACTCAGCCCGCAGGTTCCGCCCTCTGCCTAAAGCAACTTAAGTGCCAAGACAACCAAACAACTGCTAGCAGACCATCTTAATGATCAAAGAACGTCACAACCTCTGTAGCAATCACTGTTTTGCATAACCTATAGAAGCACTAGCCTGCAAACAGAAGCCGCGGCCAACCGGCAATTTCTGCCGATGACTACGCGCAGTTTCTGCGCGACCGCTAAGACTGCGGCCTATCACTTGTCTTCTAATTCACCTCACGCTCTCGTCGCTTCTATCCTGCCGCGGCAAAACTCTTAGCCCGTGGTGCATATCCGTAGGACTTCAGTTTGCCAGACAAGGTACGTAGCCCGATGCCGAGTGCCTCGGCCGTACGGGCACGGTGCCCATCAAAGCGGCTCAGCGTGGCCTCGATTAGTTGTCGTTCCATTTGATCCATGCTGACTTCGCTGTTGGAAGATTCTGCGCCAGTTTCAAGCGATTGTTCGGCCAGCCAGGGACGGAGCACACTGGCTTGTATTTGCCCTTCCTGATGCAGGATCGTTGACCGAGTCATCAAATTCTCCAATTCGCGCACATTCCCAGGCCACCGGTAATGCGATAGCAAGTCCAACGCACACGGTGCCAACTCGCAAGGATCGCGATCCAGACGCTGTGCCGACCGTTGCAGAAAATGCGTGCAGAGCAGGGGGAGGTCTTCCAGGCGTTCGCGGAGCGGGGGTACAGTCAACGGCACCACCGCCAGGCGAAAATAAAGATCTTCCCGAAAGCGCCCGGCCGCGATTTCCTGTCGCAAGTTACGGTTGCTGGTCGCCAGGACGCGAGCGTCCAGCACCTGCGTAACACTGGAGCCGACGCGCTCAAAGCATCGCTCTTGGAGTACACGCAGTAGCTTGGCTTGCAACGGCAGGTCGATCTCTGAGATTTCGTCCAGCAGAATCGTCCCGCCGTTGGCCAGTTCAAATCGACCCGTACGGGCTGTATCGGCACCGGTAAATGCTCCACGCTCGTGACCAAACAGTTCGCTCTCCATCAACTGCGCCGACAGGACCGGGCAATTCAGGCTGATGAGTGGCGCACTGCCGCGATGGCTTTGCGTATGCACACTGCGGGCGACCAGTTCCTTGCCCGTTCCGCTTTCGCCAACGATCAGCACGGTTTCATTTGTGCGGGCCACCTGCGCCAGCAAGGCACGCAAGTTTTTCATTGGTTGGCTATCGCCAATAAGAGCGGCCGATTCAGCGCTGGCCGCAGGCAGCGGTCGGGTGGACCCGTCCAGGCGGCGTCCATGATCGATGGCACGCTGCACCAGTTGTTCCAGCTCCAGCACATCAAATGGTTTTTCGATGTAATCAAACGCACCGTGGCGCATCGTCTCGACGGCCGTACCGACCGATGCATGTGCGGTAATCATCACGATTTGTGCGCCGTGCGGGCGCTTTTCCAACTGGCAGATGAATTCCAGGCCATTCATGCCAGGCATCTGCAAATCGGTGATCACCACATCGTAGCTCTCTTGATCCAGCACGCGCAGTGCTTCGATGGCGCTGGCCAGGCAGTCGACATGGTGGCCAGCCTGGCGCAGCACTTCGGCCACGGACTCACGCGCCTGACGATGGTCATCCACCACCAGTACCCTAGTTGCAATGTTCAACAAAGTATTCTCCTTAACGATACTTCTCATGCGGCCGCCTCCCGAATGCGAAGTGGAAATCGCAGCGTAAATGCTGCACCACCGTCAGGGCAATTCTGAGCCTGGCAGCTTCCGCCGTGGGCCTCGGTAATTCGCGATACAATAGCTAACCCCAGGCCCGTGCCGTGACTTTTAGTGGAATAAAAAGGTTCAAAAGCTCGTTGTCGCGTCTCTTCTGAAAGTCCGGGTCCAGAGTCTGCGATCTCCAGCTCCAGCCCGCCGGGTCCGTTGTAGGAGGTGATCACCAGATCTCCACCGTTTGGCATGGCATCAATTGCGTTGAGAGCGACGTTCAGAACCGCTCGACGCAGCATGTTCCGGTCGAGGACCGCTCTGTGTGCAGGAGGTACATCGATGTCTACGTGTACTCCTTGCGCCATCCATTGTGGCCGAAGTGATTCGATGACATCGGCAATCAGTGAGTGCAGTTGAACGCTTTCCCAGTGAGGATCTCGATCGGCGGCAAAGTGCAGCAGGTCGTGTACGCAAGCGTCGACATCGGTCAGCCCACACTCGACTTTGTCCAGCAGATCCAAGCTGGCTGGATCCTGCGTAAGTCGACGACGCAGCAAGCTCAGGTACAATGTTACAGGTACCAGGCTGTTGCGAACTTCATGTGCGACATGCGACGCCATTTGACCCAGGTCCGCCAGACGATTTTTGCGGGCCAGATCGCGATTCTTGACTTCCAGTTCAGCGGTCAAGCGCTGGACTTCAGCCCTGAGCGATTCGTGTGTATGTTCCAGCCGCACTGTGGCACCGTGCCAGGCAGCCAATACGGTTTGCAAGTCTGAATCTGGCCCCAATTGATCGGGGTCGTAAAGTTTTGGTTTTTGTATCATGGCAGTTATCCTTGCGAGGTAAGATCCAACTGATTGTGCTGTGGCAGATTATCGTCATGGTAGGCCTGATGAACCGCCGCAGTATTGTGCATTCCTTGGAGTTGAGTGGCGACTTCATCGCGACGGACGGTCATGCGTGCTTCGCTCTCACGTTCTTGTTCAACGATTGCTTGCAATAGTTCTTCGCACTGTGCTGCATTCTGCGCGCACTGTTGCCGATCCGCAGTGGTCTCCCATTGGCGCGCTTGCGGATCCTGATTTCGAAATGGATCGAGTTCTCGATCGATCGATTGCAGGATCGGGATCAGACGCTGTTTCGCGGCCAGAACTTTCAGCAGTCGCGACATGTCGCCACGTTTAATCAATTCAATCTGCATCAATCCCAGGTCGCGCAGTTGCACCAGCAGATCGTGCTTCTGCTCCATCTGTCGCGACAGGTGTTTTGTATCGTTGAAGTTCATGCGTACTTGTTTGTAAATCGCTCCGGGGCGATTTTCTACTTATAGTGCAACCAGGTAATCCAGCACGCGAGCCCATTCCGCGCGGGTGTGGACGGTGGTTTTTTTGAATTCTTCATCGGTGGCGTTAATTCGTCCGAGGACGACCTTCGCCTGTTCCACAATGCTGCGGGCTTCTTCTTCCTTATTCAGGTTGCGATAGCAGGCGACCAGTTGTAGAAATGCGTCGAGAACCTCTGGTTCATTCTGATAGCGATTCGTAGCCGCCGAGTAGGCCGAGATGGCTTCCTCGTACTGCTTCAGTTCAAAGTAGGCGGTTCCTCTGGCAAAGTAGCAGTTGCGTAGAATCGATTGTTCGTTGGGACTTAATTGAGAATCTTCACGCCGTTGGGTCAGCAGTTCTTGTACGTGCTCATACTCCCTGATTGCCGATTGCAGTAGATGCTGCATTTCCTTGGAGTGCTCGATGCGAGCGGTTTCGATCTTGGCCTGCTGCAGCTTTTCGCGTGGAAAACTGGCCGCCGCACGATAGGCCTCGGCAATCACATAGCGACTTTCCACCAGTTGGGGAACGTCCGGGTAGCGAGTAACAGCCTCTTCCAGGCGACGTATCGACTCGTTGTAGATTTCTTGTGCGGCCTGAAGTGTCGCTTCCGCAGTTGCTACATTGTCGGCGCGCTCGCGTCGCCCGCGGGCTTCAAGCAGTTGACCTTCGTCGTGTAACAGTAACCCCAAGGCAAAAAGCGAGTCGCGCCATTCGATGCTGGCAGGAGTCAGCTCTCCTTCCAGATTTGCTAGTAGTAGTTTCTTGGCCGCGGCAAGGTTTCCCTGCTCCACATGTGCCTTGGCGGCAAGGAGTCTGGCGCGATAGCTGGACGGATCGCGAGGATAGTTATCGATGCATTCCTGCAGCGTGACTAGTGCCAAGGTTGGCATGCCCAGCGATAGTTGCGCATCTCCCAGGTCCAATAGCGCTCGCGGACGCCGGCGGCGCAATTCGTACTTCAGATACTCCTGCAGTTGCTGACTGGCATGCAGATAATCGCGACCTTCCAGATAGGCCTCGGCACTACTCCAAACATTCTCCGCGTAGTCGTTTGTCGCAAATCGCATTTCCGCCAGTCGACGGTGGGCTTCGCCTGCTGCCCGATATTGCGTTCTGGCCTCTTCCAGCAATTGCGTGGCACTAGCCCCGGAGGTACGGGCCGCCTGCGACCGCAGGTGCTTTCCCCAAATCCCGTGTGCTTCGGCCTGCAACTGGAGCGCATTTTCTGGTAACAATAGCGGCGACATGGCCTCGGCCAGTCGAACCGCTTCGGAAAACTGATTTTCGGCTAGGAACCCCTGGTACGCTTTGAGCAGACCGGCTCGAAACTGTTCCAAAGGGAGCAGTGAATTTTGATAAAGCTCGGCAGGCCCTGCCGCCGAAATCACCGCCAGATAAATGTCCAGTACTGGCCTGGTCAGCCCGATCTGTTTGACCAGTTCGGCCTCGTCGATTCCGGCAGCGACACCTTCGTCGGAGTCGGGATAGATCTCGCGGGTTCGTTGAAACTGTGCAATCGCCGCTCGCGAGTCGTCCATTGCCAGGTAGCAGCGTCCGATCAAGTACATGGAGCGCCGCGTAATCCGGTCACGTTGTGTTCCACGGTTCTGTGCTTTTCGCAGGACTTCAATGGCTGCAGTGTACTTAGCGTCGGCCTGGTTCTTTCTCTCCTCATCCGAGAGTTTGTCATTACCCCTAAGTTGCAAGCCTTCACTCATCAGCAGCTCGCCCTGGACGATCAACGCCTCAACGCCGGACTCTGTGCTGGGGCTGATCTGGGCTAGCACCTCTTCGGATTCGTCGTTGCGTCCTAGCTTGTAGAGAATCTGAGCACGCACCAAGAGCGCGTCCTGTCGTCGATTGAAGTTTTCGTGTTCGGAGGCAAGGTATGCGGTGTTGTGTTTCAATGCCGCATGCAGATCGGCATTTGGCTCTGATTGAAAAGCGATGGATAGCAGGCGGTGAATTTCATGCTCGCTGTAGGGTTCGGAGTCCAGTGCTTTTGTCAGCACGGCACGACTTTGTTCGGTTTGTCCACTGTAGAGCATGCTCTTGCCAAGTAGGAACAATCCCTTTGATTCGTAGCCTTCTGGAAAATCAAGTGTTTGCGAATCGCCCAGGTACCGCGCTGCGATCTTGAAGTAGCGACGCTGGTCATCTCCCCAGAGGCGATCGGCGTCATCGGCAGTGACTACACCAAGAATAAACGCCGGACCACCACCTGCGGCTGGGTCCAGCGCAGGATCATCGATCATCGCACGTGCCATTTTGGTGGCGCGGTTGGTCGATCCTTCATCCAAAGCGGCCAGTGCCAACTGCAAGTTAATTGGTGCGGCCGCCGGCTGTTGGCGATCCGCATCTGGATGGTTCATGAAGATCAATAGCCCGATCACGGAGAGCGAGCTGCCTGCCAGCGCAAGTATAACGCCTCGTGTCAGTGGATCGTGGAGCGTGCGATGCAACAGCGCGCGAAGCGGCAGCACCTTGCGCGGCGGAACTGTTCCCGCTGGCGCAGCATCTTTCGCTTCGTGTTGTTTTGACGATGCGGCCAAAAGCGTCCCTACTGGATGGCGACAACGATCTGTTCCAATGCGCTACATGAACTGCTCAACGACATTGAAGAGTCATGTCAGTGCGCAGTGCAGCGGAGAAAAGCACGCCGCTTGTAGCAAGAATCGCCCGATTGTGTCAATGTCACACGGCAAGCGAATCGGAGCCACGGGACCACGTCAGCTTTTGCATGGGTTGTGTTTGGTTCTGAAAGGTCAATAGGAGAATTAGGCAATTGTCTGTTAAACTGCGGTTTCTGTAGTGAACT
>JAWXCH010000472.1:0-16524 GCA_034440595.1 Planctomycetota bacterium | reverse complement strand
CTACGTGCTAGCGTCAAGCCCCCCGTGCTAGCAGAATTGTGTAGATACCAATGGGCTCTGCCAGTGTATATGTACTAACCCGACGCGCAATCGAGGCCCCTTTTTAATCCGAAGCGCCAGCGAGGAATATGGCCGAACAATGCTGCGCCTCGCTGGCGCTTCGGGTTAGTGTGCCAATTCGATCTACTAGTTTCTGCAGCACTCGCGGAGCCAGTGGCACACAAATACCGGCACACGATAGCTCACACTACGGCGCGAATTATGCGAAACTACGGCGGATTGGTAAAGCTCGACTTGCTATGGAATGGCCCGAATTTAGCTCTGCAATCATTTCTACCCCTGCCAGTAATTGCACAACCATGTCAGAATGGTGAAGCTGGCGACTATGAACAGACTAAACATGCAGCCGAAAGTATTGAACTCAGTAATATGCAATTGAAGTACGGTGCAGCCGCACAGGTCGAATACGAAGCTCGTGAAGAGGTTGGCGTCCTGAGGGCCGCAGCTAGTTCAACGCCGCCACTGACGGATGTAGCCGCTGCCACGACCGAAGCACTGGAGCACCCGCTCGATTTTCCGGCGATGGGCAGGCGTTTGTCCCCGGTGACCGTGTCGTGCTAGCACTGGAGCCGCGCGTTCCGGCGGTTGAGCAAATCGTGCTGGCCGCGGTCGAACTCATTGTGGCGAACGGTATCGCCGCGTCCGACATCACAATCTTGCAAACGCACAGCGAGAGCCTGTTGCGCGAGGACCCTCGGCGGTTGCTGCCCGAAAATCTGCGAAATGCGGTCGTTCTGCTGGCACATCACCCGGAGAACCGTGCGGATCTCGGCTATCTGGGTGCGGACGACCAGGACCAGCCAATCTACATCAATCGGCAGGTGCTGGATGCGGATATTGTCGTACCGATCTCTTGTGCACCGACGCAGCGCGACCTGCTTTACGGCGGGGTAGCTTCGCTGCTGTACCCGACGTTTGCCGACTCGGTTGCACAGCAGCGATGTCGCGCGGCTCGCACGGTCCCTTGGGAGGTCGACCCGCGCTCGCGCGAAATTCAAGCGGCTCAGTTCACTGCCGCCAAAGTTCGCCAGTTGCAAAAGCATCGCGCTAGTGCGGCAGCGAACCCAAAAATCTCCCCGATCCGTCAGGATGAAGCAGACCACGTAGCCTGGCTGCTGGGAGTGCTGCTCTGCATTCAGGTTGTTCCAGGCCCAGATGGGAGCGTGCTGCACGTGTTGGCCGGTCAAATCGAAGCCGTCGAAGGGCGCAGCACGGAACTAACGCGAGCAGCCTGGCAATGCCCTGCCCATGCACCGGCCGAATTGGTTGTGGCCGCAATCACCGGTGCCGATGGGCAGCAGGTCTGGGACAATATCGGTCGCGCGCTGGCCGCTGCCGACCCACTGGTGAAGGATGGTGGTGCGATTGCGATCTGTTCGGAGCTGGCCGAGCCTCCTGGCCCGGCCATGCGGTCCATTCAGTCCGCCGAAAGTCCCGAGCAACTGCTGCGCATGCTGCGCAAATTCGGCACGGAGGATGTGCCCGCCGCGCGGCAGTGGCTGGCCACATCAGGACGGGCACAAATTTATTTATTGAGCAGTCTCTCCGAATTGCAAACCGAGCAGGTCGGTGCCTCGTATGTGGCGGATGGCAACGAAATTGCACGCCTGATCGAACGAGCAGGAAGTGTCACCATCCTGCCGGACGCACAGTACGCACTGCCTTTACTGACGGAGACAGAATGAGCACCTTGCACCCAATAGCTACCGATCCGGGCTACTTGGCACTAACCGATGGCGTCGGCTTGGTGAATCTGAGCGACCGGACGCAACTGGAGCTGACCGGCGAGGACCGGGCCTCGTTCTTGCACAATTTCTGCACCAATGCGGTTCGCAATCGACCGGTGGGCCAAGGATGCGAGGCGTTTATCACCAGTGCCAAAGGACAGATTGTCGGGCACGTCTACATTTTTTGCGGCGAGCGATCCATTATTCTAGAAACAGTGCCCGATCAGGCAGAGGCACTGACTGCACATCTGGACCGCTACATCATTCGCGAAAAGGTCGAGATCCACGATCGCACGGCCGAATGGGGCGAGGTCCTTCTGGCAGGCCCGCAAGCGGCTGAGTTGCTGGAATCGCTGGCGGTCGCGGCACCCGTCGCGGAGTATTCGCACACCGAGTCGATGCTGGCATCCGAGCCGGTATTTGTCCGCCGTGTCAATCTCGTCGGGCCGGAATGCTTTATGATCGCCGTTGAGCGGCAGCAATTGGAGTGGCTGATTCAAAGCCTGATCACGGCCGGCGTGATTCCCGCCAGTCGGCAGGCTTTTGAAACGGCACGGGTCGAAACCGGCACACCACTCTTTGGCATCGATATTACGAGCAAGAATCTGCCGCAAGAGGTCAATCGCGATGCGTCGGCGATCAGCTTTACCAAAGGGTGCTACCTCGGTCAGGAAACAGTCGCGCGGATCGATGCGCTGGGGCACGTGAATCGGTTGCTGGTGAGCGTTGTGTTTGAGGGCACAGAAGTGCCGCAGGCGGGGACAGAGTTGTTTTCCGCGTCGGCAGCCGAAGGGGAACCAGCCGCGATTGGAACGGTCACGTCGGCAGTGTTCTCGCCACGCTTTAAGGCACCATTGGCCTTGGCATATGTGCGACGGGGGCAGAACGACGTTGGCTCGCAGTTGGAATGGAGCGGTGGAAGAGGGAAGGTGGTACGTTTACCGCTTTGAGAGGCGATCTATCACAGCCCTGCCGAATCGGCCACACATATCTCTCTCGGCTCTAGCCGCTGTTGTGCCAACCAGGAGGTAATCCGCTCCATCGCGGTTTCCCCACGATTGGCGGTTTGTTCGGCGGTCACTTGCCCAATCAAAGTCACGCTACTGCTTAGCAGCGCCGCGCAAATCTGAACGAGCAAGCTCTGCATCCGCTGAACGAACTGCTTGGCTTCTTCTACACTAAGTTGCCGGCTCTCGAGAATAGTCGCTTCAGCACTTCGCTGTCGCTCCATGACTACTAGCTTCCCTTGTTCGGCCTTGTAGAGCAAGCCATCCACGAATGCACGACGCAGTTGCTGCTGTGCGTTAAAATGATAGACCGGATCGGCTCCGACATAGATGCTGCCCGCATTATCGTCGCGCAGCCCGACGAAGATTTCACCCTGCATTCCTGGCACCGAGAATAGCGCGCGATCCTTGAAAGCCACCGCATCGCGGAGTAAGTCCTCGCGGTCTGCTTCCTTACGAGCCATGCTCAGTTACTGCGCTGACGATTGCGGTAGCGTTTGCTGACGCGATTGAGCAGCGAACGCTCTTGCGAAGATAGCCCTTCCAGGCCGTACTCTTTCAAACGAATAAGCACCACGTCCACCTGCCGCTCTTCATCCAGCTCTTGCTGCCGCATGCGCTGTTGACGCTCGGTTCGACGACGCTGCAACCACTGAGCAAACAGAGACGGGCGTGCGCGTGGCAACTCATCGAGCGGTCGCTCTAGGCTAGTGTATCCTTCCGAAAAATCGTACCCGAGCAGATCATCTTCGGCGTCGGCCGCGCGCAAGCTCTCAATCTGGTAACGCGCGTTGAAATACAAAAAGACCGCGAACAGCGCCAGCAGCAGCCAAGTCGGAATCAATCGATTATCAGCGGGCAGCAGGCAGGCCATCAGCACCAGCCCGGCCGCCAGCAACATGGCGCTGGTAGCAACGATCAATACCGCTGGGCGACTCCCAAAGATCGGCCGCAACATTGCCGCCAAGGCGTGCCCGGCATCCAACGGGTACGCAGGAAATAGATTCAGCAGCAGCAGGCTGTTGATCCAACAGGTCAGCCGCAACGCCACCAGCCAGGCCTGCTCGCCACCGACAACCAATTTCTGCGGGTCCAGCGGCGTGAGCAAAAAATCCTGCAGCTTCGCCCCTGCCATGACCAGCAGCGGCGCGGTCATCAGAACCATCAGCAGATTCACCGCCGGGCCAGCCAGTGCGACTGGCAATTCCGACTGCGGAGCGACTTGCGGTAATTGAAAGCTGCCCAGCGGCGAGATCATGATTCGATCGACACGACCACCGAAGCGAACCGCGACCACGACGTGCCCTAGTTCGTGCAAGAGAACGCTGGCGAACAGAATGCCGAGCGTCAGAATGCTCAGTTCGGCTACCTGCGACGCTTCTGTCCGAGAGAAGACAAAAACGATCAGGGCGGCGCAGACCAAGAACGAGGCGTGCAGGCGGACATTCAGCCCTCCCCAACGTCCGAGGCTGATGCTCCAAGGAGAATTTTCCCGCAGTGCAGCCATATCAGGTGTGACGTAGGTGCCTCTTCGTGTTCGCCGCGACCGGTTTCGCGGCAACAATCCATCGTAACAACAGGTCAGGGCCGATGCAACGAAATCCCTCGCCGGTTCCACCCCGCGATATTAGGGGCACTTGCGCACAATCGCCCTAAAAAAAGTTAAACTGGGGCGAATTCACCGCCAGTTTTTTTCGCTCAATCTGATGAAACACAAGCCAATCGACGACGAACTGTTGCTTTCGACCAGCCGTTTTGATGTGGTACTTCGAACGCAGCCGCAGGCTGATGGCCAGACCCGCCAGCGGGAAATTGTGCTGCACCCGGGCGCAGTGGTGCTGCTGCCGCTACTGCCGGATGGCCGGATTTGCCTGATAGAAAATCAACGGATCGCGGTGGGAGAAACGCTGATCGAGCTACCAGCCGGGACGATCGAGCCGGGGGAGGATCCGGCGGTTACCGCGGCGCGCGAACTGGTCGAAGAGACCGGCTACCGTGCGGCTCGGATTGAAGCCCTCTGCCAGTTCTGGATGTCGCCAGGGATTCTGAACGAGCGGATGCATGTGTTTTTGACGACTGGGCTGACGCCAGCAGAGCAGGATCTGGATGAGGGGGAGTTGATTCAAGTCATACCAACAAGTTGGAGTGACGCACTGGCTATGATTGACGATGGTCGAATTCAGGACGCGAAAACCCTCGCGGTATTGTTGTGGTATAACCGGGCAAGAGGGAATCCCTAGTTCATTGACCTACAACAGAGGGTGTCTGATGTACCAATCTCAATGGCGTCTGTTCACGGCATCGTTCGCCGCAATTCTTCTGATTGCCACAGCAGCGGCGGAACTCGATGCCGCTGAAAAAGCGCCGAAGATCGTCCCCGATCCGGCGATTCAGAAGAAGATTCAGGAAGTTACCAAGGCACTGTTGAATGCTAGTGCTGGTGAGGAGGATGGTGAGGCAAATGTTTTTCGGGCCATGCAAGAGCTGCAGATAGCGGCACGCAACCACAGAAAATTGGCCGAGCAGTTGATATTGCACCATGCCGCTTCGACCAAAACGGCGGGGACCATGACGATGCCAAGGGTCGTGCAAGATCTTGATATATCGTCGATCACTTTAGCGAAGGCAGCGTTGCTCTGGATCGACGGCGATCGGAATCGCATCGACAGCACAACAATCAGGATATTCGACCTCGTCGAGGATAAACGTGGTGACAACTACGATTTCTCTGCGTACCTGGACAGCATCAATGAGTCAGTTCGTACGAACGATACACTGCCCGAAGTGTTCATTGCACGCATGCTCGAGCAGTCACCGCAGCAAGCGATCGAGGAGTTGACATTGGTTTTTTTCAAGCGCGATTTGGATCGTGCCAAACCCATTCTTTGGAATAGCCACGTCATCGGCGAACATCTCTGGAAGCGTCGCTTTGAATTTGTTGGCCCGAAAGCTGACCCTGCGGTTGCCAAGGCATTGGCGGAATTGGCGGAAAATGAGCATTGGTGGGTGCGGCTCTACGTTGCCGAGACGATTATTGCGCATCCCGATTTGTCCACACCGGAAATTCAGAAGCGGATTGCCAAGGATAAGAATGCGGCCTTCACCCAGCCGGCGCGCCGCGAGAGCGAACGGGAAGCAGCGAACAATGCAGAAGCAGAGGCAGTTAGAAAACGCGCAGAGGCCGATGCCGAGGCTGATCGAGCAAAACAATAGTTTGCGGCCTATGCGGCGAAATGAAATGATCGACGATGGAAAAACTCACACCGCGAAAACTATTGCGGCGTTGCTGAGGTATAAGAGGGTGCGGGGAAATATCTAGTACAACAATCGTTGAAAAGAGGTGACTAATGTTCCGGCCTAAGATATATCCATCCGTAGCGTTGCTCGCGGTGGTTTTGCTGCTTGCCACTTCAATGGTGAGGCCACTTGCCACTGAAGAAGCAGCGAAGATTGTGCCCGACCCGGAGATTCAAAAGAAGATACAGGCTGTTTCGGAGGCGATGCTGTATGCTGGAGATGAGGGGGGAGAACTAAAAGCTTTTCAGGCCATACAACAGCTACAGAAGCTTGGACCGAACTACGAAAAGTTGGCCAAGCAGTTGATTCTGTACCACTCAAACGCAAAGGGAATGGTGGAGGGAATGACCATGTCGATGGTCGTTCAATTCGTTGAAATCTCTGACACAACGTTGGTGCAAGCAGTGCTGCCCTGGATAGATCAGGATCGGGACCGGCTGGATAGCGCCGCGAACGAGATCTTGAACATAGTCGAAGACAAACGGGGCAACAATTACGATTTTTCGACATACACTAGCTTAATCGACGGTGCATTGAGGACAGGGGCAAAAGTCCCTGATGTGCTCATTGTGCGAATGATCGAACAGGCACCTCAGCAAGCTATCGAAGAATTGGCAATCACTTTCTCTGCTCGAAAGTTAGACCACCCCAACCCAATTCTGTGGGAGAGTCATGTGGTTGACCACTACCTTTGGAAGCGACGATTTGGCTTCGCCAAGGCCAATGCTCCCGATCCAGAATTGACCAAGGCACTGACGCAACTAGCAAAGAATGACAACTGGTGGGTACGGCTCTATGTCGCGGAAATGATTGTCAAACATCCTGAGTTGTCTACGCCGGAGCTGAAGAAGCAGCTTTCGGAGGACAAGCATGAGGCGGTCGTGAATGCTGTAACGCGCAAAGAACGTGCCGCAGCGAAAGCTAGAAAAGCGCAAGAAGCCAGAGTGAAGGCGCGCGAGGCGGCTGCTGGACCGTCGGTCCAGCCGGCAAAATAGCTTTTCGCATCGCCGAAGGTCGAAACAGTGTTCGATAAACGCGCTCCGCTGCGCGTTGCGGCTAACATTTTTCAACCGTTTCAATAGTTACCAACCGATGGGGTACTTCAACCTCAAGCTGCCCAAGGCTGCGGCACGGGGACCGTGCCTGCTACGTAAAAAACCTCGCGATCTTTCGACCACGAGGTTTCGCACCTGCTACACTATTTCAAACTGCCTTGCGGCAACGCTCAGTAAATCGTTTCTGTCGAGGTGAGTCCGAAGAGATGATTCAATACCAACCGAATTAAGATCCAAAATTGACTTCGTTCAGATCCCCTTCGATTCCGCCCCACATGCCGCCGGTTGCACTGCCCAAGCTGCCGATCGTGGCAATAATGGCTCCAATGATCAGAGCCAGCATCACCGCGTATTCGACGGCTGTGGCAGCCTCTTCCTCTCGCAGAAATTGGACGAGGAAATTTTTCATGATTGCACCCGATCTTCGCCTGAATCGGCGCTTGGTGAACAGCAAAAAGTATTGCCCGCTTATGAAAACTAGTTCACCAGATTCGATTGTCAAATCCAGAGCGGCATCGGCGGAAAGTTACCCCGATTCTGCCGATAAAACCGTCAAACTAGGCCACTCCCTGGCTAGCGGCCCGGCTGGCCCCCGGCCGGCGGCGGTTGCAGTACAAAACCTCGTGCAACAACTCAGCACTGCCACTCTGGCCGTCGCGGCAGAAATGCCACTCCCGATCGGTCGGCACCCAGCATTCTTCCAGCGGCCAGGGGTCGATCGGGTCATAACCGAGCGCCGCGGCCAATTTGCCGGAGTTCATGGACACATCCCCGGCACGCGGAGGCATCGGGCCAGCATCCACACGCGGGCAGCCTTTCAATAGACCGGGATCATAGCCACCGACACGATTGACGATCTGCGCGATTTGAAACAAGCTCAGCCGGCGCGGTCCGCCGGCGTGATAGATGCCGCGCAGCTCGCTGGCCAGGACCGCCTCGCAGACTTCGTTCAAGCAGTCCGTGTAGGTTGGCGTGCGAATCTCGTCATAGTACAACGTCGCCGGGCGGTCTTTTTTGAATCGCGATTGAATCCAGTCGATTGCCCCGGCATGGCCATTGAAACTTGGCCCCATCGGCAGCGAAATTCGTAGCGTCGCCGCAGTCGGTTCTGCCGCAACAATCAGCCGTTCGGCCGCCGCCATCGTCTGGCCATAGACCGTGACCGGGTCCGGCGGATACCGCTCGCAGTGGCCATCGCTACTCCGCTGCACACTCTCATCACCCGAAAACACCAGGTCGATTGATAGATGCACCAGCCGCACGTCACGATCCGCGATGACTTCCAGCAGGTTGCGGACCCCTTCGACATTGATCCGCCAGGCCATTGCCGGGTCCAACTCGCAGCTCTTCAGCGCGCAATTGCCGGCACAGTCCAGCACACTGCGAAACTGATACTTGTCGAACAATTCGCTCAGCCGGGCATGGTCCTCGGCATCGCAGATTTCGATATCTGGGCCAATTAGCCGCCAGTTGTCGGCCTGACGAATGCCAATTACCTGCCCCGGATACCGCGCGCGAAAGTACGGCAGCGCGTTGTACCCAGCCACACCGGAAACACCGGTGATCAGGAGCGGCAATGGAAGGTCGGCGGGGGAAACGATGGATCGCACGGCGGAGGTAACGGCAGGTTGAGTTTTATGGAAAGCGTTGATTTTACCGTACACGGTACCGTTTGGCACGAGCCTAATGAAACCCGACGCGCCAGCGAGGCGCGGCACCGTTTGGTAATTTTCCTGGCTGGCGCGTCGGGTTACTGTTACCTGGTGCAATTGCTGAGCTTTCTCTGCATCACGCGCTCCGCTGCGCGTCGCGGCTAACATTTCGCGACGTTTTTCGGTACTGCCTGGCGGAATTTCGGCATGGGGACGGTGCCTGCTATGATGCCCGCAAAGTTTATCTGACCGGAATATCCCGAATAATCCTCAATATCCGCCATCTGCCGGGTCGATAGCAGAAGTATCAGGACTGCGCGGCAGCACATGCGCCGCCAGTACGGCCACTTTTGAGGTCCATATGTCGGCGTTTCCCAGCATCATTGGCGCGGCAAGTTCGGCGATCAAGGGGATCAGCCAGACGCTACAGGCCGCGCGCGGTGCCAACCCGACTGCACGGGCCACGCCTGCTCAGCCAGTGGATACGCTGGAAATCTCGGCGGCCGGAGAAGCAGCCGCCTCAGCCACTGCCGGTCTGTTTGGGATAGGCCAGGCCAAGTCTGTCGAGGAGGTTCGTAGTGCCCATTCGCAGAGTATTGCAGCACTGCAAGAACAACTGCAGGAGCTGTTCCGCCAGAACGGCATTCCTACCGAACCGCCGGTTCGCATAACCACTGACGCTAGCGGGCAGCTTTCCGTGGAAGGGGATCATCCTCAGAAAGAGGCCATCGAAAAGCTACTGAAATCGCAGCCAGAACTACAAAGGTCCATCGCGCAGCTACAATCGCAGGCGCAGTTCCTGCAGGCGGCTGAGCTAGCAGAGCAGTTCCAGAAGCGGTACGCCGAGGATCCCGTCGCCGCGACACAGTGGTTGCAACAAGCTCAGTCGAGCGGGCAACCAGCCGGTCACACCCTCATTCTGAGTGGTGATCAACTCACTCTTAAAGCCAGTTAGCGCCGTGCGTTAACTCCGTGCGAATCAAGGCGTTTAGGCATTCTCGCCGCCGCAAATTCGCCGCTTTCTCCGCCGAATTCATTATTTCGGCATCCCGATTGCATATTTAGTTTCCAGAGCGAAACCCGATTCATTAGGACCACAGTTGGTCCAATCGGATAGCAATCCATTTGAAAGGAACCATACCATGAGCGGTAAAGGTGACGAAATCAAGGGTCGTGTCAAAGAAGCCGCCGGTGCGCTGACCGATAATGACAAGCTGAAACGCGAAGGCAAAATCGATCAGGCCGCTGGCAAGACCAAGCAAGCCGCCGAAAAGGCGATTGAAAAGGTGAAGGACGTGGTGCAGGGGAATCGCACGTAGCACCCAGTACCCTCATTTCAAAGCCGCACGATCCTCCGCCAGCAACCACTGCTGAACGAGGTCGTGCGGCTTTTTTTGTTTTGTGCGTGCTAGCAACACCGCATCTCCCGCCTGGACACGATTCGAAATCCTTAGTACAGTTCCCCCCGCCCGTGCGGCAAGCGGATGCGGTGGCCATTGTGCAAGCTCAAGGAGGAGCGACGTGAAGACATCTTTGATTCGATTTACTGTGTTGCTGATCGCATTGGTGATGCTCAATGCCTCCCCCGCGACGGCCGAGATGATCCTCGGCACCGAAACGGAAGGAAACGGCGGCTACGGGGTGGGGTTCAGCTTCGACCCCGAAGTGAATCTCGTCATAGGGCAGCAATTCACGCTGAATCAGGACATCATTGCCAACAGCATCACGCTGTATCTCAATGGGGACGGATCCGACAGTCAGCAAAGCCCAATGACTTTGCAACTGATGAATGCCATCGGCTTCGACGCCACCGCGAGCAACGTGCTGGGGACGTGGAATGCGCTGTTTCCCTCGGGCACACCCGACGGTGAACACGCCCCGCGGACGTTTGACGGCTTGAACGTCCCACTCCCTGCCGGCACGTATTACCTGGTCGTCTCGTCACCAGAGGGATACAAGTCGGGTTGGGGGACGGGTGCAGAACTCCTGCCGAGCAGTTTTGGCAGTGTCGGCAGCGCGTTTGTAGGGATCGCCGGTGGTGGTGGAGTAGCCGACTACACTTTCTTGGCAACCGACAACCCGCAGGACGGCCATGCGAACTTCGTGCTGGAGGGAGTCATCCCGGAACCGGCGACGTGGTTGTTGGCGGCGGTGGGAGTGGGTGGGGTGATGCTACTAGCCCGTCGGAAGTACAGCCTTTCAGCCTGGATGTCACTATGATCGGTAAGCGTTTTCGAGTTTCCTGATATACTGCCGAAATGCAACTTTTGGTGACCTACGATGATTCTTAACCGTGCAGACGAAGTGACCCCGGATCCTACCGAAGAAATTAAAGCCATCCGGCATCGCCTGGGGGCCAAGTTCAATTACGATTTGACTCAGATTTTTGCTGACATTCAACGGCGTCAGCAAGAATCAGGGCGAACATACATCAACCTTCCACCGCGAAAGCCTATGATTAGCAAAGCGGCGCGTCGCGACGACAGGACTGGTTAGCGGGTCAGAAAGTCATTACCGCACCGACCAAGATCACCAGTCCTGATTTTAAGACGGCGGCGCTAGCTCCCATTGAATTGCTTTCGTAGATCAGCAGTAGGGGCGTATCTTCGGCTCCGGATGGGAAGTATTTGAAATGCATGATCGTTCGGTGATGTTCGACAAGGATCACGGCCGCAATATCTCACGCAGGACATGCTGTTGCGCTGGCCCTTGCGATCTTTTCTGAGATAACGCTTCCGAGAAGTGTCGCAGCGGCTGTCAACGCAACGCTTGCTAAAACACCGTACCACGGCGTTCCGGCGCTGCCGACCGAAAATACCAGTACCGTCGCGACTGGGCCAATTGGAGCAGTCCAGTGTGGACGATACATGCCCTGCACGCGGCAAGCGACCAGTCCAGTTAAAAGTGACGGCAGGAGAAACAGAATCACTCCGGATGGCGGCCACTTCTGGTAATCCGCTGCATCACGCCACAGTAACGACGCCCCTAGCATCGAGATGTGCAACACGGCCCCGAACGTTAAATACAGCAGATACGAGGTTACCACAGCAAGAATAGCGCGGCCAGCAATTCGCATTGGAGTTGGGTCTGGCACAATCGAAATACCCGAGCCGGTCGCAGCAAGACGATTCATGGCATAGGTTCCTTTGATGTCACGGTAATGCTCAACGGGTAAACTCCGCAACCAATCCGCCAGTATGCGAACCCAAAGACATAGTAGCCCGCGCAGGTGATCGCGTTGCCAGGCTTCGCTGGCCAAGTTCTCGAAAACCAGTTCCATCTCAATCGCAAACTGCTTGCGAAAATCGCGGGGATACGCTCGCAACAACTGCTTGTATAAACGAACCGACCAGGCAACCGGGCGTGGGTTTGTCATGCAAACCCTCCCTCAACAGCTAGTTCCTGTCGCGAGATGAACTTCTTGGCCATGGCAAGCTGAAGAATCGCTGCCAAACGTTTTGCTTCGGCCTCGGCGACGCGTTGTCCTACCTTCGTAATTCGATAATAACAACGCCGGCGTTCGTCATCGTCCTTTGCCGCCGGACGCCGAGGTGACTCTTCGATCAATCCGGCCGCCAGCATCCGCTTGATCGCGCCATACAGGGTTCCAGGCCCCAATTGCACCGCTCCTTCCGTGCTAGTGGCGACTTCTTGCATGATTCCATAGCCATGTCGCGGAGCATCTGCCACAGCCATGAGGATTTGAAACTCCACTTCGCTAATGGAAAGGGCTGATTTTTTCGCCGTTGACTCTTTTGCCATCGTGTTTTGCAAGGTTTGTTAGCCTTCGCCTCCTGTCAGCCGCCAACAGTACTAAATATCGTCGTACGATATATCGTTCAATGATATATATTATTGGAGAAGGAGTCAAGCGATTTCGAGTGACGGCAGGAATTGAGTTTGAAATTTCCATACACAGCCGTGCCGTTTTCCAACACTTGTCACTTCGTGCGGTCGACGATCCACGTCGTGATCAGTTCCAGGACTTCCGGTGCGATCGTTTCTTCAATGGCGCCGTATTCGGTCGGGGAGCCTGTCTTGCAGTGCTGGAAGAGATGGTTCAGCCCGGGCAATTCCTTTACGGTGTAATGCTTGTTTCCACCTTCTTTGAGCGCGGCTTCGAGGGGAGGTAGATTTTGCTTGGGATCGACTTGCATGTCCTTTTCGCCATTGATCGCCAGCACCGGGCAGCGCACTTTCCTTAACGCGATCCGCGGCTCGTAGGTCAGAAAAAACCGCATCCATGGCGACAGGATTCTTTTCAATTGCGCCTCGGCCTGGGCCTTTTGCAGTTCTGCCTGTGCGCCCACTGAATGTTCGACCGCCTTGGCGACAAGATCGCGAATCTTGGCTTCAGCTTTGGCTTGATCAGGTTCCACCTTTAAAACATTGATGATTTCGCGGTTGGTGGAATGCCAATGCGAATTCTTGGCAGCATCTTGTCCTTGGCCCAGGATCGGGGCCAGCAGCTCGCCTTGGCGATTCAAAATCTCCTCACCATTTACGCCAGTGCCGGCCATCATGACGATAAACGCCACGTCGCCTGAGCGGCTGGCGGCCAGGGGTGCGATCAGGCCCCCCTCGCTGTGGCCGAGCATCCCAATGCGGCGCGGATCGATCTCCTTCCGCGCTTTCAGAAATGCCACGGCAGCCAGCGCATCTCCGGTCAAATCATGAGTAGTGGCATTCTCCCACTCACCGGTCGAGCCACCGACGCCACGGTCGTCTAGACGCAGAACCGCAATCCCGCGACGTGTAAGAAAATCGGCCAGGACCAAAAACGGTTTATGACCCACGACGGATTCATTGCGATCTTGTGGGCCCGAGCCGGTAATCAACAACACGGCGGGAACCGGTCCATTTCCCTTGGGCCAGGTGAGCGTGCCGGCCAGCTTGATCTTTGCTGCCTTATTTTCGCAAATGACTTCTTCCTCGTTGTAAGGATAAGGCTTTTTCGGATCCTGTGGCCGTCCTTCCGGCGGTTTCTCGTCCAGCCGCTTTATGTCGAGCGGCAGAACGTTGCCGAGCTGAGTCCATTGACCCTTGATAAGGGTTCCGTCTTCGTTGAGTTTTCCTTCGAACGTTCCTTGAATAACCTTGACTTCAACTTCGACGGCATCTCCCGAGACCGTAGCTGAATCTACGGCAATCCCTTTTGCACCCTGGTTGGGGCTGTCGAGCGTGGCCTTGAGGTTACCCTTTTCGTCCTTGCCGAAATGAAACATCAGCCGCAATTCAACGCCGCTGACTTTGAGCGTGCCTTGCCAACTGCCGTCAATCGACTTTGGCTTGGATTTAGTCGTAGCAGTGTCGTCGGCAGCCAAAGTGGTACACGACAGCAGAATTAGTGCAGTGAGAGCGGCCAGCATAGTGCCGAAGAGCGGTCGGTTGATTGCAGCACGCATGGAAGCCCTCACGGTATTGAGCGTCGAAGGTGAGCGGTATCGCAGCATACTAGTAGAAGATGCGACCGCGAGAGAAGCAACCGATTTGGCCGAAATGGACAAAATTTGGTTTTAGCCATCACCTGCTCGTCCTGCACAGCGCGAACCTTAGGCACGACGGCTAGACCGTTATTAGCTTGATCCTGCTCGCGCGCGCAGGTAGGTTGAGGCAATGGTCTGAAGCTTTTTGGCCGTAAACGACATCTGCTATTGGCCCTCAACCCTAAGGCAGCTCATGTTCCGTTGCATTCTCGCCCTGGTTATCGCGTGCCTATCTACCGATGTGGCTACAGCGATCATTACGAGTGGCCAACAGCAGGTGATCGACTTTACCCAGCCCGAGCAGGCCGCCAAGCTGGCCACCTGGTCCGAGCCTGAGCGTCTGGGCTGCACCAAGGAAGGTTTCGGCTGGGACGGGGAAAAAACTACGTACCGCGACGGCTGGATCGAAACCGAGCCGCTCGCCATAGGAAGGAGTTGGATACCGCCGCAAAACGCGGGAATTCGGATAACACTACAGACCAATTATCCGGCAGATGTTGCAACTGGTCAGAAATCGGCGATTTTTTATACCCCAAGCATTTACGTTCGTTACAGCGCCGACCGCGTTCACTGGTCCGACTGGCAGCCGACCGATAAGAAAGAAGATCCGCGTAATCCGGGAACTCCGCTCTACACTACACGTATCGGATTGGCTCGACGGGCGAGCGAGACGTACCACGCGAAGCTCGAGGAATGGTCCCGCCGTGACGACATCGACTGGGGGAGTGACGAAGACGCTTTCTGTCGCTGGTTGGTGAAGCAGGATCCCGAGTTCTTTGCCAAAGAGCGCCCGTTCATCGGTTACGTCCAATTTCTCATTGAAGACTCCTTCAAGGGGAGTCAGCGGCTGACTCGCTTTGATGCTGGCGTGTACTGGTCCGTCAGTGGCTTGCATCAGAATCCCAAAAATCCCGCTGGTGCAAAGCGACAAAATGATCGCGGTGCGTGGAGTTTTCGCGGAGTTGAAGCCGCGGGGCGGAAGGAAGAGTAGGGGGTGTCGGGGCTGAGGGTCGCGTGATCCAGCGCTTTCACCGCAGTCTGTGTAGCATTTCTACTTCTGCAGCTAGTGTGGGCTGTAAATGTGTCAGCCGACCCGTTACGTCCATGCTGGCGTGGAATACGCTAAGTACAACGATCGATCCCGGCTTTACGTCGCACACGAATAGATGTTGGTTCACCTGATAGAATCGAAGTGAAGCGTGTAGACTCCCGGATAAGCTAGCCAACGCAGGATTTCGCTGTAGTCGATCTAGGCCCGCCTTAAGGTCCGACAGATACTTCGTGCAGACTTTCCTGCTCCACGTCCGCGTGGAAAACTCAAGAATATCGACTAGATCACGCAACGCACGCTGCGTCAGTCGGACCTTGGACTTGCTGGGGCGTGTCACCGCTCCACCTGGGAAAGCAGCCCTAGCAGATCCCCGTTGTATTCGACCGTTCTCCCCGCGATCATGTCTTGATACCCCTCGATAATCGCTTGGCGCAACTTCGCAGATTCATCGTGCAGTTTTTTTTGTCGTAGCAGGTCGCGTACGAACTCGCTCGGGGTAGCATAGAGTGTGCCGTCGCCACTATTGGCGTCGACATAGGCGCGCAACTCGTCAGTCAGCGAGAGATTTAGCGTGCTGGACATAGGTGTTCCTCCATTTGCGCAATTATGCGCTATTGACATTCTTTGTCAATATTTGCCATTGGAGGGTTTTCGACGGCGATCCACCGCAATAGACCATTGAGAAAAGTTGGCGCTGAAGAATCGAGGGATCAGCTGTCCTCGAGCATGAAGCCGATACGGCTGCCCTGATAATAGAAATCAGAATAGTGGTCAGGCGAGTGTCGAACGCAGCCTCACCAACTCCATTTTGAGCAGTGGATCAGGTGACCGCAGGAGAGGGAACCGATGCGGCCAAAATCGGACTTAGCCGATTCTGCCTTTCACCTGTTCACCTGCTCCATTGATCTCCTGCTCTACCTTTCGGCCCAAGGCCGAAAAGTCGGGGCGACATGATTCGAACATGCGACTTCCTGGTCCCAAACCAGGCGCTCTAGCCAGGCTGAGCTACGCCCCGCAATTGCGAGTAGCCTCATATCTTAGCGATCGGCGAATTTTGACGCAATCGCCAATTTGTGTACGCTTGTACACTAGGGACCACGTCAGCTTTTGCATGGGTTGTATTTGGTTCTGAAAGGTCAATAGGAGAATTAGGCAATTGTCTGTTAAACTGCGGTTTCTGTAGTGAACT
>JAWXCH010000471.1:0-3103 GCA_034440595.1 Planctomycetota bacterium | reverse complement strand
GAGTTGGAGCGGCCGCAGGTGGAATTGCCCAAATTGCCCGTAGTTCCGCCACCACCCATGACTGTGTGAAGATTCTTTCCAGAGCCATTTTTCGTGAGGTAGCGTCGAGCGCATTGCTGGGCGTGCTGCTCTTTACGTTTGTGCTATTTCTGCAGCGGTTGGGCAGTGGAAAGCTGTTCGAGTTGGTGCTGCGGAATTCAACTGACTGGCAGACGGCTGTTTACCTCTTTTTCCTGATCGTTCCGCCGACTTCTCCCTTTACGATTCCTGTTGGTGTGCTGGTGGGTGTGCTGATTGGATTGAGCCGGATGTCCGGCGACAACGAGATCACTGCGCTGCGTGCGACGGGTTTGCCAGCCTGGCGAGTGGTCGGGCCGGTGCTGACCTTCGGGTTCATCGGTTTTCTGCTGACCGCTGCATCGACTGCCTGGCTAACGCCTTGGAGTTTTCGTCAATCCACACGACTGATGAACCGGGCTTTGGCTGCTCAGGTAACGGCCGAGATACAGCCACGAGTGTTTGAGGAAGGGTTTCCGAACACGGTGCTGTATGTGGGCGATGTGATCGCGGGCCCTACCGTGAAGTGGCGCAAGATATTTATGGCGGACTTGCGTACGGGGGATCAAAGGAGTTCGAACGCGCGCGAAAGGTCGGACGAGCCGAGGATCCTGTTGGGTGAGGAGGCGCTGGCGGTTTCCGATCTCAAGAATAATCGCATCCAATTGTCGATGCTGAATGGCAGCACCTATGAGATCGGGCAGAATCCTGCTCAGGATGCGACGTCATTTTCACCTCGCAGCGATCTGGGTCTACAGGCCAAGGAGCCGAACGAGTTTCGACGGTCGAATAACTTTCTCGAGATGGATACCGTGCCTTTGTGGCGCTACGTCCAATCGCATCCGAGAAAGGACACAGTGGATGCCCGGCTTGAGTTGCATCAGAGGATTGCGCTGCCATTTGCTTGTCTATTGCTGGCGTTGGTTGGCGTACCGCTCGGAGTATCCAGGCGCAAGGGCGGCAAAAGCGCGGCGTTCGTCGTTACCGTGTTGCTTGCCTTTCTTTATTACATGAGCATGATCAGCTTGCAGCAGATTGCCCGGCGCGGTGGCTTGCCGGTTGAGCTAGCGGCATGGGGTCCGAATCTAATCTTTGTAATTTTGGCGACAGTGCTGCTCTCACGACTGGAGATGCCCGGGGATCATGATTTTGTGGGGAATGTACAGATTCTCATCGACCGGCTGTGGCTAAAGTGGCGTGGCGGAAAGGATCAACTCTTGCACCGGTCAGCGGCGCAGGCATTTGAATCGGGGTTTTACAAGGTAGTGCGTTTCCCTGGAGTGTCAGTGCTGAGCACGATCATGGACATCTATGTCCTACGCACTTTCCTGTTCTACTTTGTGCTGCTTCTAGTCAGCTTCGTGATGATGACGGAAGTATTCACCTTCTTCGAACTGCTGGGCGACATTATTCGCAACAACATCGAGCCGGCGAAGACCACTACATACCTACTCTTTCTCTCCCCTCAATTGATCTACCAGACCGCACCGGTGAGCGTGCTTGTGGGCGTGCTGGTGACATTCGGAATCTTGAGCAAGTCCAATGAAGTAACAGCGTTCAAGGCATGCGGTGTGAGCGTCCACAGGTTGTCGATGTCGATCCTGCTGATGAGCCTGGTGCTAAGCGCAAGTCTGTTCGCCTTCGATTACTACTATGTGCCTGAGGCGAATCGCAAACAGGATGCATTGCGAAGCGAGATCAAGGGCAAAGCTCCGCAGACGTATGTGCAGCCGGATCGCAAGTTCATTTTCGGTGAAGGTTGCCGCATCTTTTACTACAAGTTTCTTGACCCCGTGCAAAAGGTGATGGTGAGTCCGCGGGTGTACGAGCTCGATTGCGAAAAGTTCTCGATGAAGCGCATGATCGCGGCTGAGCGTGCGCGATGGGAGCCTAGTTTGCGCCGCTGGGTTTTTCAGTCCGGATACCAAAGAGACTACAAGGGCATCCACACGGCCGACTATAAGCCGTTTCTGGACTCGACGGCGACGTTTCCTGAATTGACGGAGACTCCGGATTATTTCCTTCAGGAATTGATCCAGGACAAGCAGATGAACTTCCACCAATTGTGGAACTACATACAGTTGTTGCAGCAGTCTGGCCTGGATACGACACGCTTGCAGGTGCAGTATCACAAGAAGTTTGCAGTGCCATTGTTTGCGTTCATTATGGCGCTTCTGAGCATACCGTTTGCTTTTATGACCGGCAGCCGGGGAGCGATGGCTGGGGTGGGGGTCAGTATCGGGATCGCGATCGCATATTGGACTGTTTCCTCGGTGTTTGAACAGGTGGGCAATGTTGGCCAGTTGCCGCCGGCGCTAGCGGCATGGAGCCCGGACGCATTGTTTTCACTCATTGGGGCCTGGCTTTTGGCTAGACTTCGTACTTAGAACTTTTTCTCTCAACTCCATGGCTTCTGCCCTTACCCCAACCATCCTCACTGTTTCCGGTCTGATCGGCAGTGGCAAGACGAGCGTATGCCGCGAGCTGTCGGCGCTGACGGGCTGGCGCGTTATTTCCGCGGGGACGATTCTTCGTCGAATGGCCGAAGCGCGTGGGCTTTCGGTGATCGAATTGAACGAGATTGCCAAGACGGATGAATCCATCGACAAATTGATTGATGATCAATTGATCTCCCTCAGGGCCTCTCGTGAGCCGCTGATTGTTGACTCTCGCCTGGCCTGGCACTTCATTCCAAACTCTTACAAGATTCATCTCGTGGTGGACACTTCGATTGCTGCCGAGCGGGTGTTTCGTGCGCAGCGAAGCGATGAATCGTACGCGACTCCAGGAGATGCCTATGCTGCGAATGCGCAGAGGCAGACGATCGAGAATGAACGATTCAAGCAATACTACGGCATTGATTGCGAAGACTGGCGGAACTACGACCTGATTCTCGATTCGAGCACGTTGTGGCCGGATGCATTGGCTGCGAAGATGCATGAGGCTGTGACCGGGCCAGCGCCCAAGGGGTCTTGCTGGTTGTCGCCGGGGAGGTTGAAGTTGACTGGTCAGGCGGCTGCCAGTGGGCCATTGGGGCTTGCCGTGG
>JAWXCH010000470.1:0-15860 GCA_034440595.1 Planctomycetota bacterium | reverse complement strand
GTTTATCGCGGCGTAGTGTTATCTCTCCTTTGGCCGACGATAGAAGTCTTTCCAATCATCTGGCTCAGGGTATTTCGCCCACAGCCTCTTGTGAGTTTCGCGGAGTTGCTTGGTGTACCAACTTGCAAAGCGAATCCAATAGTCCTCCCCCATCCCCATTCGCCACCCCATCGAACCAAGCGGAATATTCGGAAACTTGACCCACGGCGGAACCATCAAGCCCTCATCATCGATTTCGGGAATTGGTGGGTCAGGAAATGGATCGCCTATTTTCTTGTCGCTGATGCGCATGATGGCCTCACTTCCCTTCAGAGAGTTCCGCTTGTTACCTGCGGGCTAAACGGTTTCAGCCTGCCACGCGCAGGCTCGTTCGGAACTTATATGGCTACGGGGACGGGATTCCCAAGTCGCGGCAAATTTTGCGAACTAAAAAGTCATTGATTTCTCGATGGCGTGGAACGGCAGATACCTGAGAATTCGTCGTGTTGACATAGATAGAATGATTGCCCCCTTCTCGAAGCAACTCGTAGTTGTGATCGCTGAGGTGCCGAACCAGGTCACGGTGCTTCATGGCGTGGAGATATCAAACGGCTCACGCGATACGTCTTTGCCAGCGATCGAGCGCTCGGCCAATTCGCGATTGGCCTCGAGGACCATTTGCACAGCCTCGCGCAGATTAGCGCGGGCTTCTTCAAGAGTAGCCCCCTGAGTATTCGCCCCCGGTAGCTCCTCAACGAACCCGATATAGCCTTCGGGGCACGGCATAAATACGGCGGTCATACGCATGTGGAATCTCCTGAACAGCAATTGTATCGGCGCGTAGCTAAAATGGTCAAACAGGGCGATACTCGCGATCCGGCGACTAAAAAATTATCTCTCCCTGCTTGAAAACCGAGTTGACTTCCAGTAGTGTTCATGTGTATACTACACCCTTCGGCACCAAAATACACCTAAACGGCCGTTGTTAGGCCGCGGAACCCCGCTTTTTGCCCTCGGTGATCGGGCAGGAACCTGTCTAACAGTGCGGGAGTTTCATGGTCACAAAATCTTGCCACGTTGCGTTTACCAATCGGCAATGGGAAGCATATCAATTCGTATTGACGTTTCACCGGTTGCGGCAGCGCGCGCCAACCGCCGTAGAGCTTGGCCGGGGTCTGGGTGTCTCTGCGGAAGAGTCGGCCAGGCTGATCGGCGCGCTCACCGTAAAAGGTGTTCTGAAGCGTAAGGTTTACCACGAATTGGCGTTCGTGCCGCCGAGCTACTGCGAAGAAAAGTATGCGGGGGTTTGAGGGGAGTACGACAGACTCCTATTCTGTGCGTAGTATCTTCTCCATAGCTCGACCTTTTGCTAATTCATCGACCAGCTTGTCCAGGTAGCGGACCTTTTGCGTCAACGGGTTCTCAATTTCTTCAACCCGATAGCCGCAGATGACACCGGTAATCAGGCGTGCATTGGGGTTTAATTCCGCCTGCTGAAAGAATTGATCAAAAGTCACATTGTCTTTGATCAGTTTTTGCAGCGCCTTTTCGTTGAAGCCTGTCAACCAATGAATTACTTGATGTAGTTCTTTTTTGGTCCGCCCCTTCTTTTCCACCTTGGCCAGCAGGAGTGGGTACACAAGAGCGAACGTTAACTTCGCGATACGTTCATCGTGGTCGTAATTGCGTTTCATGTTACGAGTCTTGAGGTGGCCCAGGTTTCAGAACAGGTGAGCAGTAGAACAGGAGACCGCAGGAGAGGATACTGGGATTGCCAAATTCGGCCTTGAGCACTTCTGCCCTTCACCTGATCATCTGCTCCGATCTCTCCTGCTCTATTGCGCCTTAGGCCGCAATCGGGGCGACAAGATTTGAACTTGCGGCCTCTACGTCCCGAACGTAGCGCTCTACCAGGCTGAGCTACGCCCCGAGTGGGAAAGTTTATTTTAGCCGTTGCCATATGTCGGTCAACGGTTTTAGGCAGGTCGACGAATGCAGGCACTGCCAACAGGATGCATGTGCAGCGGCAAGTGTGAGTGCAACCTGAGGGACGAATTGAGAGAATTGAACGTATACAGCCAAGAAACTCGGCTTGCGGTTCAGCGTCCTGCATCACAATCCGCTGGCGCGTCGCGGCTAACATTGTTCAACCGTTCACAGAGCATCACTACCCGTTGGCGACTTTTAGCTCAGCCAGATGCTGCGCTGTGCCGACGAGGCGGTCCCAGTTTTCGACAATGTATTCTGGCGGGCCGCCGATTTGAGCCACGAACTGTGCGACTTGCTCGGTGGGGACCATTTCGATCGCGTCCCAAGGGCAGACGGTCAGCTCGTAAGGATTCGTCTTTTTGCCGGGGATATGGACACAAACTTCGCACCCGACGCAGCGTTCCAGGTCGATCTGGCAGAAGCTTTGCAGGTTGTGAAAGGCGTTGTACTGCTGGATCTTGATGATACAGTCGACGGGGCAGACCTCCAGGCAGGCTTCGCAGCCGGTGCAATTGTCGGCATTGATGACGGCAAGCTCTTTGGGGAGTTTCTTGCGTGGACCGGCTTTGGCCATGTGGAAAACCTTCGGCGTGATGCAGCAATGGAATCTGATTGAGTTATGCCAGCTTCGAAAGGGGGCGGCTGGTGCCCAATTCCCCCACCACAAGATTATAGGGCAAGCTGCCGGTCAGGTCCAACGTCAAACGGGCCTTAGAAAATCGGCATTTTTCCCGCGGTTTCTGCGTAATAAATCGGGCAGCATCTATAAGAGCGTCACGAAAGTAGGCAACTGGACGCTATCGCGTGTCGGCTGATACCGTTTTTGGGTTTTCGACCCTACTCGCGGTCATCTTCCCAGAGCGTGGATGGTGGAATTCGCCTGCCCGGGCTTTGAAAGTTCCCTTCGTGCCGATCAGATGGTTCTGAAAGCAGCGAATTGACCAGGGCCTCGGTATCATCGGCCACGTTGGACATCCGCAGCAGCCAAGGGGAGCGGAGCGGCCCGGCGTCGTCAAAAAGTTCTGGCCGCAGACAGGCCAGAATCCCTTCCCCTATGCGGCGGTTGAGATCGAAATTGGGGCTGTGGTTGCGGGTGGCCAGGGTATGCGGTCGATCGAATGAAGCCCGAAGTGAGCTGAGCAGCAGGGACCAGCGTGCGCGAGAGATATTGTCTGCCGGTCGCAAGGTTCTGTCGCCGGCAAAATCGGCGAGGCGGTCGGGCTCGTGCGCTAGCTCGTGCGGATCGACCAGCGGCAAGAGTTGCGACAATAGCAAATCGGTCCAGCGCTCGGACGAGCGGCGGACGCGTTGGAGTTCGACCAGATCGCTAAGCCGCCAACCTTTGACGCTGTTGATCAACTTGAGCAGACGGTTGCCGGCTTCCATGTGCCCGAGCAGTACGCTGCGTGCGATCGGCTCGGCCTCGGCGGAGCCGTGCGATTGGTCGTGTGCGGCCAGTACGGCGGTCCAGACACGGGTCAGAATTTCGCCGGTCACGATTTCATCGGCCAGCGGCCAGAAGTGTTGGTGGTTTGAACTGTATGGATCGGCCAGGTCGATTGTTTCCTTCAGCCGAGTCAGTTCGTAACCCCAGCGGTCGAGCCGGCATTTCGAGGCGCTCCAATAGGCCTCGAGGGCAATTTCGGGGAGCCGCTGACGAATTTGCAGGAAGAGGGGAGCACGCGATGCGACCAGCCCGGCGAGGTTGACGAGTTCATTGGCGTGCATGCAAGGTACCGCAGTTGGAGAAGCGATTTGGAGGGGCCTTCCGTCACCGGCCGCTGGATCGAGTGAAGTGATTCAGTTTCGATCCAGCGGCGGCGTTTGGAGGAGCATTCGAAATTGACTAATAGCAGACGGGGTGCCGAAGTCTGGCGGGTCGTTTTGGTTTGGTGGATGAGTTACGATAAGTCTAGGAATTATTGAGACTTACCGTTTTAAGTGTTCCCATTGCCTTGTAGTTTGGCGAGAATGAAGTGATGCAAAGTTGCAACATCGACGGGGATTGGATGGTGAGAATTGGCGTCAGCCGGATGGAATTACACAGTAGTTGGCCGAGTTCATGGACAACCCCTTCACCCGCGGCAGAAGGCTAAAGCGGCGGCTGCATGAGCTGTATCGGCTCTACATGATCGTAGCGGTGATGATCGCGCTGTACGCCGTCGCGGTGCTGCTGTTTGGAGATTGGTTCAGCAGGCTCATGGTTAAAAACCAAAATTGGGGGCTGCTGTACGGAGACATGTTGGCAATCGCCGCGGGAGAACTGTTGCTTCTGGTAATCGTCGGAGTAGCATTGGAAGCCGCGTATCTGTGGCACCGAAGAAAGCCGCCTGAGTCGTTTTACTACGCAGTATTTGTCCTGGGGATATTCTTGGTGCTATTTGTCGTACTAACTCCAGCGATCAATACGTAGGAAAGGGGAAATTCGCGGCGTTTCGCCACTTGCCGTGCGCTTGACGTTTTACTCCGGCGATCATCACATGAGAGGTTGGTTGCTCCTGTATGCATTTTCAGTCGCCTTTCACTCCGTGAAAGAGCGATTGCCGCATGGGATGCAGTATTGTGGAGTAATGTTCCTAACTGCGGGCCAAGTGCTCTTTCGCGGAGCGAAAGGCAACAGAGAGCGATCAACGCATTTCAGCGCGATGTAAACTTACAACTACCTGACCATTTGCATCTGACAAATGCAATTGCTGCCCGTGGTATCGAGATTAACCGGTTGATCTACTTCTTCACCTCAATCGCATCGACATCGTCGACCGTGCGACCGAGGTAGACAAAATCGAACAGGGCTTCTTGACCATCGACGGCGGTGAAGCCCAGCCCGGTGAGGGTGAATTCACCGAAGTCGGCATACAAGTCGCGCGTTACGACTTGCCACTCTTCCGGCAAGTTGGGAGAAACGGTCAGAGAGCCATCGAAGCATTGTCCTGCGCCGGCGTGGTAGCGGAACGGTGCGTTGCGTGGGCCGGCTGGCCCTAGCTTTCCGTCGTGGGCAATTTGCAAGCAGATCTGCGCGCCACCTCTTTTCCGCCAGGCAAAACGCAGGTAACGGAACTCCCCCGGGCCTGGGTTCTTGCGAATCTTGAACTGCACATTTGGCAGATTGACATTCAGCCGCTGATCGGGCGTGACCAGCAAACTACCGGTTCCGGAGTATTTGTCGTCGCGAGTGAACTCGGGCTTGCCCCCACCTTCGGTCAGTTGCTCTAGGAACTCTGGCTCGTCGTCAAAGATGCGCTGCGGTGGATTGATCGCTGGTCGGCTACCACGACCGGGCTGGATTTTAATCGGCAGGCTGTTGCTGCGAATCTCCTTGGACTTGTCCGGTCCAAGGGTCACCGCGATGACTTCCGCTGTAATGCCTTGCTTGCGATTGGTGCTATAAGGGAGGCGAACCTCGATGTCGAAATCGGATTGCGAACCTTCAAGATCTTGGAACAGATTGGGCAATCCGTTGGGCAAGCTGGTCAAGACGATGCGCAGCGGCTGTTCAAAGCCCGGTGAGCGTTTAACACGGCCGGTGAGTCGTGCGACGCCGGTGCCAACTTGAACTTTCAGCGTGTCCGTTCCGGTCAGTTCCAGCGACAGCGGTCGCTCAACCGACATCGGAATTGCCGGTGCGTGTGTGGTGGCCAATACCTGTTTGCCATCGGCAGACAATAGTTCGGCACGCAGCAGGACTATGTAGCTGCCGGTCGATAGATTCAATGGAGCAACCAACTTGGTGGCGACACTGGATTGATCGGATGGAACGATGACTTCCCTTTCAAATCGCAAACTGCGATCAGGATCGGGAGCACCATCCTTAGTAACCACCGCTTGGTTAGTCACCAGCGACAAACGGACTGGACCGGTCTGTCCGGCGCGGCGAATCACGCGCGGTTGGACGGGAATGGACTGTCCCACGCCTAAAGCGCTTGGGGAGGTCGGTCCCCAGGAAATGCTGATTGGTGAAGGACGAACTACGACCAAGGGGACTTCTTCGCGGAGCCAGGTATAACGCTTGGAGAGTTCAGACTCAGCGTGTTTGGCGACGGCCAATACAGGGCCGCGCTCGTTGCCATTCATGCTGTGGCCAAGCACACGAATCATTGCGGTGCCTTCGGCCTCATCGTTAGCACTGAGTAGCACGCGGCCGATGCTGCTGCCGGCCTCGATGCGCGTGTTCGAGGCAATGACCCCGGGGGGAAGCCCTTGCAGTTCCAGTTCGATCGGTCCGTCGTAACCTTGGCGCTGTGCATCGACCGTGAGCATCGTCTGACCAAGGGGTGCAACTTTGGTCGTCGGATTTGGGAGCGTTAGCGCGAATGTGCCTTCGACCTTTGGCCGTACATTGACGCGGTATACATAATCGGGACCAGAGCGACCGAGTGCATCGCGCACACCGACGAGGATTGCGGAAGTATCGGCTGGAACGGTCAGGTCCATGCCTGGGTCGCCGACGTTCGGTCGATCGTCTAGGTCGAGCAGTACCTTTTGATCCTTGGCGTCGTAGATGGTCAGCACCGCATCCAGCGGAGAACCACTGCGCATCGCCTGGACATCAAACGACAGCTTGGCTCCAGGAGTGACATTGACCAAAAACCGGCCCTCTTGAAATGCCTTGGAAATGCGACCGTTGAAGCTCCCTGGAACGCTGACTTGTTGCGGCGAACCGGAATCGACCTCGATCGTCTCGGGTTGATCGCTGACGATCAGAACCGGCTGCATGCCAGAGAAATTCTTATCGCCCGGCAGTGGTTGCGTCAGAAATCCATTGTTGCTCTCAGCAGTGACTTCGGCGGTGGCCACGGAGCCGGCGCGATCGGCGATAAACTCAAGCGGGGATTTCGTGCCGCGCTGAATGGCGAGTGGAAAGACAACATCGGCATAAGCCCAATCGCCGACCTTCAGGCGGTAAGGCGAGTTGGGAGCGGCTGCATACGCGGCGTCATGGAGTTCAATCGTGTATTCGCCATCAGCAGGAACAACATAGTGCAGCCGCGCATCCCGCAGCAAAGTTTTTGCGCCTTGAGCCCAGGCTTGCTGTACCCCGCGAGAGTCGTACAAGCGAATGATCGGCTGCAAAGGACTGTGCAGACGACGCGCCTCAACTTCGATGGTAATCGTTTGATTTTGTTTAGCGTTGATCTTGGTCCGCATCATTTGTTCGCCACTGAGCGTGCCAGAAATGGCTACCGGCAATTGATCCAGTCGGTCGGCCGGAGCGATCTGAAGCAGGTGGTCAACGGTGATCGGTGTGCCCCCAGAAATTCCGTCAGGGGTGACGACTCTTAGCAGATGAATTCCAGATGGAAAATCGGCCGGCAAGTCGATTTTTACGCCAAGCTTCTCGCCAGTAGCATCGGGCGCAACCTTGGCCGCGACCGTGCGGCTGCCCAGCAAAATGCGCGGCTGCGGAGCAAGCTCAGTCCCGCGAATTTCCAGCGCGGTGGTGTTCCCTTTTCGCAGCCCATGATGGGAAAGCGAAGTGACCGCCGGCGCGGCGAGCAACTGGCCGGAAATGGTGCCTACCAAACAGAGCGCAAGGAGATACCGCAACGGCAGAATGTTGTTCATGAGTTTTCCAACTGGCTGGAACTAGTCTGCGCCGGACCGATGGCCCGTGTCGCAAATCAATTGGCAAATGGGTCGTCATCGACCGCAGCGGGCACGGTCGCAGGTGGGGTAGGTTGTGGAGCGTTTGCATCGCCAAAGGGATCGGCGAGCGGGTCGGTTTCTGTTGCTGCCGGCGCGTCTGGAGTTGCAGGTGTTGTTACCGGCGGTGCGGCAACTGGCGGAGTTGCGACCGGCGCGGTTGCTGGGGGTGTGGTTGCTGGGGGTGCAGCAGCAGGTGTGGTCGCACTGCTTGCTGGTGCTGCGGTATCCAAAGCGAACGGGTCGTCGTCGCCAGACGTCGAGAACGGATCAACGACTGCAGCCGGTGTTGAGACGGGAGTAGTTGCGGGAGGGGTGACTGCGGCAGGTGTAACCGTCGCGGGTGAAGTGGTGACTGGTGTCGTTGCTGCCGGTGCTACTTCGGCGGGTGTGCTGGTGGAAGTGTCGGGGCCAAACGAATCCCCCACATCGGCCGGTACAACTGGAACGGGAGTTGTCACGTCAGGTGTGGCCGCAGGTGTAGTTGTCCCTTCAGGCGCAGTAAAGGGATCCGCAGCAGGTGGGTCGGTTGCCGGCGGAGTGGTCTCAACTGGGGGTGTAATGGACGCAGCAGGCAATGCATCAGCGGGCGCAGTGGCTGGGTCAACTGGTGCCGCTGCAGGATCAGCAAACGGGTCGTCACCCTCGCCAGCCGGCACATCTGTCTTCGGTGTTTCGGCGGCTGGAGGCGTTGTCACCGGTGCCGTTGGCTCGACGGGTTCAGAGAGCACTGGTTCAGTCGATGAAGCGGGCACGGCGGCAGGCTCATCAGGCGTGACCGTGGGGACTGGAATCGTCGCTTCTGGTGTATTAAATGGATCGTCGCCCGCGGGGGACGGCACAACAGGGGCAGGAGTCACTTCCGCAGGAGCAGGTGTCACCACAACGGGAGCTTCTGCTGGAGTGCTAGATGCGGCATCTGTAGCAAATGGATCGGAGCTGACTGGCGGAAGATGACCGGGTAAAGCATCACTGCCAGGTGCAGTTGGTGGTGCGATCGGTGCTGGCCTCATCCCCGGTGCAGGTGGTGTTGCAACAGCGGGTGCTCTTTCAGGAGTCGTTGTCGGCACAGGTTGTTCAAAAACATTCCCCTCACCAGGAGTTGTTTCTGCAGCAGGACCGAATGCATCTACCGGCGGTGTGGTATCCTCAGCAGGAAGTCTGGCTGGTGGCTCGGTGGCTGGTGCGACGGCTGCAGGAATACCTGCCGCCGCAGGAGTTGTTGACGGAGCACCACCGGTAAAATTCGGCTCGGTTCCTTCAAAAAGATCGTCGGTTGGAACTGGTGGTGTGGCAGGTGATCGTGCCGAATCGGTCACACCCGCCGGCAGAGGCGCGACACGCAACCGATCTGATTCAAGCCTTCGCTCGGCATCGTAGCGCTGTTTGCGCTGTAATTCTTGACGCTGGTATGCAATGACTCGCGCCTTGGTGCGGTACTTTTCTAGTTTAGCGCGCGGTGCGCCTTGAATCCGCTCGAGCGAGCGACCAACCGGATAGGCACCATTGACGTCGTTTGATTCCAGTTCGGCTCCCTTGGCAAGATCGGCTTCGGCTTCTGGCTCTCGCCCGAGCTGCATGTAAGTCAGCGCGCGAAAGTAATATGGGCGCGGGTCGTCTGTGTTGCCATCAATGGCCTGGCTCAGATCGGCATGGGCTGCCTGCATGTCTTTGGCAAAATAATGATGCACGCCGCTGCCATAATACTGGCTGAGGATTGCTTCATCCGCGCGAGCCGAACCCGCACCGAGTGCAAAGATCCCTAAACCGGAAACCAGAACAACCTTCCTGAGCATAACTACCGACTCCTCGAATAGACTGCCAAATAGAATTTGCTGAACAAGCGATGCCAAACAAGGTGCTGCAGATTGCATGGGGTACCGAATTGCGGTTCGGCCCTTTGGAAAGACCGAACTGGCCGACAAACGCATTTGGACAAATGCATTTGTTAGTCGACGGCCTCTCCCAAATTTGAATCTGTTCCGTTGAGTGGAGGGAAATTGTCCACCTGCTTCGACAACCCTGCCTCGACCTCTCCTCTAATGGCCATGTTAATCGTCCAAACCTGCCAATTCAAGCAAACTTACGCAATGTGAACCGGTATCCCGCGGCAATTACCGCGTTTTCTCCAATTCCGCAGTATTTGACGGCTGTAACGCCGCCAGGCCGGGGTTGGAACCGGCCACGTCGTCGGCAATGATGCCGGCGGCCATTTGCTGTGCCAGGATCAATTCTCGCCCCTGAACACGCAAGGACGGCAGGACCGACCAGAAAATGGCCGACGCAATCAGGCATAGCCCGCCACCGAGTGCGATGGCCATTGGAGCACCAAAACTTTCGGCAATCGTGCCGGCCCAGAGTGCCCCCATCGGGGCCATGCCCATGAACATCATCGAGTAGACCGACATGACCCTGCCGCGGAGTCGGTCTGGGACCATCGACTGGATCAGCGTGTTCGAGGCAGCCATCTGCATCATCATGGCACCACCGACCGGAACCAGCAGCGCAGCCGAGAGCCAGAGGTTGGTGGAGAGCGAAAACATAATCAGGCTGACACCGAAGCAAGAGGACGCCGTAGCGACCCAGCGACCGAGGCCACGCACCCCGCGCCGTCCGGCAATCGTCAATGCACCGATCAGCGCGCCGACGCCGGCAGAACTCATTAGCATGCCTAAGCCATGCGCGCCGGCGTCTAGCACCTCGCCAGCGATGATGGGCATCAATACTGCATAGGGAACACCCGTCAAGCTGACGACGCCAAGGAGTAAAATCAGTGCGCGAATCGGTGGTGTTTGTGCCACATAGCGAAAACCTTCGACCATATTCATCCAAGGCGAACCGGTCGGCGGCACCGTGTGCGAGATCGCCAGCTTCATCTGCAACAGACAGGCCAGCACACCGATATAACTGACGGCGTTGTAGAAGAAGCACCAGGCTTCACCGACAAGTCCGATCAGAATACCGGCCATCGCCGGGCCGACAATGCGCGCTGCATTGAACATGGAGCTGTTGAGCGCGATGGCGTTGATCATTTCTTCTCGTCCTACCAGGCTGACGATGAACGCCTGGCGCGCCGGAATATCAAATGCGTTGACAGTACCCAAACAGGAGGCCAACACAAAGATATGCCAGACTTCGATCCTGCCGGTGAGTGTCAGTGCTGCCAGGATAGCAGCCAGCACCATCGCAACGCTTTGTGTCGTCAGCACAATTCGATAGCGATTGACACGATCGGCAACGGTGCCACCGATCGGCGCGAGCAAGAAGATCGGAAACTGCGAGGCGAACATCACGCTGCCGAGCAACACGGCCGAACCGGTCATTTGATGAACCAGCCAGGCCTGCGCAACCGATTGCATCCACGTGCCGGTTAGGGAGATAAACTGCCCGGCAAAAAACAGCCGAAAATTGCGGTGGCGAAAGGCGCGTAAGATGGTCGGCAGCGGCTTGCGAGTGCCGATGGTCCATTTCTGAACCTGTCGCTCGACCGTTGGTGAACCCGCAGGCTCGGAAGCGTGCGATGAATCGTCCGGCGGTATGTCAGGTATTGAAGCTTCCGCCGAGTCCATTTAAGTCGAGTCCATTACGCGAGCGGCTTACCGGCTGACCCAGGTGCATTCACAGGGAATCGTAGGCCGGTTTTCTCGATGGACATTCTACCAGATCAGTCCACGGCAGGCTTCTTGCCATCGCCGGTTTGGCCGTCTGCCTCGGCAGGTGGCGGGGCATCTGGGGGCGATTTTCTAGAGGCATCTGTCTCCGTTGACGTGCCAATGCTATCTGGCTTTGCTGTGCTATCTGTTTTTGTCGTGCTGTTTGTTTTAGCTGACTCGACACTGGATCCTTTTTCTGTGGCGGACTTATCTTGCTCTGAATTGTCTTGCTTTCCTTTTTTGGTCTCATCCTCGCCGTTCGATTTGCTCTCGACAGGCGACGGATCATTTTTGGGCGCAGATGACTTCTTTGTAAAATCCGGAGCACGTTCACCAGCAGCAATTTCGATGATGTCTTGCAAGATAAACGGTTTTGGGAACTCTTTTTGCCATTTGGCCAGAGCTCGTTTGTAATCGTCGATCTCGTCGACCAACTCCTGCGATGAAATTTCGTCTCCCATTCGAGGGTGTTTGTCGATAACTTGCCGCCACTTCTCCCACGCTTGCTCGTATAACGGAATTGCCGCGAACGGGTCGCCATTCTTATTCAACTCACGGGCCTCATAAACCAGACGACGCGCCTGCATGGTCAATTCCTCAGGCTCCGCCTCGGAACGGGTTCGCCAGTATTCAAAGTTGACTTTGCCACGTTCGAGAATCAGTCCCTCGATCATGTCCTCGGCGCGGTCCAGCGCATTGGCCAGTTCCTTGGCCTTGGCGCGGTCCTTTTCGGGAACTCGATCGGCGACTTCGTTCCACGAGACAGTTGCCTCAGGCGCGATTTGCGAAAATAGTTCGGACTCCGCTGGCGTTCGCTCATCGGCAGGTTTTTGGGCTGCCGATAGCTCCGCCGGTGTGAGTTTTTTGTATTTCTCTTCCAGTAAGATTTCGCGCAATCCCGGACTAATTGCCTCCAGTTCGGCCGCTTTCTCCTTGGATTCTTGCTCGAACAATTCCTGATCGTTCAAGCGGAGCGAACCGCCATAGGGAGCCTGTAGTTGTCGGTTACCAAAGTCTTCCGTCCAGTCGCTATTGGCAATTTCCCAGGCACGTTTCACCTCGTCGGTGAAGTTCCCTTCCAACTGCAGCGTTTCAGCATAATTCATTTGAGCTTTGCCCCTCTCGGAAAAGAATATGAGAGGCGTGGTCCTCAGCGGAATGCCGATCTTATCGTTCCGATCGGCCAACTGATCCCCTTGGATAAAGTAATCCTTGGCGACCAGCCAGTTGTCTCGTTCTTCTGGACGGCGATTGCGATCAACGCGTTGATGAAACAGTTCGTTCCAATCTTCTTTGAATAACTTGCGGTACAGCTCGTGTTCGTCGGAACGGCCGATCTTCTGGCCGAGATACCAACCGATGCGGCCCAACAGGCGCGGTTCACGGTCGTTCTTTTCGGCACCTTCGCGAAGGAAATGAATTCCCTTGATCACGTATGTGTAGCGATCTCGATAGTCGTCAAATTCCGTGGAAAGATTGTACGACAGATTGTGCGCCTGAAAGTCCCAGACCTTGTAAAAATTCGGTTGTAATTTGACGATTTGCTCGAGCGTTGCCCCGAAGTTAATCCAGTCTTCCTTCATCTTGTATTCATTGGCTTTTTCCCAAAGCAAGTTGACGGCCACGCCACCCAGTCCCATCGTCGCCAGACGCATCGTCGCACTGGATGGATCGATATCACCAAGTTCAGCCTGGCTGAGACGGTGTTTTTTTCGCGCTGCGGCCAAGATTCCGCCATCCGTGACCGTGCCGTCCGTCTGGCGCGCAGCGGGGCTGCTGAGAAACGACAGCGGAATCAATAACACCAAAATGATCGCAATGTAAATCACTTTGCGAATCAGTGTTTTGCGTTCGCTCATCGCGCCACCTCTCGAGTTCTCAGGAACAATAATCCAATAATAAATGTCACAATAAAAAAAGCCAGTGTCGTTGTCGCTTGCTGCCAGACCAGATTGGCCGGCACATCAAACCCCGTCTCGACCAGCGACGAATTTGAATAGCGCCGCAGATCCGGTAACAGATGCGCAACGGATGTCATGCCAGCCATGATTACCAAATCGGCCGATTTGCCAGTTCTCCAGTTCAGGTCGTTACTGACGGGAGCGGTGATGCCTTTATCGGTGGCCCAGCGCATAATCGATTCGACCGGGCCACCACCTGGCATGTTTTTCGTGTTTCCACTCCAAACTGCGTCGGCCAGGGGAATGATGAAGCTGTTGGCAAACAAGCTAATCACCAATATTCCCAGCGTGGCCAAAAAAGCCACCGGACCACTCAAGAAAGTACTGAACATCACGCCAAACGAAATCACCAGCACCATCAAGAACCAAATGCCGAGGTAGCCTTTAAACAAGTTCCAGGCGAATGGGTTGTCGCCGGCGCGCAGATACAAGTCGCTCCTGGCAGCACCAAAATATTGACCGGGAGAAGTGCATTGAATCCAAACTTCCAGCTTGCCATCGGGCGAGACTAGATCCTTATACAAATCGACCTCGCGCCGCTTGCCACCTTCATTCACGAACTGACGACGATCGACCCACTGGCTGTCGACCCGGTTTTCCTTGGCCGTGAATGACAAAGGTGTGCTCCTGACTTGTGTTTCGGGATTGCGAAAGAACATATTGCCCGAGATGCCTTCAGTAATTTTCCCCTTGTGAGTACGGAATACGCGGATCGTCCGTTCAATCAGCAATCCATCTGGGGAGTATTGTTCCGGCGTGACATTGTCAAAGGTCCAGATCACCGCCGCCGGGGAATTGCCTTCGATAAAGCGGCGATATCGCCATTCATGGCCCACACTGACACCAAGTTCACGGCCGCCACGATCTCCTTGGTTATTGACAAACTCCAGTTCTCCGAGCACCGGCACGCGCGCGATTTCCAGATCTTCGCGCGGTCCAATTTCATAGGTAGTCTTACCGTCCACTTCTTTGGCAATCAACGAATGCCGATGGCCATTGGCCTGATCAAAATCGGTGTACGCATCTTGCACGCCATCAATGCGAACTTCGTGGTGATGATTCTGATTGAGTGAAGTGACCCCTGTTATGACGCCGTTGGCATCGGGCTTCTGCAGATTTGATACTGGCATTTCGTGTGTATGTCGTAGCGACCGCGTGACAAACAAGTAGCTGAAAAACCCCATTAGCATCAGTAGAACGGTTCCCACAAACGTGAAGCCCAGCATGCGCCCCAGTACGATTTCGCTGGAACGTACGGGCTTGGTCACAATTGTGTAGATGACCTTGTTCTTCATGTCGTTGGGAATGCTAAAGGTACTGAGAAACAGCCCTAGCAACGCCACCAGACAGGTCGTGGCCCACATCACGAATGAGAGGTACAGTTTGACGGGGTTTTGCGAATTCGGATCGAGAAACCAGCCCGCAAAAAAGAGGATCATGGCAAACACCACAAACACGATCCAGACACGACGTCGCATGGATTCGCGTACGGCCAACCGTGCCAGCGTATAAACACGACGCGGCGAGAGGCGAATCACATCCATTACAGCCCCTGTCAAGACACGGAAGATGGTATCGCCGGCCATCAACGGTCCATGCCGAACGGCCAGAATCAGAAAGTTGACGACGAGCGCCAATAGGGTTAGTACAAACGCACCGAGGGCAAATTTTGCCGAGTTCCAAAGCAGCCATTGCCAATACGGCAGAATATCAAACTCAAGAATCATTGGATCGACGGATGATGCGCTAAAGGAACTTGATCGATGCTACGGCGAATGCCATGCCCGTGATAAAAATTAATCCTACTGATCGCCCCTGCCGTTGTGCCCTATTGGCGAGCTGTTCGTTTGATGCTCTATCAATCACTCCGCGTACGGCGACCGGGACGTGCCTCGCTGTCGCGAACAATCGATAGGAACAGATCTTCCAGCGTTGTCGTTGGATTATCCATCGACAACATGCTGGCATGGTCTCGTTCGATCACCGCGCGAATTTCTGCTTTGGCGTTGTCGCTCAAGCCTTTTGCCTGGATCTGTGTGACATCCTGGATTTTCAGCAGCGAATCGACTCGTCCCAGTTCCTTCAATTCTCCCTGATGCAAAATGGCAATGCGATCGCACACATCTTGCACGTCGGCCAGCAAGTGACTGCTCATCAGTACGGTCTTGCCTTGTGCTTTGAGCTTGAGGATCAGGTCCTTCATCCAGCGAGTTCCCAACGGATCCAGCCCACTGGTCGGCTCATCCAGCACGATCAGTTCCGGATCGTTGATCAACGCCTGAGCCAGACCGATGCGGCGCGTCATCCCCTTGGAGTATTCCTTAAGTTGGCGGCGTTTGTCGCGCTCCAGGCCAACTTCGGCAATCAGCTCGGCGGATCGTTTGCGCCGTACATCAGGCGGCATATCAAACAGCCGACCATAAAAGTCCAGCGTCTCTTCGGCGTTCAAAAACTTGTACAGGTACGACTCTTCGGGCAGATAGCCGATCCGCTCGTTTTTGGAGACTTCAGTGGCGTCGCGGTTAAAGACCAACGCGCGACCGGTCGTGGGAAACAACAGCCCCAATAGCAGCTTGATTGTGGTGGTCTTGCCCGAGCCGTTGGGACCTAAGAGGCCGAATACCTCGCCCCGATGGAT
>JAWXCH010000469.1:0-7441 GCA_034440595.1 Planctomycetota bacterium | reverse complement strand
GGCTAGCCGACTACCTTGCCCGCCGAACCGGATCCCCCTTCGTCCGCCGCACCACCCGAGCTATCATGGCCAACGCCGCATAAGCTGACGTGGACCCGTACAAAGGTTGTAGCTTCTGAAACAGGGGTGACTGGCGGTGGCGTTCCTTGTCCTCAATTCACACAGGTTGACCGTAGAATATGAACTGCTAGTAAGCTAAAAGTAGCCAAGCACCTATAAGAATTGTCGCTAGAACTATGCCGCACACCAATGCGGGCCAGAAGCTTAAGCCTAATTGGGGCGCAAAAGCCAGTGGAACAAAAAAGGGTAATCCTAATAAGACCAATACCAGTGTTTCTCGCGACATGCGCGAGATAGACGGTAAGTCGTGGAATTGAAACCAACTCAACAGAAGTGCGAGGATGCTCACGATAGGAAGCGACAGGAGCAATGCTCCAAATCGCGGGTGGCGTTTCGATAGCTCGGCGACCGCGACGACCGTAATTGCAACAATCGCGACGCGTACAATATTCCAAATAATTCCCATCGGAGCATCCTCGCGGAGAATGATGACTACTTGTGATCCGCATCGTGCGGCTCTTCTTTGAAGTCACCGGTATAAGGGGTACCTTCAACTTCACCACTGACCGTTCCGGCAAACTCCTTGACGATGCCGATGGTGTCGTGAGTGCCGACAAATCGCGATGAAGTTCCTTCGGCTTCCCCTTCGAGCGGCTTGGCAACTAATTTGATCTCGGTCTGCGGATCGTCGATTACCAGTTGCACAGAATCGGCTTTGATTGGCGATGGCGATTTTTCATCACTGCCAACGATGTAGACGGTTGCTTCTTTCTTATCGTGATCCACGGTGAATTCAACGTGATACGCTCCACCACCCCAATCGGTGACGGTGCCGCCGTGTGGGCCGGCTCCGTGCGCGTGGGCGTGCTGCTTTGCAGGCGTTTCTGGTGCAGGCACAGGGCTTTCTTTGCAACCGGTGAAACACTGTAGCGACGCCGAAAATGCTAAGAGGACTAAATACCGTTTCATCAAAAGATCTCCATTGCAAAAAAGGGGGGGGGTAAGACAAATCATTCTATTCGATCAAGCGGTGGAGAGCAGATTGCCCCCGGCAAGTTTAAGTGGATAAATGGTCTAGCTCAGAATTGTCGGCTTTCACGAGTTTCTCAGCGTCCTTGCCACTGAATGCCAGAAACAGACCAGGATGAATCAGAAACTCACAGAAGGTCGAGGTGACCAGTCCGCCGAGGATGACAGTCGCCACCGGGTACAGAATCTCGCGTCCCGGCTCTTGACCACCCCAAACCAGCGGCAAGAGTCCGATACCAGCGGTCAAGGCAGTCATTAAAACTGGAGCAAGCCGTTCCAGGCTGCCGCGCAGCACCATCGCTTCGGTGAAATCTTCGTGTTCTTCTTTCATCAAATGAAAGTAATGTGTGACTAGCAATATGCCGTTACGAACAGCGATGCCCCCCAGCGAGATAAATCCCACGAGGCTGGCAACCGTTAAGGATTGGCCGGTTATCACCAGACCCAGCACACCTCCGATAAATGCCGTTGGCAATGCATTGAGAATTTGAAACACAATTCGCACCGACGGGTAAAGTAGCATCAGGACTACAAACATTCCTACCACCGAGACGGCCGCAAGTACAACGATCAACGTCGTTGCGCGTTGCTGGCTTTCAAATTGACCGGCATATTCAACAAAGTACCCTTCCGGTAAGTCAATGCGAGCTTTGACACGCTGTTGGATTTCGGCGACTGCACTCGCCAGATCGCGGTCTTGAGTGTTGCACCGGATGACGATGCGCCGGCGTGCATTTTCGCGATTAATTGCATTCGGCCCGACTCCTTCGCTTATATCCGCAAGCGAGGCCAACTCCACCTGACCTTTGCCATCCGGCAGATCAATCCGCAGGCGGCCGAGATTGGCGTAGTCGGTTCGATAGTTCTCTTCCAGACGGATCAGCAAGTCAAAGCGCCGTTGACCTTCCAGCACCGGTGAACTGACCTCGCCTTGCAGAGCGGTTTGCATGAACTGGCCGACATACGCCCGGGTGAGACCATAGCGGGCCAAATCATCGGGTCGCAGACGAATTTGCAGCTCGGCGGTTTGTTGCACCGGCTCGATAACCGGTGGCGTCAAGCCTGGCACATCCTGAATTGCAGATCTAACTTTTTCGGCAGATGCCAACAGTGTGTCCAGGTCGTCGCCCACGATTTTAATTGCGATCTGGGCATAAACACCAGAGACCATGTGACTGATCAGGTGCGCAAGGGGCTGTTCGACTTCGATATCCACGCCCGGCACCTCCTGGCGAAGGTCGGCAAGTATATTAGCAATGGTCTCATCCCGGCTATGTTGGGCAGCCGGGTTCATACTGATGATGTACTCGCTTGTGTTGACTGGAGCTGCGTGTTCATCCATTTCGGCTCGACCCGTCCTATGTACAAAGTGCAAGATTTCTCCGTCAGGATTGGCAGCCGACCGTTGCCGTTCTCGGAATTTTGCGTCAATGGAACGTGCCGTTTCATGTGACGCCTGGAGTGAAGAGCCGGGCGGTAGCGTGACATTGACCTGAATGCTTCCCTCGTCGAACTGCGGCAAAAAATCACGGCCAAGCTGAGTCAATTCCCAAGCCGCAAAGGCAACCATAAGCCAGGTAATCAGCAGTAATCGACCTGGCGCGGCCATGCTGAGGCGAATCAAATACGTCGCACTCCATTTCAGCATTCTTAACAGCGGACCATCGCCTTTTTGATGGGTGGCCTTCGATTGAGGCAGCAAGTAGTAGCTGAGAACAGGCGTCACAGTCAACGACACCAGCAATGACGCGAGAATCGAAACGATATAGGCAATGCCGAGCGGTGTAAAAAGCCTGCCTTCCACACCGGACAGTGCGAAGAGTGGCAAGAAAACGAGAATCACCACTGCGGTGCCAAACACAATGGCGCTGCGGATTTCTTTGCTAGCTTCGTAGACTACCACCAGTGCCGACCGCGGATTGACTGCGGAATTGTTTTCTTTTAGTCGGCGAAAGATGTTCTCGACATCGACAATGGCATCGTCAACTAATTCACCCATCGCTACTGCAATACCGCCAAGCGTCATGACATTGATGGATAGCTGCGCGCCTGTTAGGTGACCGAGCACGCGAAACACGAGCGTCGTGATTACCAGAGATAGAGGGATTGCAGTAAGCGTAATAAACGTCGTGCGAAAGTTCAGCAAGAATAGAAACAGAATAATGATCACCAGAACCGCACCAATCACCAGTGCTTCGCCGACATTGAAAATTCCCCGATCGATAAAGTTCTTGAGGCGAAATAGATCGGAATTGATCACGATATCGGACGGCAGCGAGGATTCCAAATCGTTCAACGCGGTTGCAATCGAATCAGTCAAGGCACGTGTATCAACATGTGGCTGCTTGACTATCGTGAACACCGTCCCTGGCTGGCCATTGATACTCCCGTCACCTCTTTTGAACTGCGAACCTTCCGCTACTCGAGCCACATCTTCGAGTAGCACGGGTCGCAAGTCGCTTTGCTTTACCGGGATTTTACGCAAGTCCCGGATCACCTTGGCTGCATCTGGACCGAGACGGCCAAGGATGCGAATCGGACGTTCTGTTTCACCCGTCACTGCAAAGCCGCCGCTGGTGTTAAGGTTGCTTTGGGATAATGCGTCTTCAACTTCTTTAAGGGTCACGCCGTATTCCTGCAGCGCAGTGGGATTGACCAGCACCTGATACTGCTTGCGGTCTCCTCCTTGAATGAATACTTCGGCCACACCTGAAATCTTTAGCAATCGAGGGCGAACGACCCAATCGGCTAACGTTCGCAACTCCATACTTTGCGACTCTTTTGAGGGGAATCGAATTTCATGCTCTTGACCATCGATCTTAACTAGGGCCTGGCGCTCATCCGTGCTCGACGTTTCCGCTGCTGCTGGCGGCTGCCAAGTGACCTGTTCCACCCGAAGTGAAGCCCACGAGTCAACGTCATGCCGATCCACCGGACGCCATGCTAATATCTGTGGCGCGCCGTCGGCCTTCTGAATCAATTCAGCCATGCGCCCCGTTTTGCCAATCGGAACCAGCTCTCCGCCTTGCGGACCAGTTTGTCGGTACATTCCCGCGATGACAATCTGCCCCATAATCGACGCCGGCGGTGTCATCTGAGGGCGAATGCCTTCGGGCAGCAGACCTGCCAATGTGGACAATCGTTCCTGAATGGTCTGACGAGCAGCGCGAATGTCAGTCTCCCAGTTGAACTCAACGTAGATTACGTTGAGTCCAGCCGTGGTCTGACTACGAACGGCCTGCACCCCCGCCGCTCCCAATAAAGCGATCTCGATTGGCTGAGTGACGAGCGTTTCCACCTCCTCGGTTGCCAAGCCAGGACATTCGGTGATAATCACGACCCGAGGACGGTCGAGGTCAGGAAACACGTCGATCGGCAATGTTGTCGCCAGGTAGCTTCCATAGATCAGCAGCGTCAAACTGACGACAACGATCAGCATGCGATACCGTAGCGAAAATCGAATAATGGCATTGAGCATGAGTTGTGTTCCTAGTGGGCAGCGTGCGTCGTGCCATCGGCATGGACATGAATGTTGGTTGGCTGCCCACTGGCCAGTTGTGCCTTGAGCACGCGATTGAGTGACGCGGCCGCATTCTGGGCAATGAACGAGCCTTTACGCAGCTTGCCGTCATTGGGAATCACAACCGAGGTACTATCTTCGTGTAGGACATGCACACCGATCCGGTCGAATAAATCGCCATTCTGGCGAAACACAAAAGCCTCTGGACCTTCGCGCACTAATGCTGCCTGCGGCAACACAAACACGTTCTCTATTTTCTCGACCGCGACCGATAGTCGCACGCGATCCCCAGGTCGAAAGCGCCAAATGAATCGCTCACGCCCATTCTGGTTGTACGTCTGCCATTGATTTTCAAGGGGCAGGTAAAACGCAAACGTGCGGCTGGCGGTATCAATCTGATTGGAAATATGTTCGATCCAGAGCTGCGTTGTGAGTGGAGGCCAACTAGCACCTTCGCTGGTTTCAAAAGTGACTTCAATCGGTAACTTCTCCTTGGCTGCTTGTTGAATCAATGGCAGGTCTTTCTTGAATCCTCGTCCTTCGATGAGCAAAGCGCGATGATCGGCCAGGTAGCAAAGTACCTGGCCGGCTTCGACCTGCTGTCCCAATTCCACTTTTAGAACTTGCAACTCGAAACTGAAAGTCAGCCGCTTTGATTCCTCCCCTGTCTTTCCCGACCGCGCAACCTCACCGGATTTAAGCGTCTGCTCGCTCGGCGCAGAGACAACAATCTCGGTGACAAATTCCCCCTGGGCGGCCGCATCAATCCGTTCGGGCGGCAATCCTCTGGACAAAAGATCCTGACGGTAGGCTTGGACGTTGACCCCCATCCGCTGAATCTGGTTGTCAATTTCGATCATTCGCGAACCGGCTACCGCCCCCGACTGTGCCAACCCTTCCAGTCGTTGCTTTTGCTGGCGCGAGATTTCGATCTCTTTGGATGCCTTGAAAAGTTCGAGTTGCGAAGTGTGAAGCGATTCGCTGACAAGTCGCAGCGAAAACAGCGGCGCGTTGGGTGCGATGGTATCGCCCTGGTGAGCATGAATGCGAGTCACGATCCCGGTGACAGGTGCAACCACTCCCCGATCACTAATTCCAGGCCAATCCGTAATCACTCCTGGTAAGTCAATCCTGCGGTAATATAGAGCAGGTTGCAGCGATTTGGATACCAGTTCTAGATTCTTTCTCGCCTCTTGACTAACACGTACTGGCGTCGATCCGTCCTGCACCGCAGCGGGATGACTATCGCGATCTAGGCTATCCTTGGCAGTATCTTGAGACAGCCAGGAGTTATAAACGAACGCGAACATACCTGCCGCCAAGGCGCCAATAACAAGGACGAGAGCAGCGTTGAGCAAAAACTTGTGACGATTCATCGCTTACCTCATTTCACAAATGATTCCGAGCGTTTGAAAATTGAACGAGACGGAATCCGAACGCAACAGAGATGGGAAACCGCACGACTGATGCATCGCGCAGCAAATAAAACGGCGCAAAGAGGCGCTCGTTAAATGCGGAGATTCCGCAGAGTGAGGTAAATATCCGAAGCGTCCAGCACCCCATCAGGTGGATGCCAGTGTGCCAACGAAAAAAGAATGGGCCACATCGTGGCTAAATACTCGAAGTCGGGAACGGTCCCGGCGAACTGCGACGCCAATTCTGTCGATACCTGATTTGGAATGGGTACCTGACCCGCGTGAACTAAATAGATTGCACCAGCGTCGTGGTCTGAACCGTGAGAGCTATTCGATGGTAATTGACCATCCGAACCCTCAGGAGGTATCGAATCGTGCTGGCCGTGCGAGTGCCCGTGATCATGTGCACTATGGCCCTGTTCGCCATGTCTATGCTTATTGCCGTGTTCGTGCTCAGCACCGAACAGCCAGTCGAGGTGAAAGTGGGGCGTCGAGTCGTGTTGCCGCTGCTCGGCGGCAGAAACCCTGCCGTGCGCATGAGGAACCGCAGCCAGATGGCTGGCAAATAACCCCACAATCATGAATAAAACAGTGCAGCGATGCAACATATTGTTTGGACATTCCTTTGCTACATCTTACGCCCTAAAAGTTATGATGACAATGAAATGCCCGACATTTTCCATTCCTGCTGGGTTGATCTGCCTGTCGACGCAATCGAGACAATCGCTCCGGTCGCCTCCGCGCCGTAGTGGAAACGAAAGAAGTTTAGCTGATTCTGGCACGCGTGGAGTAGGTCGAGCATCCTCACCCAATTCCACCCCATTCACGCCCATCGGGCCAGATACCTGTTATGCCACCCTCCTTTCATAACTCTTGAGCAGCCCACTTAGTCGCTGCTTGCACTTGACTTCACTCAGGCAGCGTGACTTCTTCACTCGTAAAGTGCTGACGATAATGGGCTGGCGCGATGCGTTTGTGTTGCTGATGATCAACGTGAAGACTCGGCAAGTGGTGCATTCGCCAACCATTTATCACCCGAACGAGGCATTGTCCGACTGGGGCGCAGCAAGAGATCGCATGTATCTTAAAAAATGTGTTCACGGTTTTATAAATTGACTCATGGTCTCAAATGGTACTGTGCTATCGCAAGTTAGTCACTCATCGATTGACGAAAAAAACCGTGTTTAGCTTTTCGTAGTTCCGGCCTGCGACTGAGCCGCCATGATTCGGGCCGTGAAGTCTCATATGAGAATGAATCTCACGTTGGACTTAAGGATTACAATCTGGAAAGCATGTCTCCGTTTACTGAAACCCTGTGGGGGGTCCACGTCAGCTTATGCGGCGTTGGCCATGATAGCTCGGGTGGTGCGGCGGACGAAGGGGGATCCGGTTCGGCGGGCAAGGTAGTCGGCTAGCC
>JAWXCH010000468.1:0-14130 GCA_034440595.1 Planctomycetota bacterium | reverse complement strand
GCGTTAATATTTTACAGTGTCCTTTGCATCACTACCGGGGCGGAGCTGCTGCAGTGTCTCCTGCGCCTGTACGCTTAGCATCCTCAGGTCGCTGCCGACGGCAATAAACTGCATCCCCTGCGCCGAACGCAACAATGCTTGCTGAGCATCCATACAGTGCATGCCGGTCGGCGTGCCGGTTTTCTTTCCTATTTCAATAATACGCGATAGCATCGCTTCAAACTCGTCGGTAGTTGCTTCGGTACCGTCGGCTTTTCGCATCTGTGCCTTCAGATCGTTCGGCCCGACAAAGATCGCATCGACTCCTGGCAGGCTATAGATCGCCTCGGCGTTCTTGACACCTTCTGGGCTTTCGGTTTGCAGGATCACCATAATTTCATCGTTTGCTTTGGCATAGTATTCAACGCTGTCGGTCGCAAAGTTCAGGCTATGCAAACTGCCGCCAACGCTACGATTGCCGAGTGGTGGATACTTGGCCGCGGCGATGGCGGCTTGCGCTTGCTCGACAGTATTGACCATCGGCACGACTATGCCAAACGCCCCGGCGTCCATCGCTCGTTTGATAAAGAAATGCGTCCCTTCGGGCACGCGGCAGAGTGGCACGCAGCCGGCATCGGCGATTGCCCCGAACAGCGTCGCCGCCTGCGACCAGTCGATCGGCTGGTGCTCCATATCCACAGTCAGCCAATCCCAACCCATCCGGGCCAGCACGCGCGCAACCAGCAGATCGCCGAGCGAAAGCCAGGTTCCAAACGACGGTTGGCCAGATTGCAGGATTCGCTTCACAGTGTTTATACGCATGGCAAATCCAGGATCGAGTTGGTTCGGATATTCCGATTGTAGGGGAGCAGCCAAATCTGGCCCTGTTGAACTTAGCCGTTTTACGACAGATGCCAAGTGTCTGGCAAACGCACGTGTCTGGCAAACGTAAGTAAAATACGTCGCTGGCTCAATAAGGCCAGTCCTAGACTATATATCGGCGGGCAAAGTGGCTCGACGAACCGGTTTTCCTTCTGACAGCCCACTGCGGTAGAATACGCTTGTTCGTAGAATGCCCCGATTAGTACTGCAAGAGACTGGAGATTTTTCCGTATGAGATTGAATCGAATCGCAATTGTTGTCTTAATTCTGATCGCAGCCACTTCGCTAGTGATTGCGCAAGAAACATTAAAAACTCCTCCGCGGCCTGCGGCGGCAGGGACACCATTGACCACCCCCACACAGAAAATGAGTTACGCTGTCGGCCTGAATACCGGCAACATAGTCCGCTCGTATGATATCAAACTTGATCTGCCCGCCTTGGCACGCGGGTTCGCGGATGCCCTGCAAGATGCCAGGCCCGTGCTGAGCGAGAAGGAATTCGAGCAATCGATCCAGGAGTTTGAAAAGCTGCTGCGGGAGAAACAGCAACAAATTGCCGAAACACTCGGCAAGAAGAACAAGCAAGACGGAGCGGCGTTTCTGGCAGCCAATGCCAAGCGGGAAGGGGTGAAGTCATTGCCCAGCGGTTTGCAATACAAACCGTTAATCGAAGGGACTGGCGCGACACCCAAATTGGGCGACTCAGTAAAGGTTCACTACACCGGTAAGCAGCTAGACGGAACGGTGTTTGAAAGTTCGGTCGGTCAAGATCCGGTAACGTTTACTCTCACCAATCAAGGGCTAATCCCCGGATGGGTCGAGGCACTACCTATGATGAAGACCGGCTCGAAGTGGCTGTTGTTCGTGCCATCAGAACTGGCCTACAAAGATCGCGGGCAGGGTGAAATCGGTCCAAATGCGACGCTCGTTTTTGAAATTGAGTTGCTCGGTACTGGACCTGCCCCGGCGCCTGCTAAATAACAGGCGCAGCATCGGCGTCCGATTTGGTTTGAACAGCTTTTTGCAAGCGGAATACCAGCATGAACAGCAAATCGTACGGCAATTGTCGCGTCGTTGTTTCGTGCCTGTCGGTATTGCTGCTGGCTGTCTTTGCGCCTGATCTGAATGCACAAACAAAAGCCGCGATGGATGAAGCCCGCGCACGGATGGTTCAGGACGAGCTCGTCGATGGCGGCATCAAAAACGAACGAGTGCTGCGCGCGATGGGGGACACGCGGCGGCATGAATTTGTGGCGCTAAAGGATGTGCCGCTGGCCTACTACGATATGTCGCTGCCAATTGGTGACAAACAAACGATCTCTGGCCCGTTTGTGGTTGCCTATATGACAGAGCAACTCGATCCACAGCCAACTGACAAGGTGTTGGAGATCGGCACCGGTAGCGGTTATCAGGCTGCGGTACTTAGCCCATTGTGCAAAGAGGTCTACTCCATCGAAATCGTGGAATCACTAGGCAAGCGTGCCGCACGAACACTGAAGCGACTGAAGTACACCAACGTGAAGACCAAGGTCGGTGATGGCTACCTCGGTTGGGCAGAACATGCGCCCTTCGACAAGATCATAGTGACGTGTTCTCCGGAAAAAGTTCCGCAACCGCTGATCGATCAACTCAAAGAAGGTGGACGCATTGTGGTTCCCGTCGGCGAGCGCTACCAACAAGTACTCTATTTGCTGCGCAAGAAGAACGGCAAGATGGAGCAGGAGATATTGCGCCCGACCATGTTTGTACCGATGACCGGCAAAGCCGAGCAGAGTCGCGAGGTGCAGCCCGATCCGGCCAAGCCAACGTTAACCAATGGCAGCTTCGAGGAACTGGCGGGCGACAGCGGCGAGCCGGTTGGCTGGTACTATCAACGGCAAATGACTGTTGAAAAAGACGACGACTCACCACTTGGTAAGCAGTTCGTGCGATTTTCCAACACGATTCCTGGTCGTGCTAGCCGCATGATGCAAGCCACCATCATGGACGGCCGCCACGTTCAAATGATTGAACTGTCGTTGAATATGCGCGGCAAGGATATTCGACCGGGCCAGAGTGTCGATCAACTGCCAGTCATATCCGTCACTTTCTACGACGAAAACCGCGCAATTGTCGGTCGGGCCGGGGCAGGCCCCTGGCGCGGCGGTTTTGACTGGCAAAAGGTCAGCCAGAGGTTCAAAGTTCCCAAAAATTCTCGCGAAGCAATCGTGCATCTCGGTTTGTTAGGTGCCACTGGCGAGCTGGACATTGACGGCATGGAACTGCATGCCGTGGACCGCCAGGGGCAGATTGTCCCGGCACCCGCGCCGTAACAAATTGCCAGATTCACTTGGCCCCTCTAAAATCTGCTAGCACGCCTAAGTCAGGTAGCCAGGCTCTTATGGCCGCAGGGCCGTATGAATCGATTCAAGCAGCATGCCGTCGTATTAATCATTCTGACTTACGGCTTTCACAAATTGCCGTAAATTATGGCCCAATAAGGCCTTGTAAACGGCACATCCGGTGCATCCTCCGCCATTTTATGTATTTTCCGTAATCCAGAAATACTCTCTATCCTACTTGAATTGCGTGCTAATCTTTGTATGTTCTGGGTTGAACCTGAAGTCAAAGTACCCAATTTCTAGTACCGCGGAGTAAAAGACAATGTTGCGTAAAGCCTTGATGAAATGGATGTTCGGGTTGTCAATGGTCGTTGCTTTCGGTTTCGCCGCAGATAGCGCCGACGCCGGATGGTGGCACCGACATGGTGGATCCTCGGGCGGTTCGTCCGGTGGATATTACGGCGGTAGCTGGGGTGGATCCAGCGGCGGCTATGGTTACACCGGCTGGGCTTCCAGTGGCGGTGGATCGAGCGGCGGCTGGGGAAGCAGCGGTGGTTGGGGATCGAGCGGCGGGTCCAGCGGAGGTCACTTCGGTTGGAAGCATGCTCGCCGAGCTGGCTACGCTTACGGTAGCTGGGGTTCCTACGGTAGCTCAGGCGGATCGTCCGGTGGTTCTTCCGGCGGTTATGCCACATACGGAGGTTGGGGATCGAGCGGTGGGTCGTCCGGCGGTTCTTCCGGTGGATATGTTGTTCCAGGGACCGTTGTCGAAGGTGATGTGATCGAAGAAGAGTCGACCACACCAACTCCTCCTCCAGCTCCTGGTCAAGCCAATCCTTTGGCTCCACCAGCTCCAGCATTGCCAGGCGCACCAGCCGCTTCGGTTGCTCCTGCTGACGCCGCGTTGATCAGCATCAACGTTCCAGCCAATTCCAAGGTTTTTGTTAACGGTGCCGCAACCAGCAGCACTGGAGCCGCTCGTCAGTTCGTCTCGCGAGGACTGACCAATGGTCGTCAATACACCTACGAAATTCGTGCTGAATGGATGGCCGATGGCAAGCCTGCCACTGACACCAAGACCGTTCAGATGAGTGCTGGCGAGCAGACTGTGCTCGACTTCACCGGTGCCGAAACACAGAACGTGTCTAAGCCAACCCGGACCAAGTTGACGCTGAATGTCCCGACCGATGCCAAGGTTTACCTGGCCGGCCGCGAAACCAGCTCGACCGGTGCACACCGTGAATTTGTTTCGAACAAGGTCTCGGCCAACGGCGACTGGCAGAACTATGCCGTCAAGGTTGTTGCCACCGTGAATGGCAAGACCGTTACCAAGGAAAAGAATGTTCGCATCCTGCCAGGGAACGACCAGGTTGTGTCGTTCGACTTCGACCAGGATGTCACTCGGACTGCTGCTCGCTAGTCGAGCTTGCGGGAAATGACCTTTCCGGTTCAGATTTGATTTGAAAGACCCTTGCACCACCGTGGTGCAAGGGTCTTTTTTTGTTTGATCTACTGGCATATACAAAGCACTTGACCGGCAAACTGACCGCAGCCTGCCTAGTTGCTGCTGCGGGAAATTCTTTCTTACGCTGGCGATCTGAGGTCGATACTGACCTTATTATGAGTCGCCATTCAAAAACTCGCCCGGTTGCCGAGCGGAAGTTGCCAGTTGGTTCCGAAGAGCCGCCTGCCCAGGCCAAGCTCTCGGCCAAATGGCGCGCAGTCATCAGTTTGGCGTTGATGTTTCATCTACTGGCGGTGTTCTTTGCGGTTTGGAATGGTGCGCCTCCTTTCAGCCCATTTCCACAAACGGTAGCGATGCCAATGCAGCGGTACATCGGCGTACTGAATCTGAATCGCGGAAACCGATTCTTCGCGCCGGATCCTGGTCCGAGCCATATCATCCGCTACACCCTCACGATGCCGGACGGGAGCGAGAAACGAGGTCAGTTGCCAGATGCGAAAAACCACTGGCCACGGTTACTTTATCATCGGTATTTCATGCTGACTGAGCACTTGAACGCCAATGAGAGCGAGGCAGCTCGAAAGCAAATGTTCAAGACGTATGCAGGTGAAATTCTCAAGCAGAGCGGTGCAGATACTATCGAAATTGAATTCGTGCAGCATGGCATTCCCCCGTGGGATGTATACATGAATGGTACGAAACTGGACGACCCTGAATCATTCCGAAAACTAATCGGCGAAAAGTATCAACGGCAGGATTTCATGGACGGAGGTTCGCCATGAACCTGATCGGGAATTACTTTGTTGAACTGTATCGGGCAACTATCTCCGGATGGAATCGCTTCTGGTTTACGGCGGTGGATCCAGCAACGCTGGGCTTGGTGCGCCTGCTCGCTGGCGCAATGCTGTTCTATACCCATCTGGTATGGTCCATCGATCTGGAGGGTTTCTTTGGTCAATCGGGCTGGCAAACTCCATCGGCGCTGGTGCATTACCAAGAGAGTCCGTATGCCTGGAGCTATTTATTCTGGATTAAATCACCCGCACTGCTGTGGACAGCACATATCGTTGCACTGGTGATCTTGTTTCTGTTCTTCATCGGCTGGCAAAGCCGAATCATGGCCGTGCTCGCGTTCGTGATCACGCTGGCGTATGCGCAGCGAGTTTCGATGGCCAACTTTGGCCTCGATAACATCAATGAGATGTTGGCCATGTATCTGATGCTCGGCCCGTGTGGAGCGGCGTTTTCGGTCGATAGCTGGTTGAAACGTCGTCGAGAGCAGCGAGCAGAGCAGGGGAGGGGAGGGGATGCCAGTAGTGTAACTCCCAGTGTTTCAGGGAATATTGCGATTCGGCTGATTCAGTTGCACATGTGTGTCATCTATCTATTTGCCGGATTGGGAAAAGTCATGGGGGCTTCCTGGTGGGACGGTACGGCCATGTGGCTCAGTATTGCCAATCTGGAATACCAGACGATCGACGCAACTTTCCTCGCCAACTGGCCGGTATTCTTGAGCTTTGTCGCACACCTGACTGTGGCTTGGGAGCTTTCATACTGCGTGCTAGTCTGGCCACGGCTAACGCGACCGTTGGTTCTGGCCCTAGCGGTGCCACTCCACCTGGGAATCGCCCTATTCCTGGGCATGATTACCTTCGGCCTGGTGATGTTGATCGGAAATCTGGCGTTTGTTTCCCCGTGGTTGGTACGGTATCTGTTTGACCGCAAACGATCTACGGAAATTGTTCGTGGTCTGCCACGCCGGTCGCCCGAACCTGTGGCAAGTTGAACTGTCCTAGCCACACGGCGTATACTGTTAACGCCCGGACAGCAGAGCAGGGGGGGCAATTCTGCTGCGATGGCTGCAATCGCGGCATCAATTCGCCGCCGAGCCAACACTTAGGTTCCATACCGATATTTGACTTAATTTGAACGAGGAGAGATCGCGTGTTTGAATCGCTAGCCGTTGTGGGTGCCACTGGTGCCGTAGGGACCATTATTCTAGAGCTGCTCGAACAACGGAAATTGCCAGTCAAGCGCTACAAGTTTCTCTCTTCCAAGCGGTCGGCTGGCAAAGTGATCACTTTCCAGGGAAAACCGTACACCGTGGAAGAGATGACCCCCGAGTCCTTTGAAGGGGTCGATATCGCCATTGGCAGCACTCCGGACGAAACCGCTCGCGATTTTGCTCCCTGGGCCGTCGAACGCGGGTGCATCGTCATCGACGAAAGTGGCTACTTCCGCATGAATCCAACCGTGCCGCTGATCATTCCCGAGGTCAACCCGCAGGCGATTCACGATCATCAGGGAATCATCTCCAGCCCGAACTGCTCGACCACACAGATGGTCGTCGCGATGAAACCGATCCACGACGTCAGCCGGATCCGCCGTGTAATAGTTAGCACCTATCAAGCCACCAGCGGGGCAGGGGTGGCAGGCAATCGCGACCTCGAGAATGGTACCCGTGCCAAGCTGGCCGGCACGGACCACCAGAATGAGACCTTTGCCTACCCGATTGCGTTCAATCTCATACCGCAAATCGGCTCGCATAAGGCGGACGGTTACACCTCCGAAGAACTCAAAATGGTCTACGAAACGCGGAAAATCATGGGTGACGACTCAATTCAGGTCTGTCCGACCTGTGTCCGCGTGCCGGTTTCAAATTGCCACAGCGAGAGCATTCTGTTGGAGACTGAAGAGAAGATTACCGCTGAGCAAGCGCGCGAAATCTTCCGCAAAGCGCCGGGCATCATTGTCATGGACGATCTGAACGCCAAAGAGTACCCGATGCCAATGAACTGCGACGGCCGGGATGAAGTCTTCATCGGCCGTATTCGCGAGGATATTTCTAGCCCCAACGGGCTGGCCTTCTGGTGTGTGAGTGACAACCTTCGTAAAGGTGCTGCCACCAACGCGGTGCAAATTGCCGAGTTGCTGATTCGCGACGGGAAGCGTGCGAAAGCCAAGGCACCGCTTGCTGCGGCGAAGTAAAGCTTTTGCGGTACACTCCCTCAGAGAATTGAATGCGTCGTCGAACGTGTTTAGTACCCTCATCGCATAAAAACTGTTGAATGACCGTCTACGACGAGAAGCTGCAACATCGCGATTCAATGCAGCGTGCTAATGTGCGGCTTGCGACCGGGATGACGTTTTTGGCTTGGTTTGCTTTGATGGCGTCTCTGTATCTGGTGTTTCAGACAAGTTTTGAGAAACTATTTGTCATCGGACCATTGGGAGCAATATTCGGGTATCTAGCTGTAGAATCGCTCCTCCAGCGACTGTCGCCGAAGTATCGTCAACAGTCGATGGAAGTTCAGCAGGTTGACCTCGAATTGGAGCGAATTCGTGCGTCTATGAAGCGTATACACGCTTACTACCCGCGACGTCCCAAGAGAAAGCAGTTTAAGCTTGCTTTTGAGTTGAAAGGTTTGCGAATTCGCAATTTTGAAGAGCGACTTGCAACTGCAATGCTGTTGGAGGTCAAAGAAGTCTTTGTTATGGCATTCTGTGTGCGAGGTGTCGTTGTTCATGTGACGGCCAGCATCGGGTCGTGGAGCCATTGCAGGCCATCGGATAACCCACTGAACTGGGAGAAAATAGCGCGGAAGTGGGGGTGCGATGAGCTCCGGCAATACCACAACCATCCAACAACGTCGGGAACTACAGAGCCTTCGCCAGCCGATCACCGCTTTGTAAAATCGGCGAGGAAGTTTTTTGGTGAATACCGTGAATTCCTACGATCGTTCATCATATTCTGGAATACCGCACACGAATGGAAGGTGCTCGAATACACAGATTCTCCTGAGGAGAATAAGTTGGTATTTGAATTTGATGCGACAAAAGACAAGCATTCAGACTCTCGTACTGCACAGTGGCTTTAGATTGCAAGATTGTGCAGATGCCACGCCTGCACTGTCTTAGGCGGCCCCCTCGGCACGGGTTCCAGCAGCGCGACTACGCAAAAACACCTGTTTACGCACTGGTTTCCGCGTTTCGGCGAATCATACTGGTAATGGCTGAGTGAGCCGCCGTTCTCATCCATTCAGGCAGAAATCGCCAAATTGGTACTCTAGGGAATATTTTTCGCGATTTCGGTTTGGGGTATTGACTGGCCCGGGGAATAAATTACGATGAGTGCCTAATTGTTATCGAGTCTCAATATCAAGTCCCGCCAGCGACTCCTGCCTTTCAGCCCGCCATTGGACTTCCCGCGGCCGATACCTAAATCGCCCCGATCGAATTCAACCACCGCATCGACAACTGGAGATCCCTCATGAAACGAACTGTTTTGCACCTTATAGCTGTAGCCTGCTTTGGATTACTTGCATCGACAGCCGAATTGGCCTCCGCCACAACATTGGGACTGAACGCCGCGCCGCTTGGCAACCGAGCCGATGCGACGGTGAAATACGCCTTCTGGGACACATTCACACAAACACAAGTCCCGAGTACTACGACCTATACCTTCAACGGTGTCGCCGATGGCAATTCGACTCTGACGAATCTGAGTTTGACCCAAACGGCGGCACATGCAATCGGTGCTCAAGGTGCCGGTTTATTGATTCCGACCGGTGGACCGGTATCGGACGTCTATTATTCGTCCACGCAGCCTCACAGTTGGATTTTGAATGCGACCGCAGCAATCGATATCTCTGCAATTTCGTTTCAGATCAAGACCGCGAATGTAAATGAAAGCGTTATTTCGCAGCTCTTCACTCCGACGCTAACAGGCGAGGGGGTTGGAGCCTATTACACCAGCGCTCCCGTTGCCGAACCACCATTGTTTGGCGGATTTACCAATTACGTAATCGAGTATCGCTGGTCGGGGCTAGACATTCCTGCGGGCACTCCGCTGGCAATTACGTTCGCGCTAGCCGGTGGACCCTCAGGGAGCAACTTCGCACAGAAGCCTGTCGACTTCGTATCGCTGGATGTCAGCTCCGTACCCGAGCCAAGTTCAATGGTTCTGCTGGGAATCGGTGCGGTGACTTTGTACGGCCTTCGTCGCCGATTCAAGAGCTGCTAATCTGGTGCGTTTGCATATTGCTAAACGAAAACGGCTCTGGCTTCGTGTCAGAGCCGTTTTTTTTGGTGGATTGCGGTCGCATAATGACTCTGGGTCATGTCCCGATTTTGACCGAAAGCAGTAGATAGCCGAGCAGGTCAACAGTAGAGTAGGGGAGCGGTCGCCAGGAATGAACAGGGCAGGGGGAGTTAAAATCGTAATAGCGGTGTTTCAGAACAGCCAAGATGACACTTCGGACACTTAAGCTGGTATTGTCCTACGATGGAACTGATTTTGCCGGGTGGCAATCTCAACTGGGCCACCGCACCGTGCAGGACGAGCTGGAACTGGCGATCAAGAAAGTCACCTGCGAATCGATCCGCGTGACCGGGAGTGGACGAACCGACGCTGGCGTACACGCGATCGGCCAGGTCGTCAGTTTCTCGACCACATCGCAGCATACGCCGGCGGTGTTTCAAAAAGCACTCAATGCCGAACTGCCTGACGATATAGCGGTACACAGTGTGGAAGAAGTCGCGCTACGGTTTCATGCCATTCGCGCAGCGACTCGCAAACGGTATCGCTATGTGTTGTTCGATGCTCCGGTCCGCGATGTTTTTGAGCTTCGCTACGCCTGGCAACTGCCATTTCGTTTGGATCTGGAGCGGATGCGCAGTGCGGCCCAACTCCTGCTAGGGACGCATGACTTTCGCAGTTTCCAGGGATCCGGTTCGCATCGCAAGAGTGGCGTGCGGACTGTCTACGATGTATCGATCCAGCGGCCCGATGTGAACCGAATGGGCCTGATTCATCTTGAGATTGAGGCGGATGGATTTTTGTACACGATGGTGCGGTCGATCGTGGGAACACTGGTTCCGGTCGGCAGGGGGCGCAAGGACGAAGCGTGGGTTCGCGAAGTGCTGGCCGCGAAGGACCGCACGCATGCCGGCATGACGGCACCCGCCTGTGGATTGTATCTGCTATGGGTCCGCTACGACTGAGGATTGGCAGGCTTCACTAACCCGACGCGCCAGCGAGGAGAACTACCAATCGGCATCGCACCTCGCTGGCGCGCCGGGTGATTGCACTAGGGCCAAAAACCCCTCGCGCCCCCTGTTTTACGCGGTAGCTGCAATTGTTCCAATCGTCCAAGTTGACTAAACTGTAGGGTTGGTGGTGACCGGAACAACTGGTGATTGAACACGTGGTTAGAGAGCAACAATATCTCGGTTCGTATCGACTTCTCAAGCTGGTCGGCAGTGGCCGCAAATGCCAGGTGTGGGATGCCATGCATGATGCCAAGGCAGAGCGTCGTGCCTGCAAGATTGTGATGCCTCAATACGAGAAAGACGCGGAACAGCTTGGTTTAATTCGACGCGAATTTGAAGCAGCAAATGAACTCAATCATCCGAATGTGATTCGCGTGTATGAGTTCAATCACGAGCCTTCACCTGCGTTTCTAGCGATGGAATACTTTCCGTCGGTCAATCTAAAACAATTGTTGCTTCAGGAGCGGGAAGACGCTCACTACCGATTGACAAAAATCATTACAGAAGCGGCTGCTGGGCTGGATCACGTCCACGAACATAACTGGATCCATCGCGATATCAAGCCAGACAACTTTCTGGTCGGCGCAGATGACAAAGTCAAGCTGATTGACTTTGCACTGGCTGAGCGAAAACGCGGGTTCTTAGGAAAACTGTTCGGCGGCAAATCCAAGGTGCAAGGAACTCGCAGCTACATGTCGCCAGAGCAGGTGCGCGCTGCGTCACTGGACCATCGCACAGATATTTACAGCTTTGGCTGCACGGTGTTTGAAATGCTGGCTGGTCGACCACCATTCACCGGAGCTTCGACCAACGATTTATTGAACAAACATCTGCGTACCGCACCTCCGTCCCTCGAGGCGATGAATCGCAATGTGACGACCGAGTTCTCGAATTTGATCAAGAAGACAATGGCCAAAAACCCGGCCGATCGTCCACAATCGATGGCTGAGTTCCTGACACTGATGAAGGCACACCGCATCTTCAAAACGCAGCCTCGCAAAAAGACTGAAACCGAATCAGAGTCTGCCTGACACCAAAGAAGAAAACAATATGGCTACAACTTTGCATCGATTGCCGCTAGAGCGGCCGATCTACGAACTGGAAGACAAGATTGTCGCGCTCGAAGCGACCAGTCAAGGCAGCACCGATGCACAAGAGCAGATTCGGCAGATGAAGCGTGAACTGACCGACCTGAAGAAAAAAATCTTTGCCGAACTGAGTCCCTGGGAAACCGTTGAGGTCTCGCGCCATCCCGAACGGCCAATGACGACCGACTATCTGGCGCTGGTGTTCGATGAATTTGTGGAACTGCACGGGGACAAATCCTTTGGCGACGACCGCGCCATCCGCACCGGCTTTGCCAAGCTCGATCAGTACAAGGTCATGGTGATTGGCCATCAAAAAGGCAAGACATTAAAGGAACGCAATGCCTGCCACTTTGGTTGCGCACACCCAGAGGGGTATCGCAAGGCGATGTCCAAGATGCGCCTGGCCGCGAAGTACGGCATGCCGCTGATTTGCTTCATCGATACGCCAGGAGCATATCCGGGGGTTGGAGCCGAAGAACGCGGTCAGTCGCAGGTCATCGCCGAAAGCATGTTTCAGATGTCGCGCTTGCCGGTGCCGATCATCTGTGTGGTGATTGGCGAAGGTGGCTCCGGTGGCGCACTGGGGATCGGGGTTGGCGACAAAGTCGCCGTGATGGAGTTCGCCTACTACTCGGTCATCAGCCCTGAGGGTTGTGCGGGCATTCTGTGGAAAAGTCACACCCACAAAGAACTGGCCGCCAAGGCACTGAAGCTAACTTCTCGCGATCTTTTACGGCTCGGCGTAATTGACGATGTGATCGAGGAGCCACTGGGAGGTGCCCATCGTGATCATCCGCAAATGGCAGCCCGGCTGAAGATGTACCTGATCCGTTGCCTGCGTGAACTGACCAGCCGACCGACCGACCAACTGGTGGCAGCCCGGTATGACAAGTTCCGCCAGATGGGAAAATTTCTGGAGCCGGAAACCGAGCCGGCGGCGAGCTAATTTTCTAAATCTCAATTTCGAGCGACCGAATTTCAGAACATCCGGCCGATCAAACTGAGCGGCCTACGGTCAGCGGATTCTTGGCCGGATTCCGAATCGGTCACATCTCAGTCGGCGTCAGCCGTAGCAGAAACTTTCTGTTATCGCCGGCCAACGAAATTCATTGCTGAATGCATCGCTAGACGCACGCTGCGCGGCTCCTGGTGTGATTGGTCAATTGGACGCAAAACGCTGCCGAAGGGCCGCTTGCTGAACCGCTCCCCAACGTCCGATAATGTCTCTTATGTTCGGTTTTGCCTGCGATTTTGCCGTAGATTGCTGATTTCGCCGTTCCGCTCTTCTACGAACGAATCCCCGGTGATTGCGGCGGAATCGATGGCCGGCATCGTCGTAGTTGCACGTGCAAGAATGCCGCTCTTCGCTGTTGAAAAATAGTTCGTGTCGGCTGCCAGAAAACAGCCTCCCCTGCTGCCGTGATGGCGTGCTGAAGTGGCGATAAAAGTGCGAACGAAAACTGGTTTGGGTCCAACTTTGAGAGTCGCATTTCGACCGACGCTCACCGATTCGGCACACTCAGCGGCATCGGTATCGGTGTTGGTTGTGCCTGCTGTGCCGGTTGCGTCGGCGACTTAGCACCGTTGAGTTCACTTCCCAATTGCTGCAGATAGGGTGCAATTACCCCGTTGATTCCAGGGGGCATCACGCCATCAGCCTTGTCGATCAGCACCGCCACATAGTGACCCGAACGTGAACTCAGCACGTCGTCCCGTATGGACGGAGTGACTGTGACGGCAAAGAACGTGATCGCCACGCAGAATAGCACCCCTTTGGCCGCTCCAAACAAAGCGCCGACCTGCCGGTCGAACTCTTTCAGTTTGACGCGATCAATCGCACCAGCCACCACGCGAAATCCGAGCCAGACCAACAGCGACGTGCCGAGATAGATCACCAGCATCGCCACGTAACGATTCCAGGGGGACTGTTCGCCAAACAGGCCGCTTTCCGCCAGTGGATCACTGAACCGGAGCGAGACGAAATAGCTCAGCACGATCGATGCCAGCGAGGCGATCTGCCAGGCGACCCCTTTGATCGCACCAAACACGGTTGCTCCGACCAGCACGCAGATCATAACAACATCGTACCACTGCATAGTTGGACGCTTTTTACTAGGAGGAAGCGGCAGATCACCGGCCTCGATCTACCATGCGTACGGACAAATACACTACTGAAAGTTTTCGCGCAGAAGTATATCGCAGCGTAGCCCGCTGGCGAAGAGCAGTCTGAGACCGGGGTCGGCGAAGGGACCACGTCAGCTTTTGCATGGGTTGTATTTGGTTCTGAAAGGTCAATAGGAGAATTAGGCAATTGTCTGTTAAACTGCGGTTTCTGTAGTGAACT
>JAWXCH010000467.1:0-3733 GCA_034440595.1 Planctomycetota bacterium | reverse complement strand
GATCGTGGCCGATGATCTCGGTTGGAGCGATGTCGGCTGGCATGGTGGGTTTGGAAAAACTCCGAACATGGACCGGCTGGTTCGTGAAGGCGTTGAACTGGACAACCATTATGTCCAGCCAGTCTGCACGCCGACGCGGGTGGCCTTGATGAGCGGTCGCTACCCTGGCCGCTTTGGACCGCACACGCTGGGGGCCAGCAATCAGCGAGCCATGCCGATTGGTACACTGACGATGGCGTCTCTATTGAAGTCGCGCGGCTATCATACCTATCTCACCGGTAAGTGGCATCTCGGTGCGCAAGCCGAATGGGGACCGAATCAGTATGGTTTTGACAGTAGCTACGGATCACTCACCGGCGCGGTCGATCCGTGGAAGCATACCTATCGTCCTGGCAAATTGCTCAAGACTTGGCATCGCGATGGCAAGATGATCGACGAGGAGGGAAATGCGACGGAGTTAATGGCTGCCGAGGCGGTCCGTTGCATTGAAGAGAAGAAGGATCCCTGGTTCATCTATGTACCGTTCTTTGCCGTGCATACGCCGGTCGATGCGCCGCAGCAGTTCAAAGATTTGTACAAAGGGGTGAAGTTTCACGATGAGCCAGAAAAGCAGGATTCGCGACTGCGGATGGCGGCGATGGTTTCGCAATTGGATGCAAAAATAGGGGAAATGGTCGCCGCGCTAGACAAGACGGGCCAGCGCGACAATACGCTGGTTATCTTTACTAGCGACAATGGTGGCATTGAATCGCTGAAGAATTCCTATGTTAGCGATGTTCCGCATTCGCCCCTCAATAGCGAGAACGACCCGTTACGCGGGCAGAAAGCAACTCTGTACGAAGGGGGCGTTCGCGTTTGTGCCTTTGCTAACTGGCCCGGTCATCTGACCCCGCGCAAGGTCACCACGCCGATGCATGCGGTCGACTGGCTGCCGACGATTGCAAGCCTGGTTGGTTATGAAACTGAAGAGGATCCAGCCTGGGACGGAAAGAATATCTGGCCGGAACTAACAGGAACAGCGACCGACAACTCGCCGCGGTCGATTTACATTCGCGTCCGCGATGCAGCGGCATTGCGGCACGGGGACTGGAAGCTCATCCACTCGTTCAAGGGGGAGGATCATCTGTTCAATCTGGCCGCCGATCCGTACGAGAAAAATAATCTTGCCAAAAAGATGCCCGAGAAAGTAGCTGAGCTGCAAAAACTGCTAGACGAGCAGCGTGCCAAAGATAGCGAAATCGTTCCAGCGGATCAGGTGAACGTGCGGGCTATACCGTAACGCACAACATAGTGCAGGAAACACTGATTCGCATTCGTTGATGAATGGTGAGCAAATCATGGTTAGATCGACGCTATTTCGGTACGTGAATATTGCCTGCGTGCTACTTTGCGCCAGTACAGCGACCGCCGAGCAGCCTGCACTCACCTCGCCTGCCAGTTCGGCGATCACGGTTCCAACTGCAAAGGCAGATCGGCCCAACATCCTCTGGATTTCCAGCGAAGATCACGGGCCTGCGATGGGCTGCTATGGCGACACCCTGGCGCGTACGCCGAATATCGATGCGCTGGCCAAAAAGGGGATGCTCTTTCGGCATGTATGGTCGGTTGCCCCCGTCTGTGCGCCGGCACGAACAGCCATCATCACCGGCATTTATCCATCCAGTAGCGGCGGACTGCACATGCGTTCAATGGTCGCATTGCCGAAGGAATTCAAACTGTTTCCGCGCTACCTGCAAGAGGCTGGCTACTACTGCTGTAACAACAGTAAGGAAGATTACAACGTCGAGCAACCCATTCCGACTTGGAACGATTCATCGGGCAAAGCGCACTGGCGCAACCGACCGGATAAGCAGCCGTTCTTTGCCGTCTTCAATTCAACCGCCAGTCACGAAAGCAAGATTCGCAGCCGGCCGCACAAACTGTTGACCGATCCGGCCAAGGTGCGAGTGCCGGCGTATCATCCAGATACGCCCGAAGTCCGCGCCGACTGGGCACAGTACTATGACATCGTGAGTGCAGCCGACAATGCCGCGGGCAAACGATTGGCCGAGTTAACCGCCGACGGGCTAACCGACAACACCATCGTGTTTTACTTTGGCGATCATGGGAGTGGCATGCCGCGCAGCAAGCGCTGGCCGGGCGATTCTGGCTTGCATGTTCCGCTGGTGGTTTATTTTCCGCAGAATTGGCGGCACTTGGCACCAAAGGATTACCAGCCCGGTGGCTCGTCGGATCAACTGGTCAGCTTTGTCGACTTTGCACCCACCATACTAAGCCTGGCTGGTATCAAGCCTCCGTCGTGGATGCAAGGAGTCGCTTTTGCCGGTGAATATCCTGGTGAAAAGCGGAAGTACCTATTTGGCGAGCGTGGGCGGATGGACGAGTGCCCCGACTTGATTCGGAGTGTGACAGATGGCCGCTACGTCTATTTGAAAAACTTCATGCCGCAGGTCTCTCAGGCACAGCATGTGGCATATCAGTTTCAGACGCCAACCACGCGAATCTGGAAGCAACTATTCGACGCAGGAAAAACGACCCCTGCTCAATCGATTTTCTGGCAAACTCCCAAGGCACCGGAGGAGTTGTACGAACTGCAATCGGATCCTGACGAAGTAAACAATCTGGCCAACTCACACGAGCATAGGCAGATTTTGGCAGGCCTGCGCACGGCGCTGCGCGAGCACCAACTAAAAACACGCGATGTCTGTTTGCTGCCAGAAGCGGAAATGCACAGTCGCACGCAACAGCATCATCAGGGGCAAACGCCGTATGAGCTTGGGCACGACGACGCAGCCTATCCGCTCGAGCGAGTCCTTGATGCCGCACAACTTGCTTCCAAACTGGATCCAGAAGCTACCGCACAGCTAGTCGCGCAGCTAAGCGACAATGACAGCGCGATTCGCTACTGGGCCGCAGCAGGATTGCAAATGCGCGGCATGGTCGCCGTTACCGCCGGGCAAGATGCTTTGCAGAAAGCGTTGCAGGATCCTTCGTCGTCGGTCCGCGTCGTTGCGGCGACTGCACTGGCCAGGTATGGCAAACCCGAATTGCAGCGGCAAGCGCTGAAGGAACTTGGCGAACTGGCCCGACCAGCCAAGAGCGGCACTCTGACGGCAATCGCTGCGCTCTTTTGGATCGAAGAGCTTGGCCCACTTGCCAGCCCCCTGCACGAGCAACTCCGCATGTTGGAGCAGCGAGGAGCGCAGATGCCAAATCGGTATAAATCGTTTGTGCCGCAGTTAATCAGAAATATTTTGGAAAAGGATGGGCAATCCAAAAGTGTTCCCGCCAATACGGACGGATCGAAGATCGCACCTGCCGCTCGGAGCAAAGCAAAATAGAACGCTGTATCTACAGCTCAAATTTACGCACGTTGAATAAGGAACCTATTAATGTCCAACACTCCAATAACGCCTGATACAGTACACGGCAGTCGCGCGCGGGTCTGCCTGGCAGTTGCTCTTGTTTCGCTGTTGTGGTGTACAGGCAATTTAGCCAAGGCGGATGAAGCGAAAAAACCGCGACCGAATGTGCTGTTCATTGTCTCTGACGATCTCAACAACTTTCTCGGCTGCTACGGCGATCCACGTGCCAAGACGCCGCATCTCGACCGGTTGGCGGCGCGTGGTGTGCGGTTTGAGCATGCCTACTGTACGTTTCCGCTCTGCGGTCCTAGCCGCAATTCGTTTTTGACGGGAATGTACCCGAACAGCACGGGAATACTCACCAATGG
>JAWXCH010000466.1:0-4402 GCA_034440595.1 Planctomycetota bacterium | reverse complement strand
TATCACAAATGCGGCAGTGCTGTACGAAAAGTCCGCTCCCATGATCGACCAGTTCAACGAGAACTCGTTGCGCAAGAGTGCTTTCCGTAAACGTCTATTGAATGGCACGGCAACGGTGGCCGAAAGTCGTGGCGAATGGGCCAAAGCCGAAAAGCTGCTCCGCGAATTGATTGCGATGGACGATGAAAATATTGGTGCCAGCCAACGCCTCGGCAGGGCCATCTTCCAGCAAGCAGTGATAGGTGACACGCCAGAGAAGATTAAAGCTGAGAATAAAATGTACAGCGATAGTTTTCAGGCTTTCCTGGCGGCGCTAAAGCACGATCCAAAGCAGCTTAATCCAAATATCGCGCTTGGTCAGCTTTTTGAGCAGAAAGCTCAAGAGAATATCGGCGATCAGAAAAAGTTCGATTACTACCGCCAGAAGGCCGCCGGCTTGTTCAAGGAAGCCACAAGCAAGGCCCCAAACGATCAGGCCGTGTTGCTGGCTGCCGCGAGCTGGGCTTTGCAAACCAGTCAGTTCAAACTGGCTGAGCAGTATGCCGACCTTGCGTTAAAGGCCGATACGAATTCGGCGGACGCCAAACTGGCACGTGCGATTGTTGCTCGATTCTTAGATGATTCGGCCACTGCCGAGAAGCTACTAAGTGAAGCTTTTACTCAGTCGCCTGCCAATTTCGCCATTATCAATCAACTGGCACTGGCGCTGATCGATTCGCAAGATTCAAGCAAGCGAGGGCGTGCTCGTGACCTGGCGGAAATGAACTTTCGTCAGTATCAACAGTCGCCAGAGGCACTGGCCACACTTGGCTGGGTCTACTATGTGACGGGTGATCTGGCCAAGGCCGAGCAAGCGCTGGGACAGTTGCTCACCGCCAATGCGCTCAATGCAGATAGTGCGTACTATGTCGCCAAGTTGTTTGTCGATCGTGGGAAGCTCAAAGAGGCCAAGGAGATCCTCAAAATGGCCCTGGATAATCCCAAACCATTTGCCAGTCGAATCGACGCTCAAGCCCTCTCAATGGAAGTCGACAAGCTCATAGCAAAGGGAGGCGAAGCCAAGGCGTCAGATGCCAAGAAAACCGAAACCAAGGCACCAGCCGCGAAGTAGCCCGGTCAATTGAGAGCGGAACTTCGCTCATTGATATTTGCGCAACAAAAAGATCATGGCAAGTCGATCCGTCGTCTTGCCATGATCTTTATCCTGAAACGTGCCGGTTACGCTAGCAGTTCCCGGCACGCCCTTCCGTCGCGTGTGTACTAATCGTATCGGCTTGTGCGGCAATTTCTCTGAAGCCGATCAGCACGAGTATTCCCGCTGCAATGCCCGCGATTGTTTGCTAGCATGAGAAACCCTGCGGATCACAGCGGTTATCCCGCGGCCGCGGCGGTTATTTCTGGCCGCTGTAGCTTCTCGTTCGCTTCCGTGTAACGAAGTTCTTTTATATCAGCATATGCCGAGCGATCTGGTTCCAATTCTGCTCATCGCCATTCTGACCTTAGTCGGTCTGGCGCTGCTGTTGCCTGGCTGGTTTGCATTAGCTGGCACCACTCTCCGCGCTCCCTGGTGCTGGGCCGTGGCCACATTGCTGGCGGTTGGCGGAATCGAATTGCTAGTTGCGGTTTCACCTGCGGATAGCCTGGCGTGGGTAACTCACCTGCGGTTCGCCGCGGCGGTTTTCACTTTCTGTCCGGTCATTGCTCAACTGGGTGCCAAGCGGCCACAGGAGTCCCCCTGGCAGTTGATTGTCCTTTCACTCTGGATTGTCTTGGTCCTGCCGGCTGGAGAAGCCTGGGTGCGTGGAGAGACTGGACCACTTGATTTGCATCTGGTACGGCAATGGTTTTTGTGGATTTTAATTGTGGTTGGGCTTTTCAATAATTTGCCGACGCGATTTGGCCGCGCTGCGGTGCTGTTCGTCGTTGCTCAGGTGCTGCTGTTTTGGCCATTCTTGCCAGGTCTTGGCTGGATCGGCTTCCATCCACATCCGCTGGCGGGACTAGTTGCGCTGGTGGTTTGTCTGTTGGAATTGCGATTTGCCGCGCGGCGCACGCTCCTACTACCGGTAACGCAGGGGGATTCGCCAACTATTTTGGCCAACGATCCGCTCAATCGCATATGGCGTGAGTTTCGTGATTGGTATGGTGCCGTCTGGAGTTTGCGATTATTAGAGCGCCTAAATGCGACGGCGGAGCAGCAAGATTGGTGCGTCCGGTTTGAATGGGAAGGGCTGCATCTCCGACCCAGCGATCCGACCCAGGCGAAAACAGCTACCGAGAATGATACCTGTCACGCCGAAAAATTTCAGTCCGACCGAACTGCAATCGAAAGAGTCCTGCGCAATCTACTCTGGCGGTTTGTCTCCGATGAGTGGATTGCCGGGCGACTGAAGTGCGCGGACTTGCAATCATCTGATCGGCCAGCGGTTTAACGAAGGCTTACCACAGGTACTGCATCGTGGCACTGCCGACATGAAACACCTGCTGGTCGTTGACTTGCGCATCGTAGTCGGCGGAGAAGGAGAGCTGGTCGGTCAATTGCCAGCCGATACCGCCGCCCAGCAGTGCCCAGTCGCGGCCGAGGTCGAGACCTTTGATCCAAAAGTTACTCCCTGGCACCGCCGCAAAGTTATTCACAATCAGCGTGTCGGTATCCAGAAACTCATGTTGCCAGGCGGCACGCAGTTGAGGCACCCAGACCACACCGCGTTTGCTGACTAACTCGCGACTGACACGCGTACCCAGCACACTTCGCAGTGAATTGGCATCAACCCCGGCAACGTTCAAGTTGGCGGCCTCCCCTCCAGTTTCACTTAGGCTGTTCTGCCGCAGGTAGATGTATTGCAATGCTCCATACGGTTGCACCGCGCCATAGGCCGTTCGCAGCGTACGACCTCGTTCAAAATACGAGGCCGATTGCCAGCCGTTATATTCAGCGGAGGTTTGAACATTGAAGTTGCCAATGTTGATCGTGCGCGAAGAGTCGTAGTCATCGAAGCCAAAACCGCTGGTGGCCAGAAAGTAATCGACTTCATCGTCGCGAGAGAAGTACGCGCCGAACTGTCCACTGTTGGAATCGACTCGCTGTGCAAGTTGTTGGCCGTTGAGTTGTGCAAAATTATATCCGCCATACCAGCCAATGAGTGTGCTGTCGTCCACCCAACGGTCCATGCCAAATTGCACACCACCCAAGCCATAATCCAGTCCTGCCGCGTTACCGTCGGTTTGCGCATTACCACCTAGACCATAGCTGATGCCCCAGGCATTGCGGCCACGCTGGCAATTATCATTCTCAGAATAGATGATTTCGCCGGATGAATTGCAGGAAACGAGTACGATGTCGTTAGCTGAACTGCGATCATCGTAGGCAACTTGTCCATAACCAACGAGCATCGGCCGCAGTCGTTGTGCCAGTAATTGCAGTTGATTGGTCGTGCTTTGAAATTGCATTTGCACCGATGTGCCATACACTTCGCCACTCAGTTGATCCAATGAGTACCGCACCTGATCGTCAGTCATCGTCAGCATCTGGCTGGTAATCTGTGTTAGTGCGCTTACTGGATAGTCATCCAGCACGGTTGCGACGCTGCGTTGATTGAAGGTCTCCGCGATATCGATGAAGTTATTGGAATTGGCCTGCAAAATGAAACTGACATCGTTGGCACCGTATTGCAACACCGCGTCAAAGAACGCGAGATTGTCAATAATGCCGGAAAATGAACCAGTTCGGTTGCCGGTATACAGCAAGAACGTGTACGATTGCCCGGCGGTGTAAACTCCTGGTTCAGCAACCGCTGAGACCGTGCCGTCCAGGTTCACGTCGCCATGAACATCTAGAACATCATTTCCGCCAGAGCTATTGAATTCAATTTCCAACTGTGAGCTGGCGTTCTGCGTGTAATTGCCGATGATGTCTAGCTGCGCAATGGAATTGCCCGGCGCAACAGTGCCATTGTTAATAACATTGCCCGTGATGGTCCCTGTTCCACCAAGTGTGCCGGCGGCATTCACGTTCACATCACTGGTGATCGAAAAGTTTACCGCCAGGCGACCGGCGTCAACATTAGTGGTTCCGGTATAGGTATTATCACCTTGTAGGATCAGCGAGCCGGTACCGAGTTTGGTCAGGCCACCTGCACCAGCGATCGTATCAGCGACAGTCGTTTGACCATTGCCTGTGATCGAGAAATTGAGCGTGGTTCCACTCATGATGTAGGCACCGGTACCTGCGGCATCGCCATCACTGCCGGTGGACGAACCACCCGTTCCGCCAATACCCTTAGCGACCGAATTGGCATCTAACAGGCTATCTACCACGCTCAGCGTTCCGCCGGTACTAACAAAGATGGCTCCTCCCAGTCCGCTGCCTCCACCACCGCCGCCATCTGTAGCTCCTCCATCT
>JAWXCH010000465.1:0-5485 GCA_034440595.1 Planctomycetota bacterium | reverse complement strand
GCCAGTCGTGGCCAGACAATTCTGGTGCACTTTCCTCGCTACTTTGGTAGGATGATGCCGCCGATAGCCAGCAAACATTCTCGGGAGGATGCGTTATGAGACGACTCTGGATCGCTTTTACAATAGTGATGATCGCCTCATTTCTAGTCCTCGGCTGGATCGGGACTCGCATCTACGAAGAGATGCCGCCGTTGCCCGATCGAGTGGTTACAACGACTGGAACCGTTGTGATTGATACCGGGGAGATTCAGGCAGGCCAGAACGTATGGCAGACTTTAGGTGGCATGCAAGTCGGATCGGTCTGGGGACACGGGAGCTATGTCGCTCCAGACTGGACGGCGGATTGGCTACATCGAGAAGCGGTTTTCATCCTGGACCGTTGGTCCCGAGACGAGTTTCAAAAAGACTTTGCCCAACTGGGTGAGGAAAGGCAAGCGCAGCTTCAAGGGCGTCTGGCCAAGTTGATGCGGACCAATACTTACGACGCCGATACAGCGACGGTCACGGTAGATCCGATTCGCGCTGAAGCATTTCAATCGAACCTGCAACACTACTCGGACGTCTTTTTAAACGGCAGGGCAGATTACGCCATCCATGCCGGTGCCGTAACAGACCCCGACCGGCTCCAGAAGTTGGCATCGTTCTTTTTTTGGACATCGTGGGCTGCCTGTACGAATCGCGATAGTTCTGGGATTTCATACACGCAAAACTGGCCGTACGAGCCGTTAGTTGGAAACCGACCTACCGGTGAGACGGTGGTCTGGACCGGTGTCAGTATCATCATGCTACTGGCCGGAATTTCAGCAATGGTCTGGTGGCATGCCGCACGCAAAAGCGAAGAAGCACTGACGGAATTGCCAGAGTCCGACCCCTTGCGAGGTTGGGTTGCTACACCATCTCAGCAGGCTACGATCAAATACTTTTGGGTCGTGTCCCTGTTGATCCTGCTCCAAATGCTGTTGGGAGTCGTGACCGCACACTACGGTGTTGAAGGGGATGGGTTTTACGGAATTCCCCTCTCGGAATGGTTGCCATACAGCGTCTCACGCACTTGGCACATCCAATTGGGGCTCTTCTGGATCGCAACTGCCTGGTTGGCCGCGGGGCTGTTTATCGGACCTCTGGTAAGCGAACACGAACCGCGTGGACAGCGTCTCGGGGTAAACGTATTGTTTGTGGCACTATTGGTCGTGGTCGCCGGTTCGTTGACCGGTGAGTGGTTAAGCGTCCAGAATAAGTTGACCGATACACAGTCGTTTTATTTTGGCCATCAAGGATATGAATACGTCGATTTAGGTCGAGTCTGGCAGTTGGGGCTATTCATTGGACTGTTGCTTTGGTTTTTCTTAATGATCCGCGCGCTGCTGCCGGCGCTGCGTAGACGCGGCGAGCAAAAGCAGTTGGTGATATTGCTGGCTGTGGCGAGTGCTGCAATCGCGCTGTTTTACGGCGCAGGACTCACCTGGGGCCAGCATTCGCACCTCTCGATGGTGGAGTATTGGCGCTGGTGGGTCGTTCACCTCTGGGTGGAGGGATTCTTTGAAGTCTTCGCCACTACCGTGATCGCCTTCTTCTTTATGCGGCTAGGACTTGTTCGACCCGGCGTCGCCGCCGCAGCCGCGCTGCTGTCCGCCACCATCTTTTTGTCTGGAGGCATCATTGGCACTTGCCACCATTTGTATTTTTCGGGCACGCCGCCGGTCGCGTTGGCCTGGGGATCGGTGTTTAGCGCCCTGGAAGTGGTGCCGCTAGTACTGCTTGGTTTCGACGCTATGGAGGACCTGAGACGCTCGCGTTCCACAAAGTGGGTTGAGCAATACAAGTGGCCGATCTACTTTTTCATCTCCGTGGCATTTTGGAATATGATCGGAGCGGGGCTGTTCGGATTCATGATCAATCCACCGATCGCGCTTTACTATATGCAGGGGCTTAACACAACGCCGCTGCACGGTCATGCAGCGTTGTTTGGCGTGTATGGAATGCTGGGAATCGGATTGATGCTGGTTTGCCTGCGCGCACTTGTCCCCGGTCGAGAATGGAATGAAGGCCTGCTTCGTTTCTCGTTTTGGACGTTGAATGGTGGTCTGATGGCTATGTGCATTCTCAGCCTGTTGCCGGTTGGGCTCATGCAAACCTGGGCCTCGGTTGATCACGGGTATTGGTATGCTCGCAGCAGCGAGTTTATGCAAACGCCCACGATGCAAACGCTCCGTTGGCTACGCGTCCCAGGGGATACCATTTTCTTTCTGGGTGCCGTGGCGCTGGTGATTTTTGTGGCAGGCTTGAAGACAGGTCATTCCTTTAAAAAAACTGCTCCCACCCGGTGACCGGTGTGCACATCCGATGGGCACGGCGTGAGCCGGCAATGATCCATCACTATTGGTTTAGCGTGACTGTTTTGATTACTGCGATCTAATATTAGGAGACTTCACCTTGTCCATTCATCATGCAAAGCCAGGCGAGATCATCCAGTTGCCGCTAGGATCAGCGCTGCAAGATTCCAAAACGACGACCTTGGTAAAAACCGACTCAATAGAACTCATTCGGTTAGTCCTGCCTGCTGGAAAGGAGATACCGACCCACAAAGCGCCTGGTGAGATTACCGTGCAGTGTCTCGAAGGCTGCATTGAGTTTTCGACAGACGGGCAAACACAAAAACTTACAGCGTCTCAACTACTGTTTCTGACACCCGGCGCGCCACATGCTGTGCGTGCGCTAGAGAATTCGTCCTTGTTGGTGACCCTGCTCTTGCCAGAGAAGTAACGCCGAGCGAGCCGCCTCGGCCGGGCAAAAGTTCCGCGTCCTTTTGGGATAAACTGCACGAGCAGCAGTCCGCCGAGCGTTCCCACGCGACGCGCGGCGGTTCCGCTGGTACAATATCCATCTGAACTACCTGCACACTGAATTCTGCCCGTCAGAACGTGAAACTCGATCTCCTCCATACTGACATCCGCGGGCAACTGGTCTTTTTAGGCACCGGCACTTCGGTCGGGATCCCGATGATCGGCTGCGCGTGTCCGACCTGTACCAGCACCAATCCGCTCAACAACCGGACGCGCTGCGGGCTGGCATTGGGCCTGCCCGAGGGGAATGTGCTGATTGATACGACGCCCGAGCTGCGCGTGCAGCTACTACGAGAAAAGATCGGCCTGGCGCATGCGATTTTGTTTACGCACGACCATGCCGACCACCTCAACGGCCTGGATGATGTGCGAGTGCTGTACTTTTACCTACAGCACGCGCTGCCGGTCTATTGCGAAATGAATGTGCAGGAGCGAATTCGTCAGGCGTTTGCCTATGCATTTACGCCAGACGCCGTGAACTACGCCGGGGGCGTGCCGCTGTTGGATTTTCACACGATCCGACCGAATCAGCCGTTCGACCTGCTGGGGACGCGAGTCACGCCGTTCCGCTTGGAGCATGGTCGGTTCCGCGTACTCGGCTTTCGCATTGGCAATATCGCCTACTGCACCGATACGAATCACATTCCGCCCGAGAGCATGGAGCTTCTACAAGGACTGGATGTACTAATCATCGACGCCCTCCGTCCGCGTTCACACGTTTCACATTTCAGTTTGGACGAGGCAATCGAAGTCTCGCGACAACTCAAACCGAAGCGGACGTTGTTCACGCACCTGTGTCATGAGCTGGAGCACGCCGAGACGCAAGCCAAACTCCCCGACGGGATGGAACTGGCGTACGACGGATTAAGAATCCCGCTTACGTAGCCGCAACTAGATGCACCGCAGAAAGTTCACCGCAGAGAGCGCCGAGAGCGCGAAGGACGCGCAGAGATTGTGACATACCATCCTGTGTATCCTGTCCATCCTTGTTTAATAAATACAAAGCAGAATAAGCAAGGATGAACGGGATGAACTGGATAGCGGGCAAGCTTCTTCTCTGCGTTCTGCTCCGTGTCCTCTGCGGTAAAACAATGCGCGTTGTCGTGCGGTTGACGTGTCTATCACGCCGACCGATTCGTCAACTCTCCCAATCTTGCCAGCACACGTTTTGCTTCACCAGAATCAATCGCCTCTGCCGCCAGTTCAGCGCCATGCTTAACCGTATCGACTTTCTGCGCTGTCCAGATGGCCCCGGCAGCATTGGCTACGACAATGTCGCGTGCAGTTCCTTTTTCTCCGTCGAGTATGCGGCGAATGATCGCCGCACTCTGTGCAGGGCCGTCGACAATCAGGCTTTCCAGCGATTGCACATGCAGCCCAAAATCAGCCGGCGTCCAGGCAAACTCGCTTTGCTTGCCATCCTCGGTGAGCGTTCCTTGCGTGGCACCGGCCAGGGTGATTTCGTCCAGCCCGTCGTCTCCGTACATCACCACGGCGCGTTTTGTTTTTAATAATCCCAACGCCTCCGCCAGTGTATTTCGTAAATGCGGTTTAGACACACCCAGCAAGTGATAAGGCGCATTGGCTGGGTTGGCCAACGGCCCGAGCAGGTTGAAAATGGTCGGCACACCGAGCTGTCGGCGGATGTCGGCCACACGCTTCATTGCGGGGTGGAGCAGGGGGGCAAAGCAAAAACAGATCCCCAGTTCATCCAAGCAGCGTTCCACAGTTGGAGCGCTGGCCATAATGTTGACCCCCAGCTCGCTCAGCACATCGGCCGAACCGGTCTTACTGGTAATGCTACGGTTGCCATGCTTGGCGACGGCGCAACCGGCGGCGGCAGCAACAATTGCCGCTGCGGTGCTGATGTTGAACTTTTTCGATCCGCCACCTCCGGTCCCGCAGGTGTCGACCAGATCGGTTCGCGACGTGCGGATCGGGGTCATATGCTGCCGCAGCGCGGCTGCGGCCCCGGCAATTTCTGGAACGGTTTCTCCTTTTTCGCGAAGAGCGGTGAGAAACAGCCCGATCTGGCCGTCTGGAACAGCGCCCTGCATGATGAGGTCAACCGCTCCTCGCATGCCTTCAAAATCAAGACTCTCTCCGGCCGAGACCTGTCCAAGATAGGTTGCGAACATGTAGATACTAGGAGTTGAATTGAGCTGCACCGCAGCAACTGTGCGTAAAAAGTCGTCGCAAGGCCGTCATTCTAGAGAGTTTACCAGACCTCTGCCACCGGACCGATTCCACGACAACTGTCGGTGTCGCGCTTTCAATCGCCGTGCGAATGCGATAAAATTTGCGCGACCGCCGTAAATTCGGTACGGTCGAGAGTTCTGCTGGAACAGGCTCTCAAAGGTGATGCTTGTCGCACACGCGACTAGCCAGACAGAAGGGATAACATATGGCCAGGAAGGTAATTCTGGATCTTGATCCAGGGATCGACGACGCATTGGCACTAGCTTGCGCGCTGTTTGATCCGCAGTTAGAAGTCGTGGCAGTCACAGCCACCGGCGGATCGGTCCCCCCCGCGATGGCCACGATCAATGTCCAAAAGATCGTTGAGCAGTTTGATCCGCCGCGCTGGCCTCGGATCGGAGCGGCACCGACCGACAGTTCATTCTCGGTGGACAGCCTGCATC
>JAWXCH010000464.1:0-4237 GCA_034440595.1 Planctomycetota bacterium | reverse complement strand
CCATCATGTGGCAGCCCGGTGAGAAGTATGTTTACTTTCCTGGCGTCCCCGCGGTATTGCGCCGTACCGCCAACCAGGCGCAGCGCGCCTTTACCATCGAGCAGTATTTCAGCGTGCCCGTGCGCGGCACCGATATCAAACCGCAGATTCGTGGCCCGTGGGCTGAGACGGAAGCCAATGATTTTCAGCCCAGCGCCAACGGCTTCGAGAATCAGTTCGTCCGTGTCTCCAATCCTGAATGCGCCGCGCAACCCGTGGTCGTGTCCACCAACGGTGAAACCCAGACGGTTTATCAGTGTCTTATTCGCTTGGCTATCAGCAGTACGACACCGTCCGGAACGGTTGGTATTTCGCTGGCAATGGACATCGATGGCGAAACGGTAAGTCACGCCAACTCAGTTTTCTGGATCATTTTGCCCGAAGAAGGCCCGGCCATGGCCGCCGCGCCGCTTAGCGCCGGTAAAAGCAACACACTGGAAATCGGCGAAGACGAGCTTTGGAATGTTACCGATGGCGACCGCTACTTGGCACAAATATCTTTGGGCGGCAATTTGTCGCTGGGATCCGGTTTTGTGTCGCGCTCATTGGCGCAGCTTGAGCGACTGTTTGCCCCGGGCACTTTTGCTGGCGAAGAAGCGGACGCGGTATACGTCGTCACCGCCGCCCATGTTTTCCCTATCACTTACACCAATAATGCCCACAATGCGATTAGCCCCGGCATTCTAAGTGCAACCGCTGGTTACGCCTACAACCTGCGTATAAGAAACCAAATGATTGAGAATGCCGCCGATCTGGTAGCGCGGAATATTGAATCCGATATCGCCGTGCTGCGCTTGCGCAAAACCGCCTACACCGAACTGCTAAAGATCTATGAATTTGCCGACATCGCGCAGATTAAGGGTCTTGAGATTGCGCCGGCGATTACGCCCGGACGTCCATATCTGGTGCTTGGTTTTCCAGCGAGCCGCAACCGTGTGCTGCTTGCCAAACGCGTGGGTCTCCTCAACGCTTCTGGTTATCCAACAGAAGAGACGTCGAATTTCGGCCCTGTGAAGAAATTTAAACTGGATGCGCCGTCGTCATTATCGACGCCGCTTGCCGAGCCGGGAATGTCGGGTGGGCCAGTGTTAAACGAAGCTGGCGATGTGATTGGTATCGCCACCGAGAAACCCAATGCCCACGAGATGAATAGTTTGGTCGGCATCGACCTAACCAGCGTTGCGAACCTGGAAGTTGGCTACATTCCTAACGACGAAAGCTGCGCGTTGCAATTTAACCCCTTTGACCGGCTTCTAGTACTGCGCAATGCCGCGGGCGAGTGCAACTACGGCAAATTCGGCAGCCAGGTTTTGGAGAACCACCCAGCGGCGCGCCCCGGTTTGACCGGTGAGTGGCTCGTGCAGGAAGTCCTCGCCTTTGACGATGAGACCGGCAAAAGCGGCAACGGTTACCGCGCCATCAACGCGACGGCATTGATGCATGGCACGGGCATCATTCATGGGACAGGAATTATCAATGGCACGGCGATAATCAATGGTACCAGTATCATTAACGGCACCGGCATTATCAACGGCACAGGTATTATCAGCGGCAGCGTTGAAGAAATTAACCGCTACCTGCGCGACGGTTTTCGGATGAATCCCGATTCATTCAAAAATTTCGTGCCCCGTGGCGTGCGCATCCTCAGTCGCCCCGCTAACGGTGACGAGCGGCAAGAAATGCTTGGCAAACTCATCGTCGGCTTGAAAAATCCCGGCGAGAAAGACGGCCCGTTCCACCTAGTTTCCATAAGAAATTTCGTGGTTTGGCTGCATATGCATGACCGCTTGTACGATTCCTCCCGGTTCCTTAAATTCGCCGGCAACTAGCCCGCAAGACTTGTGGATAACCGGTTGATAGAAATAACCCTTTGTGTTATCACCCTATGGGTTTTGTCAAAATCTGATTTCCAAGTGGGCAGCCACTGAAGTCAGGCCTAGGTAACATTCCACGTTTTTTGGTTCTCGGGATGTGCCTTTAGGCCTTTTTATTTATCCTTTAAGCCTTATTGATGGATGAATCTGGTGACCAGAACCGAGCTGGATAGAATTATTGATTTCGTGAATTCTCAATTGCCTGTTGAGAAGTACGAATGCATTGAAGCGGAATGGTGTGCCGAAGACCGAACCTTGCGTTTGTTCATCGACCGCCGCGACGAAAAATTGCCTATGAGTCTATCCGACTGTGTCGCCGTGAATGATCTGCTTATCGATCTTCCTGATTTGGATGCGATGATCAGCGGTGAGTACACCCTCGAAGTCAGTTCTCCCGGCGTCGAGCGCCCGTTACGGCGCAAGGCGCATTTCTTGGAGCACCTAGGTGAAACGATTGAGGTCAAGCTCGTGCATAAGATCCTCGATAGGCGTCACGGCAAGGGCCGGTTGGTAGCAGTCGATGAGGACGGCAAAGTTACTTTGGAAACGAACCGCGGGTCGTGGTCGTTCCCTATTGATAGTTTGATGACAGCTTCAGTTGTCTATAACTGGAGCCAACACTAATTAGAATTTTGAGGTAAAAAAATGGCGGTTACTGAACCAGCAGAAGGCAGCCTTAAGCGCGTCATTGGCGCTGTAAGTCGCGATAAGAATCTCTCGAAAGAGATTATCGTTGATGCTTTGGAACAGGCGATGATCCACGCAGCAAGAAGAGTTTTTGGGCCAACAACAGATCTTGAAGCCCATTACAACGAAGAGTTAGATGAGATCGAACTTTTCCAATTCCGCACGGTCGTTGAAGATGACGATGTCGCTAACGAAGAGACCGAGGTGGCGCTTCCTGACGCTCTGAAACTTGACCCGGAGACGGTTCTCGGTGACTCCATCGGTGTCAAAGTTGATACTGCTGAATTTGGCCGAATCGCGGCGCAATCGGCGAAACAAATTATTGTGCAGAAGGTCCGCGACGCTGAGCGGGCGCAAATCTACGAAGAATTTAAAGACCGTGTTGGCGAGATTCTTAGCGGCCACGTCCGCCGAATTGAACGCAATAACATCATCATTGATTTAGGGCGTACCGAAGCCATTATCACCCATCGCGAACAGGTACCTACAGAGCGCTTCCGCGTTAAAGACCGGATTCAGGGCTTTGTTCTTGAAGTTAAGCGTAGCTCGCGCGGGCCACAGATCGTTATGTCGCGCGCCCACCCGGGCTTCCTGGTTGCCTTGTTTGAGCAAGCTGTCACGGAAATTTATGACGGCATTGTCACCATTGAAACCGCTGCGCGTGATCCAGGCTACCGTTCTAAGATCGCCGTTTATTCGAAGGACTCTTCGGTAGACCCGGTTGGTGCCTGTGTCGGTATGAAAGGCCAGCGGGTGCAGTCAGTAGTGCAAGAATTAAACGGCGAAAAAATCGACATCATCCCTTACGACCGCGATCCCGCCCGGATGGTTTGCAATGCGCTGGCGCCGGCCGTGGTCAGCAAAGTCATCGTCGACGAAGCCAACCACAGCATGGAAGTTATCGTTGCCGAAGATCAACTCTCGCTTGCTATTGGCAAACGCGGCCAGAACGTGCGCTTGGCTGCACAGCTAACTGGCTGGCGGTTAGATATTAAGAGTGAAGCCAAACTTGAACAGGAAATGTCAGGTGTTCGCGAAATGTTGGCTGCGATTGAGGGTCTTGGCCCAATGCGCGCTGGGATTTTGGTCAACGAAGGCATCGGTACACCTGAGCAGTTGGCAGAGTTGAGCCCGCGGACGCTGGAACGGATGTTGAATCTCGAAGAAGCTGATGCGGCAAAGATTATCGAGAACGCGAAAACTTTCGACAAGAGTGGCTTTGCAGCCGCCAAGAAAATCGAACTTTCGGCTGAGACCAAGGAGCTATTGGCGAATGCCTCAGCTGTACCTGAAGAGAAAAAGGTACCGACTGTTGAGGAGACCAAGGGCAATACCGAGCGTGTACAAATGTTTCTTAAACTTTCAGGTGTCGGCGAGGCCTCGGCTTACGCACTGGCAGATGGAGGTTATGTAACCATTGGCGATGTGATTGCAGATTCTGTAGAAGAGATTGCATCGAAGACTGGCTTGCCGATTGGGATTGCGCGGACCGTACAAATCGCGATCGATCGGCACTTGCAAGCGGAAAGGGAACGCAAACGCGAATCCCGTGACGATTAGCGCTTGGCTGTAGCAGTGTAGTTATCAAAGGAGAAACGGATGGCAAAAATCCGTGTTTATGAATTAGCGCGAGATTT
>JAWXCH010000463.1:0-4228 GCA_034440595.1 Planctomycetota bacterium | reverse complement strand
GGATGAACGAGAAGTGGGGGTCGATGGTTTTGGCTATGACAGCAAGGTCTACTACAGCATTACACAAGGCGGGGGGATGGGGGACCAGGCCGTGCGTTTTCCAATCGTCGGCAACGAGACGGTCCTCGATGCAGTGACACAGGTCAACGGTCTGACCGCAGCGTCCTCCTCAAGAATCTGGGTAGCAAGGCCGGGCCGATCCGCACATGGATGCGACCAAATTCTTCCAGTTGATTGGATGGCGATATCGCAGCGCGGCTCGGTCGAGACGAACTATCAATTACTGCCGGGCGATCGAGTCTATATCGAAGAAGATAAGTTGGTGGCGCTGGACAACAAAATGGCAAAACTGCTTGCTCCAATCGAACGAGTGTTTGGATTCACACTACTCGGAGCTAGCACGCTCAATGGTATAAACAACGTCAACAGCCGAAACTTCGGCTCCGGATTCTAGATCGCGGGTTGAATTTTCCATGAACAGAGAAGCTACCAAAATGATAGGCTTAGCAAAATTGCGAACCTGCTCGCTTTTGTTGGCGACTCTAGCTTACGTGGCTCTGTTCGCGACAGGCTGCCACGTCGGACCACATTCAGCGGGGCCGGCTTACTGTCGTCCGGCCGGGGGACCAGATGTTAATGGCTATGGATTTAAGCCAACAGTCTGGCGGCCCTGGGGGGATTATGCTTTTTCCGGTGTCGGGCCAGAAATGATGCCAATCGGTGACGAGGGGATTCCGAGGATGGAGAACTCTTACGAGGTTCTGCCGGAACCAGAATTCGTTCCTCCTCCACCTGCGCAGAACCCGACGCTTGCACCACCAAAAAGCTCAGGCACTGCCATCAAGAAACTGCCGGTGCACGAACTGGCTGAAAGTGCCCCGCGGCGGCTTACGCGAGATCGCGATCCTCGCGATTTTGAGTGATGATCGATAGGGGCAGGATCTCTCTATGCGCCGTAAACTCTAAGCATTGCTGGGCAAGCCCCCCGCCTTCGCGAGGGCAGGCAGCAGTGGCACCCAGGCGTGGCAGAAATCTCTTCGCAGCCTTCCTATCCTCCGCGGCCGGAACAGATTGCGAATCCCGCAACGTCTCTCAAAATCCGGGAGTTTTCTTGGAAAAGCAACTTTCACGGCCACTGTGCTAGCAATGTTGCGACGTGGTTCCAGTCGATGTGGGGAGTATTAGGAATAGCGCGAGCGTATTTGACGCCGCCGCACGGATGGTCCGGATTACTGGACGACGCTCGAGGGAAGGACCCCATGTCGTATCATCGATTGGCATTGAGCCTGTTGCATCGTTGCGCACTGATCGCCTTGCTGGTGACCGTGGCTGGCTGCCATGCGTCTCCCAAGCGCGTGGCCGGTGCGCCGGTGAATCTGATACCGCCGCAAAGCAATGTGCCGCGCGAGCTCTCGAAGGCTACATTGCCTCCTTATACGATCGAGCCGCCGGATATTCTGAATATCGATGCGATTCGCGTCGTTCCCAAATCTCCGTACAACATCAACACCCTGGATGTGCTGATGGTGCAGGCACAGGGAGCCTTGCCAGAAGCGCCGATTGGCGGACCGTTTGCGGTTCAGCCAGGAGGTTCGATCAATTTGGGAAATCCATATGGTACTGTGCCTGTCGTGGGCATGACGATTGAGCAAGCACAAAATGCCATTAGCGAACACTTGAAAAAGTTCTTACGCGATCCGCAGGTTGCGGTTTCGCTGGCCGAGCTGGCCAGCAAGCAGCAGATCGCGGGGCAGCATCTGGTCGGGCCGGACGGAACGGTGACGCTCGGTAGCTACGGAAGCGTGTTCGTAACGGGCATGACCGTGTACCAGGCCAAGCTTGCCATTCAGCATCACCTGTCGCGATTCTTGGAAGATCCTGAGGTTTCGCTGGACGTGGCCGGCTACAACAGCAAGGTCTACTACATTATCACGCAGGGTGCCGGGTTGGGAGACAGCGTCACACGATTTCCGATTACCGGTAACGAAACGGTACTCGATGCGATCTCGAACGTGAACGGTACGACGGCTCAATCGTCGAAGAAGGTTTGGATCGCGCGACCAACAGTCGGATGTACCCAGCGTCAAATTCTGAATGTTGACTACTGTGCGGTTCTCGGCATGGGAGATGCCAGCACCAACTATCAGATCATGCCAGGTGATCGCGTATTTATCGCCGAAGACAAGATGGTTGCCACCGACAATGCCTTGGCCAAGTTCCTGGCACCGTTTGAGCGAATCATGGGCTTCACACTGCTTGGAGCTAGTACGATCAACGGCATTAACAACGTGAATACGCCGAACTTTGGTGGTGGCTTCTAAGCTTAATCTGCTGCTGATTCGGAGTTACTACTGTTGATTGGATCCTGCCGTAAATAAAGTTTGCACTAACAATTTGCTTGTTCTTTTTGAACGACGCAATCGACCGCTCGATACTTGCGAACGCTTGCATTCGAAAGAATGTTGACGCCAATCGCCACAGGAATACTGAAAATGCAATTTCGCCATAACATAGCTCGGCTGTCGCTGACCACTCTGGTCTTAGTGCTCGTGCCGCTATTCGCAGGCTGCATGTGTCACGACTGCCAGAAGTCGACCTACACGCCAGTCCACGGATGCAGCACGTGCCAACACCCGTGGTGCCACCACTGTGATTATGGATTTGCCAATCAGTGTCCCGATCCATGCAATCCGTGCACGCCGTATCAGGAACTGCCGGCGTATGGCTACACGCCGACCTGTTGGCAGCGTTGGCCAAGTGATTGGATTGGGTGTCCACCGGTTGATAGTCACGGCGGTTCACTCGTAGACCTGCCGGCGATCAATGAAGTTGAAGAGGTCACCACACCTGGCCCAGAAAGTGTGCCATCGGTGATTCAGCCGAATGACCAGTCTGCGGTGCCGCCTGCAAACGACATGCAGAATCGGTTCACCTTTCCGGTAGCGCCAGTCATTGACCAGCCAGCTGCCAGCAATCAGCCACCTCAAGTAGCTCCGGCTAAACCAGAGATCGTTGCGGCGCGTCCAGCTCTGGCTGCGAGTAGTGTTGCAGCGAAGCCAAAGCCCGAAGTTCCAACACCGTCGGTGACGGTTGCACGCGCGTCTGCTCCGAAGAAGCCTCTGGCGGTTAAGGCTCCTCCGGTCACTGTTGTACCACCCCAGAAAGCCACAGAACCGGAACAGAATTCTCCGAAGGCCGCGGCGACAATCGAGTCATCGCTAACCCAGGCTGCGGTCAAAAAGCCAGAAGTTAGCGCAGATGCATTGATGCCCCCACCGGTCACGATCGTGAGCCAGGCGAATACTGCTGCAACCGTTGCCCCATCGATTGCAAATGCCAGCGTCGCTCCTAAAGCTGAGTTGGTAAGCCAACCTGTCCCGGTAGCAGTAGCCACAACTGTCGTTTCTCGCCCGCGAGTTGCCGACGAGAGTGAATCGGCAGTCTGGCCAGAAAAGGCGATCCGGCTGAGTGTCACGGACACACGTCGAGAGTCGATCAGCACGGTCGTTGCTGGTGTCAGTGAGGCCAAGGTCGTACTGCGGACATCGTTTAATGTCGCTGGGGATAATTCTTCCAGCAAAACCGAAACTGCTGAAAAGGCTCCAGTTGTTCGACTTGCACCTCGCCGGATTGCCCCAGCGAACTAGACATTGGTTCGCGAGTTTGGGCCAGTTCAATAGGTGTGCCAATCTCCGAAGTGGTCTATTGCAGGTGTCCCTTTGCAATTCCGGCCAAATTCTTGGCAGAACCAAGCTTCGTGCTATTTGCCATGGCAAATGCCTGTCTTGGCCTCTGCAGGCTCCGGCGTCTATAAGCCCGCGCTGAACGCCACCCTGTAAATGACCAAATTGCTGCATCGCCGTACTGGCAATTCTCTATGCCAATGTCCGTCTTGGGCACACTCTAAGAAATCCCCCAAAAGTGCTGTTACACCCTAGACCGGTTCAGTCAATTTGGCTAGACTGCGTTGGCTATAGCGAATTTGGTGATCGGGTTGGTGACGTTTTGCCGCATGACCTGATGTCGAGTAGTCAATTTTCGGCAGGCTTACCTGTCTTAAGAATTTTTTGCTAGCAAGTTGTCAGGCTCGCCGGCTTGGCGGCCAATATGCCACTAGAACGTGAATTTGAGCAGAAGATTGGCGAAGCTGGCAATTTCTGAGCTGATCGATCAAAACGCAAATTTGTTAACGACCATATTTTACGGATTCTTTTAAAAGGAGTGTGGG
>JAWXCH010000462.1:0-23386 GCA_034440595.1 Planctomycetota bacterium | reverse complement strand
GGACGCGAGGGGGTCGCGCTGCTGGTATCTATCTGGCCGATCAGTTTCAAAAGTTAAAACTGCAACCCGCCGGTACGAGGGGGACTTACTTCCAGCCGTTCAACGGCAACTGTCGAAATATTCTGGGCCTGTATCGTGGCAGCGAGACCGGCGCGGCGCAGCGATATATATTGGTCGGTGCCCATTACGATCATGTTGGCTACGGAACGCGCGAAAATAGCAACGGCCCGATCGGGTACATTCACAACGGGGCCGACGATAACGCCAGCGGCGTGGCAGGCGTGCTGGAGATTGCCAAAGCGGTTACCAAGCTGCCGCAACCGCTGCGACATTCGATTCTGTTCGTGCTGTGGGACAATGAAGAAAACGGTTTGTACGGTTCAAAGCACTGGGTTCGCCAACCGACAGTACCACTCAGTCAAATTGATCTGGCGTTTAACATAGACATGATTGGTCGCTTGCGCGGCAATCGTATCGAGGTGTTTGGCATCCGGACTTCGACTGGCTTACGGCGGCTGCTGACCATGCAGAACCGCGCGGCGGATCTGAAAATGGACTTCGACTGGGACATGGATCCCGACAGCGATGATTACACGTTGCACAAAGCAGGCATACCCACGCTGATGCTATTCACGGGCAAGCACGCGGACTACCACCGGCCGAGCGACGATCTTCCCTTGCTGAATCTGGAGGGGATCCAGCGGGTAGCCAGGCTCTATTTCAACGTGTTGCTGGCTGAAGATGAGCGAGAAATGCCGCGCAAGCTGCGGGCCGCGTCGCGTCAGGAAAGTAACTATACGCGACATCAAATCGAAGTGCCCCTTGCGGCGGCACCGTCGCGGCTGGGAGTAAAATGGTCAATCGAAAAAAGTGACCAAGCAGGCTTGCGTTTAAGTTCTGTGACATACAACTCTCCGGCTTGGAAGGCCGGATTGCGTCAAGGGGACCGCATCGTGGACTTCAACGGGAACGAAGTCAATCCTGATATGGACCTGGTGTCGCTGATTCTGGCGACGAAGAACCCGGCGCAAATCCAATATCTGCGAGGGGAGGAAAAGGAACCGCGCACAGCGACGGTAACATTGAACGGGCAGCCGGTGCACGTGGGGCTAAGCTGGCGAGGCGACGCAGCCGAGCCGGATGCCGTCATGGTCACTCGCGTATTTCCCGGTTCACCCGCGGCCACGGGGGGTTTGCGCGTTCTCGACCGTGTGTACGAGGTCAATGGCGAGAAGGTCACGGGAGCACATAGCTTTGGAAAGCTGCTGCAATCCGATGCGCCGCTAGAAATGGTGGTGGAGTCAGGGGGGAGGATTCGCGAGGTGACTGTTAAACCGTTGGTGCCGGCTGCGGTTAAGGATCCATCGCCAGCAGAGTCGAACAATCCGTAGTGAATCCTGCGGACGGCATTGCCTGGCCTCCTCCTAAGCTAAGCAGTGAATTAAATGGGATACTCGCTTTCCGATTTGTTCTTAACAATCGCGTTGATTGCGATACCGGTGGGATTACTGACCTCGCCTAACGTCAGTGATGCAGTGAAGCTCGTCGCGGCTCCATGCGCCATGACGTTTCTGGCCACTTACCATTTTCGACTCGATTGCCTGAATGGATATTTAGTCGGTTCAGCCGTTTTTGCAATACAATGGGTCATCTATCAAACGGTCATACAGGGTAAGGAGCTCTTTGGCTCATTCCCACTCCTGTTGTTTTGGGGACCACCGGTACTGGCGGTCATTAGCGTACCTATCTTGATTGCCTGGTTTTTGGCCGATCGCGTTCGGTCGGATGACGATGCAGCGGATAATAACGCGCCGAGTAGGGACGCCGTGGAGCCGGATAAGTAGCAGCGAACATCGACTCGCATTGTGAGAGTAAAACGGGTGAGTAGTTGAAGGTATCCTCACCCGTCGCTGGGGCGACGACCTCTCCCGCAAGCGGGAGGTGATGAATTCGAGTCACATTGGAATTCACGCGCTCCGCTGGCGCGTCGTGGTTAACATCTCACAGAGTCTTGCGTAGTTCTTGGTTCGTTCCACGCACCGGATTATTATACTGCAACCATTTTTCTGGAACTGATGCGAAGCGATGTACAAGCTCAAATGAAGTGCTTGGTGCGTTGCACAAACCCTACAAACCGATCGCATTCCAAAGGAAGCTCAACTCATCGGTCGTTTCATCGATCTTCTTCGACAGCGCCATGCCCATGCCGTGGCCGGCTTTGGTCTCGATACGGATCAGGATGGGCGCTGGGCCTCCTTGAGCGGCCTGTAGCTCGGCGGCGAATTTGAAACTGTGCGCAGGAACCACTCGGTCGTCGTGATCGGCGGTGACAATGAACGTTGCCGGGTAGGCTGTCCCCGGCCTGATATTGTGCAGTGGCGAGTATTTCAACAATGCCGCGAACTCTTCTGGGTTATCGGCGATACCGTATTCGGAGACCCAGGCCCAGCCGATGGTGAACTTGTGGAAGCGGAGCATATCCATCACGCCGACGCCGGGGAGGGCGGCACCAAATAGTTCTGGCCTCTGTGTCATGACTGCACCGACCAATAGCCCGCCGTTACTCCGCCCGGCGATGCCGAGACGATTGGAACTGGTGTATTTTTCTGCGATGAGATGCTCGGCCGCGGCGATGAAATCATCAAAGACATTTTGCTTGCTCAGCTTCTGACCAGCTTCGTGCCAGGGAACACCATATTCCGCACCGCCACGCAAATTGGCCACGGCATAAACACCCCCCTGCTCCATCCAAACGGCACTGCGCGTGTCAAAACCAGGGGTGAGCGAAATACCAAAACCGCCGTAGGCATAGAGCAGCGTTGGATTGTTGCCGTCCAGCTTCAGGCCCTTTTTATGACTGACAAAGATCGGGACGCGGGTGCCATCCTTACTGGTGGCGAACAGTTGCTTTGTTTCGTACTGATCCGACTCAAACGGAACTTTGGGCTTGCGAAAGACAGTGCTCTCTTTTGTAGGAATGTCGTAACGATAAAGCGTCGTCGGACTGGTGTAGCTGCTGAAGGCGTAAAAGGTTTCTGTCTGATCGCGGCGACCGCCAAAACCACCGGCACTGCCGATGCCGGGCAGCGCGATCTCGCCGGTCGGCGTACCATCCAGCGCAAAAGTACGGACCTGCGAAGCAGCATCCTTCAGGTACACCGCGAAGAACTGGTCTCCTACCAGAGAAACACTCTCGAGCGGCATTTTGGACTCGGGAACCAGCTCTGTCCAGTTCGCTTGCTCTGGCTTGGTAATATCCAGGGCGATCACACGCCCGAGCGGTGCTCTGTTGTCGGTCTGAAAATAGAACTTCGTCCCGTCGTTTCCCAAGAAGCCGTAGCTGGCGTCAAAGCCACTGATCAATTCTGTTACCGGCGCATCGGGAGTTTGCAAATCCTGCAAGAAAATCTGGTTCTCGCGTTTGGTTCCCTTACTGACGTAAATGACCAGGTAGCAGCCATCTTCCGTCACCACTGGCGAAAAGGACCACTCTTTTTCGTCCTTGCGATCATAGACGAGTCGATCCTGCGACTGATCTTCACCCAGTTTGTGATAATAGAGCTTCTTGTAGTAGTTAGCCTCGGTCAGCGCAGCTCCGGGGGCCGGCTCATTGAAACGGCTGTAGTAAAAGCCAGCGTTGTCGTTGGTCCAACTGGCCCCAGAGAATTTGATCCATTTCAAATGGTCCTCGGTATCTTTGCCGGTTTCAACATCGCGGACGTACCATTCGTTCCAGTCCGAACCACCCTTGGCCAGGCCGTACGCGATGTATTTGGCGTTATCACTAATCGCTGTGCCAACTAGAGATACCGTGCCATCTTCAGACATGGTGTTGGGATCGAGCAGCACACGTGGTGTGCCATCGAGCGAATCGGCGACGAGCAATACACTTTGATTCTGCAGGCCGTCGTTGCGCGAGTAGAAGTACTGCGACTGCACCTTGCGAGGCAGTCCGAAACGTTCGTGATTCCACAATTCTGTGAGGCGAGTTCGCAGTTTCTCCCGCTCGGGAATTTTTGCCAGAAACGCCTGCGTCAACGCATTTTGTGCCTCGATCCAGGCGCGTGTTGCAGGGCTGTCTGGTTCCTCCAGCCAACGCCAGGGATCGGCCACCTGCTGCCCGTGATAGTTGTCGACCTGCGTGCCACGCTCTGTGGGAGGGTAATTCAATGCTTGATTCATGCTCGGAGATACGATTGTGCCAGTGGATGAAGAAGCAGCGGAAGAGGAGGCGGCCTGAGAAGGCTGCTGTGGCGGCCGGCAGCCGAGAACTCCCAGGCAGAAAACAATGCCCAGCAACACCGACAATCGAATCATACAGTCCTCCCTGATTGAGCGAGAATCCTTTACCAGCCTACCCGTAATCGTGTCTGTATTGTAACGACCTATGCTGCGATCTGTCAGGGACCACGCCCTTTACGATCGACCGTGCATGCATCAGGCGTTGTTCAGCAGGGGTGTGCAACCTATAAAGGACATTGGTTTTTTAGTTTGTTCCAAGTGTTGCAGGCGATCATGGGTTTACTGAGTCTACACGACGTGACCGTCAGTTTCGGCGGGCCACCCATTTTGGAAAATGCGAACTTGCAGATCGAGCGCGGTGAGCGCGTTGGTCTCTTGGGGCGCAACGGTGCTGGCAAGACGACGCTAATGAAGCTGCTGCTGGGGGAGATCGTACCTGACCGTGGAGAGATCGCGCGCGAGCAAGGTTCCACCGTAGCGCGGCTGGTACAAGAAGTCCCGCGCGATCTGCCCGGCACGGTGTTTGATGAGGTCTCGCGTGGGCTGGGAGAACTGTCGCTGTTGGTCACTGAGTATCATCACGTGGTGCAGGCATATTCCGCAGATCCGAACACTCGCTGGCAAAAAGAGCTTGATCGTTTGCAGCATACTCTTGAGCGTGAGGGGGGCTGGCACCTGTCGGATCGTGTTGACCGCGTGATCGAACAGATGGGCCTGAGCGGTGACGCGGAAGTCGCCTCGCTCTCGGCAGGGATGAAACGCCGCGTGCTATTGGCCAAGGCACTGGTGCTGCAACCTGATCTGCTGCTGCTAGACGAACCGACGAATCATCTGGATATCGATTCGATCGAATGGCTGGAATCGTTTCTGGCGCGCTACGACGGAACGGTGCTATTTGTCACACACGATCGGATGTTCTTGCGGCGATTGGCAACCCGTATTTTGGAAATCGATCGGGGTCGGCTGACCAGTTGGTCGTGCGATCATGAGACGTACCTGGTTCGCAAGCAGGCCGCTTTGGACGCCGAAGCCCAGCAGAATGCGCTGTTTGATAAGAAATTGGCGTTAGAAGAGACGTGGATTCGGACCGGTATCAAAGCACGTCGCACGCGCAACGAAGGGCGAGTGCGGGCACTAGAAGAACTGCGCCGCCAACGCCAAGCCAGGCGGGAAGTCTCCGGGGATGTACGCATTGCCTCGCAGGATGCCGAGCGATCTGGCCGCAGGGTCATTGACGCCAAGAATATCACGGTGCAGTTTGGCGATCACACGGTCATCCGCGATTTTTTCGTCAGTATTGCGCGCGGGGACAAGTTCGGCATTCTCGGTCCCAATGGTGCCGGCAAATCGACGCTACTGCGAACATTGCTGGGTGAGTTGCAACCGCAAGCCGGCGAGATTCAACATGGCACACGTCTGGAAATTGCGTACTTTGACCAGTTACACGCCCAGTTGGATGAGAACAAAAGCGTGCTAGAGAATGTCACTGACGGGAGCGACCGAGTAACCGTGGGGGGAAAATCCCGCCACATCATCGGCTATCTGGAAGATTTTCTGTTTCCGCCAGAGCAATCACGCAGTCTAGTTAAGTTTCTTTCTGGCGGAGAGCGGAATCGGTTGCTGTTGGCTCGGCTGTTTACTAAACCGTCCAACGTGCTGGTGCTGGATGAACCGACGAACGACTTGGATATTGAAACGCTGGATCTATTGGAGTCGCTATTGGTGGAGTATACCGGCACAGTGCTGCTGGTGAGTCACGACCGAGAGTTTGTGAACAATGTGGTCACCAGCACGCTGGCGTTTGAGGGAGACGGCGTCATCAAGGAATACGTCGGCGGGTATGACGATTGGCAACGTCAGAGAAAGCCGACTTTATCCTCCAGTGAGCGCGCCGGCGACGCCTCTTCAAGCAAACAGGAAACTTCATCGGGTACCACTGTTTCTACGACTGCTGGCACCCGCACCGCAGACAAACCGCGCAAACTGAGCTACAAGGAGCAACAGGAGCTGGCCGCGCTGCCGCAGCGCATTGCATCGCTCGAGCAGAGCCAGCAAGAGATGCACGCCGCAATGGCCGAGCCGGGGTACTATCAACAGAGTGGCGAGCAACTGAGCCGCGGAAAATTGGCCCTGGAGAAAATCGATCAAGAACTGGCCGCCGCCTACGTGCGGTGGGAAGAGTTGGAAGTACGATCCTAACGCGTTCCCATTGATCACTGTTTAAGCCCGATTGTTTCGTCTATATCGCACTGCCCATGTCAATCACTCCACAAGATATCAAAGCCGACCGTTCCGCTGGCACGCTGACCATCATTTGGAGCGCGGACCGGACAAGTCAGTACGCATTTCGCACGCTGCGTGGTGAATGCAACTGCGCGGCCTGCGTCGATGAGAACACCGGAGTGCGGATACTCGATCGCAATGCGATTCCGCTGGATATAACCGTTAAGAATATGCAACTGGTCGGCAACTACGCCGTCCGAATCCACTGGTCGGACGATCATAACACCGGGCTATATACCTGGGACCATTTGTACCAGCTTGGCGCTCCGGCCTGAGTTAGTTCAGTCTGTGTCGATCTATGCGCGAGTCACGGGGCGCTGAGGCTTTTTCTCGCGCGGCTTGAGAATTGCAAACAACGCCAGACCGATGAGCACAACTGGCAGCAACCTTGGCCAACGCAACACGAGCACGATTGCAATCACGACCGCGACCATCGAGGCGGGTCGCAGCCGACTCAAATCTGGATAAGCAATCCACAACACTGCCAGGATGGCCCCGATACGGACCAGTGACCCACGCAACTGCTCCGATATTGAGAAAGAGTCATCACCGATGTACAGCACGACACTAGCCGTCAGAAACATTAGCGCCAGAATTCCAATGATGGCCCGGCGCACTGAGTGAATATTTGTTGCGTCCGCCACTATAGCTCGCTGGTCAACCGGAAACTATGGAACGTATTAAAGTCGATCCAGCGAATCAATCCAGCGGCCAAGATCCTGGATCTCATCCTTGGTGAGTGCTTTCGCAGTCAGGCCCAGTTTCTGCCGGATGACTGGATGTTTGTTTGCGCGTAGCTGAGTTGCGGTTTCTTCGATTGCCTTGGACTGCTTGGAGACCGCAGGCTCGGTCAAGACGAACGCCATCCGCTGCAGCGGCTCATTGAAAGGAACGGATGTTCTGGCCGGAAGTGCCGCATCGACTGCGATCACAGCCCGCACCAGTTCTGGGTTGGCAAACGCGACCAAAAAGGCCAGACTGCCTCCCCCTTCCTGACCGGCCAGGACGACGCGCGTCCGATCGATGTTGTACTGTCCAATCACATCGTCCGCCGCCTTACGAATGACCTCCATCTCCGTTCGTTGCCATTTTGCGGCATCGGTGCTTTTGGGGATTAGTAGAATTAGCTTTCGCTCGGAACAGATGTCCTTCCACAAATCGATCAACTCGTCCTCTTTAACTCCCCCAGGCGGATGCAACCAAACGACCAGCCCGTACGAGACTGCAGGATTGTAATCTGCGGGCACATAGGCCACACAATTGTTCGGTGCCTCCGGTATGCGGATGGTCACTTTGCCGGTTGGAAGTTTTGTTTTCTCTTCGGTTGCGGCCGGCGCAGCTAGCGCTGTTAGCGCTGCCGGAAAAGCTTCCGGTAGTGCCGTGGTCTTCAATTTGATTTTCAGGTCATCGGTGCCGCGCTTGAGTTCAAGCTGAACTTCTTCGTCAACGGCGACATTGGCAAGCTGCTCCAGCAACCCTTGAAGCTGCTTCACCGGTTTGCCTTGGAACGAGGTGATGCGATCACCAGCCCGAAACTGCTGCGCCTGCGCCGGACTGTCGGGAAACACGTAGCGAATTCCAACTCCCTCCGCCGACTCTGGTTCATTGCGCAGTGGCAGCAACCCTAGAAACGGATGCTGATAAGGGACCAGCTTATCGATCAGTTCCAAATTTGTTTCAATTCGCACCTTACCGCGCAGAGCGACGATCTTGATGGTGTCTCCGGCATAATGCGGTTCCAGTTGATGCTTCAGCTCGGCTTCGCGCCGCACTGGCACATCGTCCACCTCGACGATCTTATCTTCTGCCTTGAGGCCCGCACGATTGGCTGGCGAACCACCTAGAACTGCTTTGATAATCGCTTCGCCAGCGTACAGATCGCCTTTCAGACTGATGCCCATCAGTCCGGAATGCAGTTCCTCAGTTTTTTGCATCTTTGGAAGCATCTTCATGATGTGTTCTATTGGAATGGCAAAGCCGATTCCCGAATCGTACCAATCGGCACCGGCCAGCGCACTGGCTTTGGGTCCACCCATATTCGAGAGCGGGACTAGCACTCCCATCACACGCCCGCGAATATCGACCAGGGGTCCGCCGTAGTTGCTGGGAGAAATCTTGGCATCGGTCTGTAATGCCTTTCCCCAAATGCGATTGACGGCGCTCAGAATTCCGACCGAGACGTTTGGAGTAGTCCCATTATCAAATGTTCTTCCCACAGCGATTGCCCATTGCCCGATGGCCATCTCAGATTGCGGTGCAACTTGAGGAGGTGTTAGCGGCGACGGGGGATCTACCTTTAGTAATACGAGTTTGCGACTGTTGTCGATCGAAATTTGCTTAGCCGGTAGACGTGTGCCATCAGGCAAGAAGATCAGAATCTGCGAAGGCTTTTGTGCGAAGTTAAACGCACTGGAGACGATGTACCCGTCTGCAGAAACAACCAGTCCGGTCGTCGGGCCGGTTCCAACCAGCATACCTTCCACGGTTTCCAAGCCACCAACGGTTTCGATCCGTACAACAGAAGGTGCCACTGCACTCACGGCCACCTGCATGGCGCGCTCTTCACGATCCGACAAGTCGTCTGTTGCCTCTGCCGGCTGAGCGTGGATCGCAGCGGCAGATTGAAACAGCATGCATATGGCAAGCAGCCCGGCCAGCAATCCGATCGGACTCTGAAGAATTGCCATTCGTAATCGTGATTTAATGAAACTCATACCCATCTCAATACTATTCCAATTTCGCTAGTTCGTAGCAGGTGCCGCCGCTTCGAGCGGAATCTCTATCAGTTCGTTGCCGCGCATCACCGTAACACGAATCTGCGCGTCACTCTCGGTTCGCTCCAGTAATTCCTTCAGAGCATTAACGGAATGGATCAGTCGATCATCCACAAAGACAATCAAGTCATCCGGCTTCAGGCCGGCTGCTGCGGCGGGAGAACCAGCGCGGACGGCATCGACAAATGGGGGTGTCCGTTCCAGCGTGTTGGGTACCAACACAATTCCCAGGGACTGAAGTGTCAGCGGTCGGTCCAGCCGACCAACCAAGTCACTGGCCGAGACCGGCACTGCTTTTCCCGATTTGATCTTTTCAATAATATCGGTCAACTCGGAAATCGGTACCGCGTAGTTCAACCAGGTGTTGTTGCGTGCGTTTCGCAGTTCCTTACCAAGGATGCCGAGGATTTGCCCTCGCATATTGGTCAAGGCACCGCCGGCCGCGCCAGGGTTATTTGTCATGGCGTCGACAACATAAACCGGGCCGGAGTAAGTCGACTTGTAGGCACCAAGGCGGGCATCGAGCTTGCTCCGTGCGGAAATAACACCATGCAGAACGCTGGCGGCTTCATCGCCAAAGGCCACGCCGTACAAATTACTGAACGCCAGCGTCCGCGTTCCCTCGACCCCTTGTGCGGCTTGCTTCAGATCAAAGTAGGGAAGTTCTTTTGCCTCGATTTTTAGCACGGCAATCTCCGTCCGAGGATCCGCGCCAAGGACCTTGGCCTGAAATCGTCGTCCATCGTTTAATGTGCAGGTCACTTGATCTGCGTCCAACACGTAACTATAGGAAGTGAGAATGTGGCCATCCGGCGAAATCAGAAATCCGCTTTGATACGACTCCAGCCCGCGAAAACCCCCGGCACCATAAATTTTTACGATTTTTGGTTGGACTTCACCGATGGTTTTGGTGAGTTTGGATTCAGCCATCGCGGGGGCCGCTACGCAGACACATGTCAACAGTGTACAAAGCCAAGTCAGGCGTACCGGCAATGAACCAGCCATGAAGGGAATTCGGATCATCACTTCTTTGCTCCTTCACCTGACCCGGCTGCCTGTAACTTCAAATCACTGATCGAGAATCGGCCGAACGTGCTATCGCCGTGGCGGACTTCGATGGTCCGTGGGAGCAAGCGACCGTCCAAAGGCTGGTAGTCGCTAAAATAGATCTCGCAGGGGTCCATGTTATCCGCCGGAAACATTTCAATGCAAAGCAACGTTCCTTCGCGCGGATCAAAGTAGAAACGTGAAGTGACTCCCTGACTAATTCCGTCCATGACATCGACCAACTCGGTTTGGCCGGTGAGCGGCGCGGTGCCAATGTACTGCATCCGACCGAACTTGGCCTGCCCGTTCACCAGGTACTTTCTCCACAGCCAGAGCGTAAACATCATTCCACCGCTGTCTGGTGGATTCAGCTTCTCGTCCAGGCCATCCGTTTCCGCATTAAAATGGCTATCGCCAGTTGGCAACTCAATGCTGCCCCCCTTGTTGTCCAATTCCAGTTTGAAATTGCCGTTCGCGTTCGTGCCACTAAAGGTCCAGGTGCCTTGCAGCGGGGCAAAATCCCCCTTCGCGAGCAGTCCCTTCCAAAGTCGGTCCTGATTCCGTCGGTTGAAGAAATAGTTAACGTACTCGGCAGCACCTTTTTCAAAGTGCTGCTTCACAATGTCCGGCATTTTCTTGGCCGCCGGCTTTTTGGCTTCTTTGTCAGGCGGACCAGACTTCTTGCGATCCTTCGATTCCTTTTCCTTCTCCTCTTTGCCATCCTCATCCGGCGTGTCATCAGGGTCGCCGGGCATTGGCGGACCTTCATCTTCCGCCGCTTTCTTGGTCTTGGCTATTAGCTCGTCTTTGCGATGGACACCCGTCAGACGCACAAGAATGTCATAAGTCTTGCCGTCGCGCCGATAGCTCAGCGGCACACGCCAATCGCGCGGTAGCACGCCAAGAGCGTTTTTGAAGGCGTTGACGGTGCGAATCGGACGTCCGGCAAAACGGACAATCTCGTCGTCCATGCGTAGCCCGCGACGATAGGCGTCTGAGTCCTCTAAGATATTGCTGACGACAACTTTGCCATCGTCCCAACTGCTGACAACAGCACCCAGCGTGGCGTGATCGATGATCCGGCCACTCTTCAAGTAGCCGAGAAAATTCTTCACCTGATTGATCGAAATGGCGTAACCGACACCGACATTGACGCGGCCACGCTTCTCAAACGAGCCGCGACCGTTGATGCCGATAAGACGACCTTGACCATCAAACAGCGGTCCACCGGAATTGCCAGGATTGATCGCCGCATCGGTTTGAATGCAGTCAGGGTATTCCAGCAGCGTACCGGCAGGATACTGATATCGATTTACACCGGACACCACGCCAAAAGTTACCGTCGGAGTGAAATCGGTTGCCAGCAAGAATGGATTTCCCATTGCAAAGCACCATTCGCCGACACGCACGTCATCGCTGTTGGCAATCTCCGCAGTTGGAAAATCATCGCGTCCAAAAAGCTTAATCAACGCGACATCCCCTACCGGATCGATACCGACGACCACGGCATCGTATAGTTTGCCATCCGCCATGCCGCATTGCATGTGGTCACCGCAAGGCTGCACCACGTGAAAGTTGGTCAAGGCATAACCGTCCGGCGAAATAACGACCCCAGAGCCACCCCCTGAGCCACCTTCGGAAAAAACGGCAACCACCGAGGGAATCGCCTTGGCCGCAGCGGCAACACGCGCTGCCTCACTTTGCAGGACGTCGGCTGGCGGTTCACCCACCGTTGGAACGGTATCCGGTGGGGACTCTTGGGCGACGGAGGTACTTACTAGACCTATACTCAGTGCGTAGACGGATAAAGTAGCTAATACACCTCCGACGAGCCAGCCGGCATGCAGGCGAAGACTGCGCACAAAGTTCAGTTGGCCACGGTCCATGGCAACCTGTTTTTTTCCGTACGTCATTTCACAATCCGCGCTTCGCAGAGGTTCAAATGGTCACCAAAGTCGAGATCCTCGCCAAAATCGACCAGCACCGTCAGGCGGCGCACGCCGCTTAGATCCAGATCAAGGTCCACGGGCTTGTCCTTGCCGTTGATCTGTCCTTTATAAAGCTGCTTGCCATCGCCAGAAATAACCAGCACGACGTTACCTTGCGGGCGAACTGTGTCATCGATCCCAGCAAGTGCTTTTAGTCGCTTGGCCTTGGCAGGGACTTTAAATACAACCTCAGTACGGCTGGTCAATGAGAGGCCGCGTTTGTACTCTTTGCCAGCCAGCCGCAATGTACTTTGCTCTCGGCCGCGGTCACGTCGCGGTTCAAAGAACTTGGCGATCGCGGTGGATGACTTGCCGAGATCAAAAAACGGTGTCCATTTGACCGATTCAAACGGCAGGTCACTCAGGTAGCTCAACTTGCCAAAAGAGAAATCGATCTTCTGCACGATATCCAACGGGCGTTCGACATCCTGTCCGCTCAGCAGATGGACCAGCAACTTGCCATCTGTGATTTCGACCGATTTGGAAGACAATCTGGCGCCACTGATGTCTTCCACCAGGCAACCCACCACTGGTTCAGCTTCGGTAGCGCGATGATAATAGATCAGGCTGTCGACTTTGCTTCGGTTGACCGGAATCGTTTCACCTTCGATCTGAAATTGAACGGCTTCCTTTGTCACGTCCCCTATGGCACCTTCCAGGAAGTCAACGCTCTCACTCTTGCGTATTCCAATCCGATCCCCCGCCGCTTCATCGGCAGGCAAAGTGGCGTTGGGATCCGTGAGGTTTCCAAATCGAACGGAGCGAACCAGCTTAGTGGGAAATTTCCAAGCAGCGCCGGTAGTATCGACCGCGGAGACTTCCCCTTTGGCAGCTTCGTAACTTTGCAGCGGAAGGCGGGTGCCATCGGTTAATTCAAGCCAGGCGACCGTTTTCGCCGCATACTTCGCCGCCGCAGACTTTGCAACAGCGTTGCTTTTGATATCGATTTCTTGAGAGACTGCCTGCAACTTCTCGGCCGGAACGGTTACGGTATCGGTCGCTGTTTTTAGCAGTAACTCTTTTGCAGAAATTGAGGTAATGGTGCCAGTATGCGTCTGGCCATTGAGTGTCGACACGGTAACAGTCGGCGACGACGCAGTAGAGGACTCTTGACCGAAAGCTACCACCCCACGGGTACAAATCAACGCAGGAGCCAATAGCCAGACCAGGCAATACCTTCGTGTTATTTGAGTTTGAATCGCCGACATTCATTCATCCATCTGCTAAGTGGCCAACTATATTTTCTGCACCTAAACTGTACCGCACTCCAGCGCACTTTTTTTACACGGATCTAATTCGCCTTAAGATTTCAATCCGATTCGGCGATACGGCGGAAATAAGACTCAATAATGTCGCGGTAGTGTGAGGGAAAGTCCTTGCCGATCTGCTGCATCGCTTCTTCGCGTTCTTTGGCGGGCAGGTCGCCCCAGCTATTTTTGTTGCCGCTTTTTCCTCTGCTATTGGCAATTCCATCGGTTTTTGTGCCAGGTCCGATGCTACCTTGGTTGGGGGTCGTACCTTGCCCCTTGCCAGAACCTTTTCCTCCTGGCCCACCTTTCCCTTCTCCTTCGCTGCTGCTACTACTGCTACTACTTTGCTGACTTTCCAGGTCCTCAATCAGTTTGTCCAAGGATGCAATCACACCATCTTCGACCCCGCGCACTTTCTTGCCTGCACGTCCTAGTTCCAATCGACGTGTGATATCGTTCATTCGTCTGGAGATGTGATCGAGTGTTTCATCTTCCAGCGCTGCCAGATCCGCTTGCATCAACATGGCCACCGTCTCGTAACGTCGCGGAAGCTGCTCGCGCCGTTCGAACAATTTGGCAATCGACTGCAGACCTTCTTTTTTCTGAAGTAGCCAGTGCTGTGTAGCACTTTGATAAAACAGCAGCGAAGCAGGATCAACGACCTGTGTCGGTTCTAATTTGCTGAGCTGCTCGAGCGCCTCATCGTAGAAACGCTCCTGCCCGAGCCAGCGTCCGTAATAAAGCCGCAGATTGTTGCGGACAAATGCCGGATTCTTTTCGTCGGTCAGAATCGCGAATTTAGGGTGGATGCTCCCCGCTCTTGGCTTAGAACATAGCTCAACGATTGGAGTGACATCTGGATAAGCGACGGCGAACGATTGCACCAGGCGATTCAGCAATGCCGCCGAATCGATCGGGGTGGCGTCCTCGGCTGGCCAAAGGGTCTCAATCTGAGTGCGCTGCTCTGGCGGGATCTTTTCGGAATCCAGCCACTTTTGAACTTGCTTGCGAACGTCTTCCCTAGTCGGTATATCCCAGGTGGCCTTCTTGGCGAATTCATTCTCGGGCAGGCGTTGACCAGCGATTGGCGCTACATCTGCGGGGGGCGAAGGGTCGGCAGGTTCGTCGGCTTGCAGTGACTGGAAACTAATAAGCAACGTTCCAAGGCAACAGGCGACCGCGCAGCACAGTAGCATACGCATAGGACCACAAGCCTTTGTGGAGGGACCACAGGACTTATTTTCGCGTTCTTTGCTCATTCGACGTTCCTCATCTCAAAGCACCTGCCGCACTGAACTTCCTTCTTAAACTGCTACGCTCTGTCTCGTCCAAATTGGCAAAATGGACCGAGTTGCATCAGCCGAGCTATTCGGCCCCTTCGTTCTTACCGACGACAATATCGCGAGTGATCCGATAGATTCTTTCCTCTCGTTCGCTCAGGCGATCCAAGGCCTCGATCAACTCTGGCTTGTCGGCGCTTTCCACCTCAGGGTCTGTCAACATTTTACCATAAGACTGAGTACGCGTGTTGACACGCATTTGCAAAGCACGAATCATCTTTAACTCGGCAATCTTGTCGACCAGCGGCTGGGGCTGCCCGGCGCTGGGTCCGCCCGGAGGTGGTGAGCTACCCTTGGCAGCCTCTGCGTCCTTTTGCGCCTTTTTCAATGCGGCGATCATTTCTTCCAGAGCCTTGACGATGTCAAGCTCCAGATTTTGCGTGATGGCGGCGACATTGGCACGCTCCAAACGATGCATGACCTGGAGCATGTCTTCGCGCATTTGCTCGGCTGCTTCGGGAAACGCTACCGCGCTCCCCTCTTCGCGCATCAGCATGATGGCCCGTTGGCATTCGTCGGCGATATCCTTTTCCTTGCGGCTCAGCCGGACCGCTTCGATCTCTGTCTCGCGGCCACGTGAGTTTTCGGAAACACGGTCGAGGCGGAGTGTGCCGGCGTGGACCTGCACTTGCATGTCCAGCATCTTGCGAAAGCGACTCTCCAGTTGTGCCAGTACCCGTTCAACTTCTTCTTCACGCAACTGGCGGAGGATCTCTTCCAGCTCCGCCTTGGCTTGCTCCAACTCTTCAATGGCTTTTTTTTGCTCTTCAGCGGCGCCCTTGCGATTGGCCTTTTCAAGTTTAAGCTTGGCCTCTTTCATCCGTTCTTCGGCCGCCTTCACCCGTTTGCGGGCCGGCACGTCGGCGGGATCAGATTGCTCTGGAGGTGTATCTTCACTCTCGGATTCATCCCCCTCGCTTGATTCGCCTGAACCTTCGGCAGGTGGAGACTTGCTGGAGGACTTGCTGCTTTTGCCGTCTTTGCTATCTGACGAATCGCCTTTGGCGTCACCTTTTTTAGAATCGCTATCCTTACCGTCGCTACTCTTAGAATCGCTTTTGCTATCCCCTTTCTTATCGTCGCCCTTATTATCGTCGCCTTTCTTATCATCATTCTTTTTACTATCCCCCTTGTCGGCGTCGGACTTTTTCCCGTCACTCTTCTTAGCATCCCCTTCCTTACCATCTCCCTTTTTGTCGTCACCTTTTTTGCCATCGGATTGTTTACCATCCGATTGCTTACCATCGCTCTTTTTGCCGTCTCCTGACTTGCTATCCCCAGACTTGCCATCCTTCGACTTATCTGAATCGGAAGGATCGCCAGACCCTCCCTTGGAGTCCCCCTTCTTGGCGTCCTCGCTTTTCGCATCGCCGTCCTTCGACTTTTTGTCTTCGGATTTTGCATCGCCCGATTTTGCACCGTCTGACTTGTCGCCCGGCGCTCCGTTGGCTCCACCGTTTCTCAATTCGGCAAGGGCCTGCAGGTCCTTGAAGAGTCCTTCCAGCCGACCAATGTTTCGCTCTTCGCTCTTGGAGAGGTCCGGAAGATCCCCTTGGTTTTCGGTCTGCTCCAGGTTCTCTACCTCGCGCAGGCGTATCTGCTCCAGCTTGATAATCGCTTCCTTAATCAGCTTCCGTTCGTTCTGAATTTGTCGATCGATATCGCCGCTAAGAATCAGGTCCAGCAATTTCTGCAAATCGACCTGCACTTCGGCCTGCGACTTGGTCGCCACAAACAACTTTTCCTTGGCGAGCAACTCCACCAGTTCGCTGAACTTGCCATCAATGCGGCGGTCTTTGCTGCTGGAGTAAGCCTTTCTCAATAGCGTTGCCTTCCGAGGGTCGCTCTTGGCATAACTTTCGGCCAGCCGCAGAATCAGTCCTTCGACATCGCGAAATTCTTTTCCCAGCCGTTCTTGGCGAACGGCCAGACTGGCTTTGGATTTTGGAGCCTCGGCAACTGGAGTTTCAGTCGCGGCCTTTTCAGAAGTAGTCGGTTGAGCGGTGTCTGGCTCTGCCTGCGCATAGCACAGCCGCATGACGCCAACGACCAGCGTCAATCCGAGGAAAGCCGAAAACAATGTTCCTTCATGGATCTTCATGCCCGGACTCCTTCAATCAGCAACCGTTGCAGACTAATTTCAATGCAATTTATCACAGCTTATATGCCTACACTTATAATCTCAGTGCTTAGTCACTTTAGCCGGCGGGAAAGTTCCCGATCTGGCCAGTTAAATCATACGTTGTCGTCACCGAAACGGAAAACCACCGCAAACAGGCCGTTCTCACCGCAAATTGGCCACTACTCAGTCAAACTGCGCAGACTCCGTATTTGCTGCCGTTTCGTCTCTGAATTCAGATCCTTTTGCTCTTCAATGAGCTTACGCAGCTTGTCCGCCAGCTCATTGATCGTAGCCATTTCAATCACTTTGTCCAAAATGGTCTGCATATCGGCCAGAATCTTGGTGGCCTCATTGATGGCGGCGGTCTGCGCCTGCGGGGCAGCATTGGGATCCATCGCCACCTTCTGCAACTCGGCCATGCGCTTCTTCAAATCAGGAAACCGACCGACCGAAATCGCCAACAGGGGATCGGCGATTTCGTCCTTCAGTCGCCGCAACGTCGCAGGATTGTCGATCCGGTTGTTCTCGATTTCTTCTCGAATCTCTAAGAATCCCTCTCCAACCTTACCGGTTTCAAATCCGCTCCGCTCAATATTATCCGCACAGCGCTCCAGCGAAAGCATCAGCGAAGTGCGCTGTTCGGCAGTCACCTGGTCCGTTTCAGTTTTGCTACTTTTGCCATCGTTAGCCGACTTCGACGCCTTGGGCAGTTCATCCCCTGGCTCAAATCCCTCTTGATCCTTGACCGCCTCAGAGGTCTCCGGTCGATTTTGTTTGTCACCCGCTACCTCCAGCCGGGCCAGTAAATCCCGCGTGGCGGTCAACTCTTCGATGATTGTTTCAAACTTCTGCCGCAACAGTAACTCGCGTGCCTCGAGCATGGCCAGCAACTGATCGGGCGTGACAATGTCTATAACGTAGCGAACGCCGAGGCCGACATTCGGGAGCGCTTTCAATGTCGACAGATCCTCAGCTTTGACAAGCAACGCCAGCCGCTGGCCGGGTTCAATCACCAGCGGCGGCAACTCCCTGGGCGGGGCAGAAGCTACGACTTCGCCGGTCGGTGGTGTGGACTCAGATGGTGTCGACTCAGGTGGTGTGGACGCAGGTGGAGCAGTACTGGACGGTGCAGCATCGTCCGAAGTGTCGGCTGGACTGCCGGTAACATCTGCAGGAGCAGGCTTGCCGATAGAAACCGCTGTACTCAGCAAGCGCGGAAGCGTCGACAAATCTTTCAAATCAAATGCTTCGGGAGTCGCGCGGTCGAACTTCATCACGTCGCCACCATTCGCCTGGCGCGAAAATGGCTGAGTCGCAACGGCTGCGTCCCCCAATTGGTACTCAATCCAGATCGGTCCAATGCCGTAGTCGTCGACTATTTCGCCAGAGAGGGGCAATCGTGCGTTCGGAGTGACCGCCGAGCTGACCCCTAGCATCTGCAGATTGATCTTTGGCGAGTCATCAGGGACGGGAGTCAGATCCAGTCGGACCGGGTCACGGCCGAGGATGTTGTCGGTGTCCAAAAGCATAAATTGCAAGCGAACATCTTCAGAGAGTGGCTCCAACTGCACGGAGAATTCGCGTTGGTCCTGGCCGGCAAACTTATCGATCGTCTCGATTGCCTCAATCGATTCATCCAGTACTCGTTCAATCTTCACGCGCTGCAGCGGTTTGTTCGATTTGGCTTGAATGCGAATCTTGGTTCCCATCGGCAACTGCATCAGACCGGTCACTCGCAACTCGCGCGGTGAGCGGTGCATGTACGCAGGGTACTCGCAGTACAACGTCATTTCGGCGACGGTTGGATTGTCCACCACTTCGATTCGCAAGTCGCGAATCCGGTCATCTCCACCCAGGACATCGAACGTATGACTGGACAGTATCCCTGGAAAGACGTGAAAAAATGGCTGAAACGGGTCGCCCGGACCAGCCGAATCTTGATGCATGATCTCGCGGCCGGAATTCTCGTCGTCGGTTCGAAAGCGAATCTGAACATCCTCCGGCACGACAAACTTGCGATCGGCCTGCGCGACAACGCGGAAGTCTCCCCCTCGCGCGACTTTCATCACGCCGTTTTCAAAGCCGACCATCGACAGCCGTGTCTTGCGTGGCCACAGCTCTTGCGATAGCAAAATCACGCGCTGGGTCCATGTTTGAAATGCACTAGGGGCAAGCACTGCAAATACCACGACCGACGCGGCCAGCAATATCGCAATCACTACCGCACGGGCCAGGGTTCTGTTCTGGAACACTTCTCCAACGCGAACCTGAGCCGACTCCCGGAGCGCCTCATCGCGCGTATGGGTCAGCATCTGAAGATTGAATAGCTCGGTGCCGTAGCAAGCGCCAGATGTTCCACCGCGTTGCGTACTTGTAGAATCGCTATTTTCAGATCGCTCACCAAGTTCGACACTGGTGAGCAATCCATCGCGAAATCCGCGATAGCGACGTTCCAGAAGCACCGCCATGTTCGCATCGGTGAGCGGGACAGCGATTCTGGCGAGGATATAGTGGTAAACGATCCAGACAAATACTCCAGCGACCGCGACCAGCGCGATACCTCGCACAACCGGCGGTGGTTCGATCATCCAGTCCAGCGCCAGGCTGATCCAAAAAGCCAGAAACAACCAGCCCAGCGCCAATGCGATCCCCTGAAACCAGATGTATGACTGGATTCTGCGCCGCAGTCCAGACAGTAATGGCTGGAACGGAGACTTCAGGTCGATGGTATCTGGTTCTACTTGCGTGGCCATGAGCTAAACAGTTCGCTGAAAATCTACTTCGTCACGTTGACTTAATTATTGGTTTCTTGCAGTCAGTACTTGGCCTTACGACAGCCGGCATACTCGCCGGATCAACCATTCCAAACAGAGGCAACCACAAACGAAAAACAGAATCGACCGCATCCAAATCTCGTCCCACTCGCGATCGCGCGATTCGGATTCGTACGTCGTGCGGGTCTGTTCGCGTTTGTCGAGCAGTGCCACCACGGATTCTCCCCCTCCCTGTCCCAGTGCTGCTTCCATGCCAATATAAAACCTTCCGCCGGTCCCTTCGGAAATCTGCTGAGCGACGTCATCTCGCCGTCGTGGGTCTTCAATTTCGAGTTGCGGCGAAGTCACCACAAGGCGCTTTACCAACGGCGGTTCAGTGCTCTCGGGGACCAGCAATTCCAGTTGATAACTTCCCGGCTGCAAAACTGGGAATTGTCCAGAGTACATGCCCGGGCGACTCTTGTCGGCCATCAGCTTCACTGGAGTGGTCGAAAAATCAGGACGCGCGACCTGAACCGAAACCTCAGGAACCGTCAGCGGTTCATGTTGGGCATCATTCAACTGAGCACGTACCACCACGGTACTACCTAGCGTGTAATGATCCCGCTCGAGCAGCATATTTCCACTGCGTGAGCCTCGCAGAAGTCGACCTTGCGAGACGTGCCGCAATAGCTTGGTATACAGTTCCTACACGAATCCTACGGACTGCTCGCGCAGTCGCCAAAACTCACCGCTGCCGATATAGAATACGCGGCCGGAGCCCCAGAACTGTTCGGCCAGAAACACGGGCTTGCCATCCGAGAGACCTGCCTCGGGGTCGGAGTAGCGGCCATAGACCACCGCACCGGGCTTGGCTCCCTTGACCTGATAAAAACCAAAGACACCAGGAAAGTCGCTCCAATTTCGCAAACTCTCTTCGGCACCAGAGCCTAGCCAGAGGAATTCTGCGTCCAGTCCTTCGCGTGAGAATTCAATCGGCCAAGGGGTAGTCGAACCAAACTTGGAGTCATCCAGCGCCAATAGCCGGGTATGAAATTCCACCGGATAGATCGAACGAATCTTGGCCAGATCCTTGGATTGAATCCAGTGCTCCATGTAGATCGGCCCGGCAATGACTACCAGACCTCCGGATTCTTTGAACAGCCAGTCATCCAAAAGTTGAATTTGCTCGGTCCTCAATTCGCGCCAATCTGGATCAAAGGCTACGATCGTATCGTACTCTGCCAGCTCCTTCATCGTTTTTGGAAAACTGGTCAAGACGGCGCGGGCATCTTGCGAGATTCCTTCCGGCGCATTTTGCAGATAAACGTCTACCTCGGTATCTTTGTCGCGCTTCAACTGGTTACGCAGGAACTGGTACTCACGGGTCGGCCCACCGGAAAACAACAACACCGTATTCTTGCGCTCAACGATTTCCAGATCCGCCGAGATCTGATCGTCGGTCGGATTACTATCCTGATTGATTCCCTTCAGACGCAAGGTATAGGTCCGGCGGCCCGGCTGAGTGATTCCCGGCAATTCAAACTTCAGTGGACGCATATCACGATTGTCACCGAGCAGCACCACCTCACGAGCATCCAATGTTTCCTGCGCGTTGTTGGCCTGATCGGATCCGAGGCGCGAAACCAACTCCACGGTTACGTTCCGTCCTGCGAGTTCCTTGCCTTGCACCAGAGCTTCAATCTGGAACTTGTCGCCCGGATAAGCGCGGGCTGGAACTTTGAAATCGACGATGGCGGCATTCACTGCCACGCGGTCGGAACCAAGCCCGATGGTGTGGACAGGGATCTGCGCCTCGCTAGCCAATTGAATGGCAGCATTGACATCGATTCCCGCGTTCTGCGCAAAGTCGCCAACAATGACCAGGCCGGCGAGGGGTGCGTTACGCAGATCGTTGACCAATTGCCTCAGGTTCTGGCCATAGCGCGATTCGGTCCCCTTGGCAACCAGGACCGTTTTCCAATCGATAGGCTTAACAGCCGATGCATCCCCATCAGGATCACCAGATGGCGAAGCCTTGCCGGCGTTCTCGTCCTTGGATTTGTCGTTCTTGGCAGCGTCTTCGCTAACCGCTCCACCAGCTATCTGAGTCGGTTGATTGGCCTGTTTTTCATCTGCGTTTGGCTGCAACCTGGCAAACGTGGCTACCCGGACAAGCTGCTCATCAAATCGATAAAACGTGATGTCGTGCTTCTGTCGCAACCGACGGATCAAATCGGTTTTCGTCAGTGCATCGGTGACTTGATCCATTCGACTTGAGGCCGATCCACTTAGCACAGTCTCGCCGGGAGGCTGTCCCATGCTGGTGCTAACATCGATCATCACCGCAACTTGCGAATTTTGAACACTCAGTACGTCGGTCCGTTTCTGCAGATCGAGGTAATTCAGCAGCAAGCCGGCGAAGGCGGCCAATCTCAGGATCGCTAGCAAAACGCCGACACCGCGTTTTAGCTCTACGCTGTCACGGCGATACATATAGATCACGTATGCGACCACCAATAAGCAGACCAGCACCAGCAGTGGCTTTTGCCACCATTCGGTGTAGGTCAGCAACCGCGTCCACTCATACCGTGTACGAGTGCCAGCTTCGGCTATTAAAAAGCTTGCATCAAACATTAACGAGCCAGCTCCCGAGCAGGTGAATGATAACTGGCCGAGTACGCCAGGAGTTGTTCTCCGATCAGCATGGCCACCAGCAGATACAGCAGAGGCTCACTGAGATTCTGGCCGATTTCCTTGCCACCAGCCGTGATGTCCGCAGCGCGATGAAATTGATAGATCACGTTCTCCAAGCGATCGGACATTTGCTGTTCGTTGACAATCGCCAGATCCCCTTCTTTGGCGTCGACGTTATATGCGAACTGAAGTACTTCGGCTTTGCCCTCCAGGTCCGTCAATCGCGCTTCATAAATGCCGCTCTTGTCGGTGTTTTCAAACCCGATGGACAAGGCACCATCGACCAGTTCTGCTTGTGCGGTGAACATTCCCTCTGCGCCGTCGAGTGGAGTGACAAACCCGACCTCGGTGGCGTAGTTACCGACGACGCGCTCGCGAAGTGGAGTGCCTACTGGACGCGATGGATCTCCTTGCTTCCAAGCGGACAAGTACGCCTGCATTTGCTGCATCGTCACGATGTAACTCGGATTCGCCTGCGCCCAATTATTCCAAGCTGGCGAGGCAGTGGTCAGAACTGCAATCACATGTCCTTTGCCAAATTCCTGTTCGACGATCAGCGGCGCACCGTTTCGCAGACGAGCAATGACCTTGACCGATGAGCCGGCAGGTGGCGTCCAGCTTTTTTGCACGGCAAAGTAACGGTCGATATTGACGGCATCAATGAATGGATTGCGGCCTTCACCGAATTTACCGAACACTGGATGCGAAGTTGCTTCGAGATCGGGCGTCTTTTCGGAAACTCCCAACGGCAAAGCGGTCTGGTCGACCAGTGGAACCGGAAAAATCCCCTTGCCGTCTCGATACAACTGCGAGTTATAGGTCTGAGCGGAACAACGATCGCCTACGAAAAACGCAACACCCCCGCCGGCGGCGGCATACTCTTCCAGAGC
>JAWXCH010000461.1:0-10441 GCA_034440595.1 Planctomycetota bacterium | reverse complement strand
GCCTGCGGCGTAGCGAGCATGGCGGCGGCGACCAGAATCGTGTTCTCGCTGGCGCGCGATAATATGCTGCCCTTCGCGGAGACGCTCAAGGGAGTGCATCGCCGCTGGCAGACGCCGGCGGGCGCGATTTTTCTGGTCTGGCTCGTTTCGACCGCTGCGCTGCTTGGTTTTCGACGACTGGAGATTATTAATAGCATCTCGGCGACGGCTGGCTTTCTCGGTTACGCAGGAATTGTCTGGGCGTCTTTTCGCGCTCGCGGACCCGCCAGCGGCTTCTCGCTCGGGGTTTTCCAAACGCCGGTGCGAGTCGCTGCCTTGCTTTGGGTAATCTCAGTTGTCGCGGCGCTGACTATTCCCCAACGCCGACCCAACGCCAGGCGCGATTTCGCATCTGCCGGCCAAGAGCACTCTCGCCGCATGCGCGATTGGTGCCGCGATCTATTTTCTAGTCGTCCGTAGACGCATCGTGCAGGGGCTAGCCGGACCTCCACTCGGTGAGACGCACCAGTAGCTTGATTCGGCATCTACTTTTAGTCGTTACGAACCGTTGACGCTGAATACCCGGAGTCGTCGGACCATGCAGATCGAAGGCAAGACGAATGTGCGATCTCAGCGATTTGGCGCCGGTAGCGTCGACGGTTTAGGCGATGAATTGGGACGATTTGTCGTGACGACGATGGACATCCCCTGGCGTGTTACCAAAGACCGTCTGGGAGGAAGTCCCGCCGCAGTCCTTACGGTGCAATCGATGGAGCTCGACGTCATTGAGCGGCAAATCGCCGCAGCCCCAGATTGTGACACGGTGGTTGGAGTCGGTGGCGGCCAGGCTATTGATCTGGCCAAGTACCTGGCATGGAAACGGGGGATTCGGCTGGTCAGCGTTCCCACGGTGCTAAGTGTCGACGCGTTCGTCACGCCAGCGGCCGGAGTGCGCCGGAACCACCAGGTGGAATACCTGGGCACCAGCAGCCCAGACCCACTGGTGATTGATTACGACCTGTTACGCACCGCTCCAGCAGATTTGAACGTCGCCGGCGTAGGTGACTTGCTTTCCATCCACACGGCGACGTTTGATTGGGTCTTGGCAGAACGAAGGGGCAAGAGCGAGTACGCCTTCTCGCAACAAGATGTCGACGCGGCCAGGTCCATTCTGAATGATGTGATGGCGAAGGCCCGTGACATCTGCAACTGCACTGACACTGGTTTGCAGACCATTGTGGACGGCTACATGCGCATTAACACGATTTGCCTGCCAGCGGGCCACTATCGCGTCGAAGAAGGCTCAGAGCACTATATGTTTTACGAGCTCGAAGAGCGGCTTGGGCGCCCGTTTATTCATGGCCACATTGTCGGACTCGGAATCTATCTGCTGAGCCGGTTGCAGCAGAATGATCCGGACAAAGTAGCTCAGTTCATGGACGATGTGGGCCTGAAATACCATCCAGTTGACATGGCCATCACACGCGGCGACTTGACGGCTTCGCTGCTAAGCTTGCAAGATTTTGTCAACCGGCGATCGCACTTGTGGTACACGGCCATAAATGAGCGCCCCATGACCTCGCAGTGGATCGAAGCGGCGCTTTCTAACCTGCGGTTTTGAAACCAGGTGAACTGGCATGGCGCTCAACCATGTTCGCGTGGTGGCCCAACACTTCATGCAACAACAATTTGGAAGCTCATGAATTGCAGCGCAGCGGAAAAAAATGCGCCCACTAATTCGAGGGATCTCCAATGCAGTAGATATAGCTTTCCGACCGGACAAACAACTCGCCATCGCTCACGGCCGGAGTTGCACTGAACGCGCTGGAATCGTTTTCAAATGCCGGGTTGTGGGCGATAATTTGAAACTCGTCGCCAGGCTTAAGGACATAGCTTTCGCCATTGCGAGTGAACAAGATGATGTTGTCGCCCACGGCAATCGGCGAAGAGTAATCGGCATTCGGAAAACCGCCAGTTGGTCCGCCGAGACGAGGCAATCGCTGCTTGTAAACGTATTCGCCGGTTGAAAGGCGTGCCGCGAAAAAGATTCCGCCGGTTGCCCAATAAACGTTTTCGCGCACAATCACGGGCGTGCTAATTCCTGCCTGCATTCGGGTCTGCCAAAGTGTGTTGGTTGTCGATACGTCACCTTCACCGCCACACTTTATCGCCAAGGCATGGCCTGCTCGGCTGCCCATTAGGTAAGCATTGCCGTCCCTGGTGACAATGCTTCCACAGGCGGCGTCATCCAGCGGCGACGCGGCCGACCAAAGCAGTTTTCCCGTAGTGGGTTCGATGGCCATGACCTTCTTAGGCACATGAAATAAAATCTGGTCTGCATCATCTACCCGTACCAGCGTCGGAGTCGCCCAGCAATTGGTAAACGACGGATCCGCGACCGACCAGACTATCTTTCCCGTTGATTTGTTGACGCCGACGAACCGATTGCCGAGAACTCCCGCGTCGACGATGACTAGATCGCCAAAAATAATTGGACTCGAACCATCTCCCCACTTGGCCGGATCCGATTTTGTTCCCAAGCCTGTTTGCCACAGCTGTTTGCCGTCGCGATCGAAGGCGAAAAGCCCAGACTTACCAAAAAGCACGAAAACATTCTTTCCGTCCGTCGCGGGAGTGCTGCTGGAATATCCGTGCTGAGTGATGAACCCTTTGTAAGGGTCTTCGTCGGCAGACGATGCGATTGAAGCACGCCAGACTTCCTTGCCTGTGCTGCGATCCAGGGCGATCAGGTGTCGGACGAGGTCTTCGAGCTTGCCGGGGCTCTTAGGGTCCAGTCCGTAGCCGGTGTAGCACGTGACGAAGATGCGATTGCCAGAAATGATCGGTGACGAGGAGCCTTTGCCTGGAAGCGGTGCCTTCCATTTCAAGTTCTTCTCTGACGACCACTGCCATGGGGGCGTTGGGCCATCAATGGTGCCCGATCCGTTCGGACCACGGAAGCGATCCCAATCAGCTGCACGCAGCGCGGAAATGCTGGACAAAACGATAAGCGTGGTAAGAATGATCGGCTTCATTGTGAGCCCTCGATGCCTGTAGAGAGTTGTTACCAGTATATGCGGCAGCTTCGAATCGTCTACGATTGTAAATCTTGTGCCTTGGATACATGGAGGGCCGGCGCTCAGTTTCACGGACGGCGGAATGGAGTTCGTAGCGGCTGTCGACATCACAGGGCGGTTCAGCCGCCTAGTCCGTTCGGTGACGGGCTTGATTGAAAACATGGTCTACCAATCGGCCCAATAGTTGCCGTGCGCAGCAGAGGCCAACTAGCTCAGCTCCTATGATCACGACGAGCTTCTCGTCCACGATCAACCACCCGGCGAGGGCTTTAACCGTTCAGAATCCGTTGTAACTTTGATCTGGGTTGCCGGCACAGTTTTTGTGCCGGCTTGTTCTGCCGCACGCGCAAGGTTCCGCAACATCCCGGCGAACACCAATTGATGCAACGGATAGATGCCATACCAGTAAACCAGCCCAAAAAGTCCGACCGGATCGAAGATGGCCGTTTGCCGAATCGTGCTGCCACTAGCTCCGCCAGTCACCTCAAATTCCAGCCAGGCACGACCGGGGAGCTTCATTTCGGCTTGCAGCCGCAGCCGTTGTGACGGTTCGTAAAGTTCCACGCGCCAAAAATCCAACGGGTCACCGACGCGAAGGTTCTCTGGATCGCGACGACCTCGTCGCACGCCGACGCCCCCGAGGAGCAAGTCGAGAAAACCGCGCAGCGTCCACAACCAGTCACCGAAGTACCAACCAGTATGGCCGCCAATTCGCCGAATGGGAAAAAACGCCCGTTCCGGGGGAACGCTGACTGTGATGGTCCGTGAATCGACGAGGCGTGAACCAAAACGCACGCCCCCCCAGCCGCGCGGCTCTCCGGCCGACGAGTAAGCGTCCGACCAGCGCGTTTCGGCTGCTTCCTGATCTTCGTTCACCAAGGCGCGGGCAATCGCCTCTCGAACGGACCGCGGCCGCACGGCAAACGTGGTGGCAGCCAGGTTGTTAGAAATCAGCGTCGGGTTGCGGAGGCTTTCCACCAGTTTCCGCCCCACTCGGGCGTAAAGCGGCGTGACCAGTCCCAGCCAGAGGCTCGACAGATAAGGGGTCAACAACGGCACCGGAATCATCCAGCGGCTCAGCCCTCGCTGAAGTGCGTACTCTTGCATGATCTGGCCATACGACACCTGATCGGGGCCCCCGATCTCATAGACTTGCGACGGACCTGCCGGCAGATCAATCGCCGCCTGCAAGTAGCTCAGCAGGTCCTCGACGGCGATTGGCTGAGCCTGCACCTGCACCCAGCGGGGACAAATCATGACAGGCAACCTTTCCACCAGCGACCGAATCATCTCAAACGATAAGCTGCCTGAGCCGATCACAATCGAAGCGCGAAACTCGATTACCTGCGGATGGTGAGCCCGCAGTACGTCGCCCGTTTCCTGGCGACTGCGGAGGTGTTTGGAAAGCTGATGATCTGGGTTACCAAGGCCTCCCAGGTAGACGATTCGGCGAACGCGCGCGGCAGCCGCAACCTGTGCGAAGTTCTCCGCCGCGATCCGGTCCTGTTCCTCAAAATCGCGATCTGCACCCATCGAGTGGACGAAATAAAAGGCTGTGTCAACTCCTGCCAGTGCCGCGGTCAGTGAAGCCCGATCCAGCACATCTCCCGCGACAACTTCAGTTGCCGGGCCAACACGACCCAACAGCGCTTCCGGACGGCGCGTAAGGCAGCGTGCGCGATCACCACGTTGCTCCAACAGCGGCAACAGCCGTCCGCCCACGTATCCAGTGGCACCCGTGAGCAGGATCAGGTTACTCGACCGGTGTTCCATCGGGGTTGCTTTCAGAAACTGGACTTCGTTGTGATGGACCGCCGACTACTCACCGTGTAGCCGCTCTAGATAACTGTCGGCAATGCGAATGTGCTCCGTCAGCCGGCTCCCCATCCGATCGCATTGGGCTACCGTAACCGACATACGCGGATTCCCCGAGAAGAACGCGCGGTGCCTGTCGATGAACCGCCAGTAGAGCGCATCCCAGATGGGGCACCAAGGACCTTTGCGGAAATTGCTCAATTTCAAGATGTAACTCGATCCGCTGATGTAAGGCTTGGTAGTGATGAGCCCGCCGTCAGCGTGTTGGCTCATTCCGTAGACGTTCGGAACCATGACCCAGTCATAAGCGTCGATAAATAGCTCCATAAACCATTGGTAGATCGCATCTGGATCAATCTCGCACAGCAGCATGAAGTTGCCTAGAACCATTAGGCGTTCGATATGGTGGCAGTAGGCATGTTTCAGGACGCGCTGAATCACGGCGTCGACCGGTACGATTCCTGTCGTGCCATCGTAAAGTGCTCGTGGCATGGGGCGATTGTGGCCCCAGAAATTTTGGGTTCTTTGGCGTCCGCCAAAATGCCGGTAGACCCCCCGCATGTACTCGCGCCAGCCGAGGACCTGTCGAAGGAATCCCTCCAGCGAATTGAGTGGCACCCGATCGGCACGCTCGATCGCTTTTTCGATGACTTGCTGAGGCGAGATCAACCCGCAGTTCAGAGCGGGCGTGAGCACGGAATGAAACAAGAACGCTTCCTCATCGTGCATCGCGTCTTCGTACTCGCCGAACGCGCGGAGTCGCCGATCGAGAAAATCTTCAAGGCATGATCCCGCTTGTTCGGGGGTGGTTGGATAGCAGAAATTGCTCGCATCGCCGAGGGCCTGGGGGAATCGCTCACGTACGTATTCTTCGGCACCGTGGACCTCAGCATTGGGCGGAGGCCAAGCAACGGGCGGAATTGGCAGGGCGCGCGGCAGTTTCTTGCGATTCGCAGGATCGTAGCTCCATTTGCCACCTACGGGTCGACCTTCTGCGGTCAGCAAGATCTGCAGCCGCTTTCGCTGCAAGACATAAAAATCGGTAAAGTGGAGCTTTTTGCGACCTGCAACGAACTCCGCTAAGTCGTTGGGTGGCGTGAGAAAATGGGGATCGTCCAGCATCGTGAATTGGATGCCGACTTTCTGTAGCGCAGTCGTAACGCGCTTTTGCAGCCAAACATCGCAAGGGTCGATAAACTGCGCCTGGGTCACACCGAGTTGTTTCAAGACCACGGCTACGTCAGCCGTGGCGATAATCTCGCCCGATTCGAGGTAGCGGACTCGCACGCCTCGCCGCTGCAGACGGGCGGCGTAGGAACGCATCGCAGCTCGATGCAGAATCAGCTTCTTGGCATGGAACCGATATTGGTCGAACAACAACGGTTCTTCAGCCAGCACGCAGATGTCAGCGCCAGCCAACGCTGGATGAACTGGAAACAACTGATGGGGATAGATCAGAGCGGCGCGCATGACGAAAACGGCCTACAGGTTATTTGGAAGAACGTCGCCTTGGCTGCACTCGCGACAATCCACCGTCGAGGCCGATCACTTGGCCGGTGATCCAGTCATTTCGCGGATCAAGCAACCAGGCGGCGAGCGATGCAATCTGCTCAGGCTCTCCCAGCCTACCAATCGCATGCAGTTCGGCGGATGCCGCCGCCGACGCGGGGTTTTCCCAAATGCCACTCGTAAGTTGCGTGCGGACCAATCCGGGACTAATGACGTTGACCCGGATGTTGTAGGGAGCGTAGGTCGCGGCAGCCGAGCGTGCCAAACCTATGACACCCCCTTTTGCGGCCGCAATCGCTTCGTGATTTTGGATTCCGATCTCGGCCGCGGCCGAGGCAAACAGAACGATCGACCCGCCGCGCTCGCGGAACAGCTTGCCGCTTGCGCGCACGGCCGCGAAAGCCGTGAACAAATTGGTCTCGACAATATCTCGGAATTCTTCGTCGGACGTGGAGTGCGCCGGTTTCAGCAGCAAGGAACCGATGCAGTTGACCAGCCCGTGGTAACCGCCGCATCGTTCAGATTGTGCCTGCAGGGCGTTTTCCAGAAATTGGGACGAGGTGAAACCGATCGCCGAGAACGGCTGGTTCAACTCTGACGACAGCGCAGCGAGTTTCTCGGGATCCCGGCCCACGAGCAGTACGCTTCCACCGCCATCGACTAGTCGCTTAGCCAGCGCGCTGCCAATCGTACCAGTGGCGCCAAGAATTGCGGTGCTCGGCATTTCGGAAACCTCGACGTCGAGAAAAGAATGAAGAGCCAGGTAAGTCACACGAATGTTATACGGAGCCAATCACCGCCGACCAAAAGGTTTCGCATATCAGAATTCCGCGTGCGCTCCAGGCGAGCGTGCGTAGCCAATTTGTTTGAACCAGTCGACGAATCTGCTGCTCGCCATCACCTGAGGCAGGCGATCGATGGAGCGTAACTTGCCACCAGATGGTCGACCCCAAATGAGGCCCATTAGACCTGTCGCCACCAAGAATACCGACGAGCTGCGAAACACCGGAAACCAAATGAACAGGCATATTGCCGAGACTGCTTCCACAAGCATCGGCCCCATCACGACCACGGTGGTGCGTGACTGATGCAATTGAGATTAGCGGCGGAAATGCTCGGCACCAACGCAGCCCATCAGCGGATAATGCACCACCTGGACGAAACCGATGATGCCGACCATTTGCAGCGTGCTGACCAAATGTGCAAAAAGCAAACCCACCTCGCTCATGCCACGTCCCCGACGGAACCGTGAGTGGTCCCGGCACCGCGCTTTGTCGAACAAGTCTGCGCAGTGCAGCGGCCCGTGAGTCGCAAGCGATTCCAAGCAAAAACCAAATAGCCCAGTTGCAGGATCTGCGAGATCAGCGGTAACCGGCTGACGGCAACCAATCGTCTGAAGCCGACCGCCGCGTACATCCGCCGGAAGACCTCGACGCCTTGTATCCATTCCCCGGCGGGCAAACGTCCGTGCATTTGGGCCATTAGATCCTTGTAGCTTTTTCCGACCGCCTCCCCGTCAAAGGTTGGCGAGTCGATATCCGTGAACCGAATGCTTCCCTTGCGGTCCCACCGTCGCAGCAACTTGATCTCACGAAGGCATAATGGGCAAGCTCCATCGTAAAACACCTCAACCTCATGAGCAGAGTCAATCGAATTGTTCATGCCCTGGTTTATCTCCCCAGCTTGTCCAAAATTGTCGACTCCGTTCTCTACGTTGAACCATGCCTCGGAGGAATCACGATCACCACGGGCCCTGCTAGTTTTCATCTCTATTCGGATGGGAGCCTAAATGGCATTCGGCGCGACGCACGTACCACAAGCGTTTCGTTACGCGTCTGCCGGGGTCAGTGAGGATGCAAACGTTATGAGGTGCTTTAGTGTGTCGCAGTAAGCGGAATAGGTCATTTGCTGCCGGACCTCAGCGGTGAGTGCCCGACCGCCCACGACGACTGCCGCCCCCGCCTTTGTCGCCACGTCATGGAGGAGACCGTATTCTTCCAAAAACGCTGGCACTGATTCGACGCAGGAGACGCTAATCCACAGCAATCTTGGTCGATTATCGCGTACTGCTTCAACGAACGCGTTGGTGGGCAGCTGGGTACCGAGGGAGGTGGCATTCCAGCCTAACTCACGCAATACGGCCTCAATCATCGCGGTCGGCAGGCTGTAGGGGTCCCATTCCAAAGTGCCACCAATGGCCACCGGCGCGTCCGCAGACGGGGTCCGAATTGTTAGACGCAAGTCGTGCAAGATCTTTAAGCCGGTTTCACAAGCGCGACGTTCCCGGTAGACAGACAAATCGCCGCATTCCCACCGTGCACCGATGTCGTGGAGTGCCGGCGCCAGTACGCGGTCGCAAATATCGCACGCTGATTGTCCAGCCAGGTACAGGTCGAATACGATCCGTCGACACAGATCTTCGTCCCCTGCAATGAGCGCATCGCAGATCTGGTCGCGCGCCCTTTCAGCGACGGTAGTGGACTGGCCAGTGTTGGAGGGCAGCCCCAGGAGCTCGGGCCGCACGATCTGCTGTCCAGACTGCCTTAGAAACTGGAAAACGTCATCCAGCGCCAGTCGACGGTGGCCGCCAGCCGTGCGGACCGTGGTCAATACCCCTCGATCGCACCAGCGTTTTAGCGACGACTCGCTGACGCCGATGGCCTGGGCGACCTGCTTCGGACTGACGAGTTTTTTCACGAAAGGCACCGACTTAGGGTCAAAGAGGCTGCTGTGAATGATTTGATCGAATTATAGGCCCAGGCGATGTCATTGTCCATTCAGGCCGTGTTGGGATTTTCCCCCAGATTTTAAGTCCATTGATCCTAATAACTTGGCGGCCTTCTGACCAAATCGAATGAACGATTTGGACGAATATACGTTGACCTGAAGGTGCCGCATGGGTATAACTCGTGAGAACGATTTGAACGAATTTCGGGAGATCGCTTACCGCGGGGATCGAGGGGTGAATCGGATTTTGACTCCTTCGAGACTCAGTAACGACAACCCGGTTTGCGGCTACGGTGAGAACCGGGCTCAACAAATCGCTTCATTTACCAAGATCATTCGGACCCAGTATCTCAGTTTGAAAAAGGAGCGTGTTATGTCGTGTGCCTTGAAATGTTCCGTTGCGTTCAGCGTCGCGGCCTTGCTGTTGGCCTCATCGTCCGTTGCCGAGGCAGGCAAGAAATGTGCTGGTACTTCTGTCACTACGGTCGCCTTCAAGAAAGAAGCAAAAATGGACATCGTCGACACAGCGGTGAATGCGGGCTCATTCAAGACGCTCGCCGCCGCCCTGCAAGCAGCCGGACTCGTGGATACCTTGAAGGGCAAGGGACCGTTCACCGTCTTCGCGCCCACCGATGAAGCATTCGCGAAGCTGCCTCCCGGAACGGTTGAGACGCTGCTCAAGCCCGAGAACAAGGCCAAGCTGGTCGGGATCCTGACCTACCACGTTGTCTCCGGCAATGTGAAGGCCGCAGACGTCGTGAAGCTCAAATCAGCTAAGACCGTGCAAGGTCAAAACGTAACGATCGATGCTGCGGATGGAGTGAAGATCAACAACGCCAAGGTTGTCAAAGCGGATATCGACACCGCGAACGGTGTGATCCACGTCATCGACACGGTACTGCTGCCGAAAGAATAAATCCTCGGATCGTGGTCATGGCTGGCATCACCTGCCAGCCATGACCGTTTGCTTCATCTAGTTCATTTTTATACGACGACATGTTGAGGACTCAACAATGTTTCATCATGCAACAAATTACGCAAGTCATAAAACACACCGGCCACCGTCGCGCAAATCGGTGAGCGAACGACGCGCGCGTCCCCGGGTTATCGAGTTGCTAGAACGACGCGAGGTGATGGATGCCAGCCTGCAGGTGATTCACAATTCTCCCTATGCAGCCGCCGCCTTGGTCGACGTCTACGTCAACGACGCTTTACTTCTGAATGACTTTGCGTTTCGTTCAGCGACGCCGTATGTAACGGTTCCTTCAGGAGTGAATCTGAAGATCGACATCACGGCAGCCAACGCGCCAAACAATGCAAGTCCGGTCTTCAGT
>JAWXCH010000460.1:0-3399 GCA_034440595.1 Planctomycetota bacterium | reverse complement strand
CTCCAGCATGGTGAACTCAGGATTATGGCGCGGGCTGATCCCTTCGTTGCGATACACACGGCCTAGCTCATACACACGCTCGACGCCGCCGACCAGCAGCCGCTTGAGATGCAGCTCTAGCGCGATCCGCAGGTACAGCTTCATGTCTAGCGCATTGTGATGCGTGACAAATGGGCGTGCCGCAGCACCGCCGGCAATGGCGTGCAGCGTTGGGCCTTCGATCTCGACAAAGCCTTCGCCGCCCAGCGTGTTGCGAATCGATTGGACAACCTTCGTGCGGTCGATGAATCGGGGCAAGACTCCTTCGGTATGAATCAGGTCCACGTAGCGCATGCGCTGACGCAACTCGGGATCGTTCAAACCGTGATGCTTGTCCGGCGGCGTCTCGATCGATTTGGTAAGAAAATGCAACTGCTCGGCAAAGATAGTCAACTCGCCCGTCTTGGTGCGCTTCAGTTCGCCGTCGACGCCGATGATATCCCCCAGGTCAAAGCATTGTGCAACGGCCCAGTTTTGATCGCCGACTTGCTTCTTGCCAATGAACAACTGGATATCGCCGGTCCAGTCGCGGATGTTCAAAAAGATCAGCTTGCCCGTATCGCGTAGCAAAACAATGCGCCCGGCGGCGCGCACCTTGGGGCCGGATTGCTCCCCCGTGGCGCCTTCTTTGGCATCGGGTGGTGGAGGAGCAGTGGTGATTTCGTCGGCGCGATCGCGAATGCTGGAAATCCGCTGATGATCGTCAAAGCGGCCTCCCCAAGGGTCGACGTTCAGTTCCTGCAGCTTGCGGAGCTTGTCACGGCGCGCGGCTTCCAGCGCGGATTCAGGGAGGGAATTCGAGGTGTCAGCAGCGGGTTGGGTCATCGATCCAATCAATTGAATATCTCAGGCAGTTGCAATTGCCAATTGTCCGTGGCACCAAGTCGCACGGTTGCCGTAGGCCCTGGTCCAGGCATAAAATCGAGTCGAGGCCGTGCCCGAGCGCGACCCTTGCATTTAACTCAAAGAGTCGCAACATTTTAGTGGAAGGGTAGTTGCGGTCAATGTCATCCTGTTTTACCGGAGAAACAGGCGAACCGGCTGGCCATTTTTGCCGTAACTCCTTATGAGAGTTACAGCTTGCGACACTAGAAAGCAGCTTATGCCATTTCGTCGAGAGATCCGTCCTAGCCTGTATTCCGTGGAACTTCGTACGATTCACTGGGAAGAAACCGTCGATTGGTACCGAAATGTGCTAGGTCTGCGGGTTTTGGTTCGCGTTGTGGATGACCGATACGCTCTAATTGAGGCAGGGGAAACGCGACTGGCAATCGTTGCCAAGGAGGACTCTGGCGAGCCAAGCATGCGCTGGAGTTTGGGCTTTGAGGTCGAAAATCTGGAAAAAGTCAGCTACCGGCTGGAGGCGGCGGGGACCGAGTTTGCCCCCCCGCGAGGGCACCCCGAGGGTTTTCAGGAGATCATGACGCACGATCCTGATGGTAACTCGGTGCGGTTATTTAGTTGGCCCCGTCAGCATTAATTGTTAATTGAATTTCTGCTCTTTTGGTCGCACCCCATTCCACTGGCGAACCGCATGTCATCGCGCGACCAAACACAACTTCAAGGGGCCGACGAGCAGCGGCGCTCGCAGGATCTCAGTTTGCAGCGCTGGCGACCGCCGGTCGATGTTCCTGGGTATGAAGCGCGCCGCTTTCTAGGTGCGGGTGCGTATGGCGAAGTCTGGGTGGCGATCGATCTCACCACCGGTCGGCAGGTCGCGATCAAGTTTTATGCGCATCGCGGCGGACTGGACTGGTCGATTCTCTCACGCGAAGTTGAAAAGCTCGCCTTTCTTTCGGCCGATCGATATGTTGTGCAGTTGCTGGATGTCGGCTGGGATGCGACTCCGCCGTACTATGTCATGGAGTACATCGAGCAAGGCTCGTTGGACGATCAGCTTCGTCAGCGCGGTCGGATGCCAGTTGCCGAAGCGGTTACGATGTTTCGCGAGGTTGCGATTGGGTTACTTCATGCGCATGGCAAAGGGGTCCTGCATTGCGATTTGAAGCCAGCGAATATTCTGTTGGATCAGGACCAACGACCACGGCTGGCCGACTTTGGCCAGTCGCGCCTAACGCACGAGCAACAGCCGGCACTGGGTACGCTGTTTTACATGGCACCCGAGCAGGCCGATCTGCGGGCTGTGCCGGATGCGCGTTGGGACGTTTACGCATTAGGTTCATTGCTGTATTGCATGTTGTGCGGCGCACCGCCGCATTGGGATCAAGTGGTGGCCACGGAGATCGAGCAGACGCCGGACCTTGAGGGGCGACTGCAGCGTTATCGTCAGTTGCTGGCCAATCTGCCGCCGGCGTCGCAACACCGGCAGATTCGCCAGGTCGATCGCCAACTGGCCGATATCATTGATCGTTGTCTGGCGGTAGATCCACGTTCGCGATATGCCAATGTGCAGGCGGTGCTTGACGCACTTGACGACCGCGCTCGCCGACACGGTCGACGGCCGCTGTTGGTGCTGGGTGCAGTTGGTCCTGCGGTGCTACTGCTAATTATTGCTTTGATCTCCTGGCGATTATTTTCCAGTTCGATTGATCAGTCGAGTAGCGCACTCACACACCAGGCGCTCCAAAGTCTGGGCTTTGCCAGCCGAAGCGTAGCGACGGTTGCGTCGAACGAGTTGGAACGGCGTTTTGAGACGGTGGAGAATATTGCTGCTGATCCTGAGCTATTGCGCCGACTGGCCAGTCTCTCCCAGAATCCTGAACTGCAACAAACATTGGATCGCTTGAGTGATCCGGCGGCCAGCGAGGCGGAGCTGGAGCCGCTCCGCGCGCGAATTCGCAAGCCAAACGAAGCCAAGACGACTGCGGCGGACGTTCGGCCTGCTGGTGAAACAAGCGTTGCCGTCAGTGACGATGACGCCAGTGACGTTGCCGCTAGTGACATTGCCTCCGAAACACCACCGACCTCTCCGGCAGCAAACCGCTTTGCTGAAATCGCCGCGATTGAAGAGCGACTGGCGGAGCTGACTCGCAACGAGACACGCTTTCAGGTCGCCAGTTGGTTTATAACCGACAAGCAGGGCCTGCAACTAGCCCGTATTCCGGCCAGCGATTCAACGGCCAAGAACTATGCCTGGCGAACGTATTTTCATGGCGGGCCGAACGCCGACAAACCGACCACCTGGCGGCCAGGGCCGGGTGAACGACTCCAAAAAACGCAGCTCTCCGTGGCCTACATGAGTTCTTCCAGTCAGAACTGGAGTGTGGCAATTTCGACCCCGATTCTGAGCGCTGGTCCCGAGAAAGAGTTTCTTGGCGTGCTGGCGTTGTCCTTTGAAATTGGCCAGCAGTTCTTGGATCTGGAGCGCACCGATCGACAATTTGCCGCCCTCGTCGATAT
>JAWXCH010000459.1:0-37046 GCA_034440595.1 Planctomycetota bacterium | reverse complement strand
CTTTTCGTTCGTTCGGTGCAAAGAGCGTCGCCTGGCTGAACCGCGTATAGACCACGGGAAAAGTCTGAAATGTTCGGGACGCTTTACAAACGCCGACCAGCACGCCGCGGCGATCGTTCATTTCAAACGTCTTGCCGACTGCCAACGGCTCGCCGGGCCAAAGTTGGTGATAGCCAGCTTCATCGATAATCAACGCATCGGGCCGCTGCAAGTCGGCCACGCTGCCGAGCAGCATCTCGGTTGGCGCACCGATGTATGAACTGTCATCCAGGCCAAGCAGAATTACCTGCTGAAAATTTCCATCGTCCAGACGAGCACGTGCCAGGCCTTTGTAAAAGCGGACGGCCCATTCGACCCCGGCCACGCCACGGACGCGGTAGAGGTCGTTTTCGGAAAGCGGTTTGATGTCGTCGATGAATTGCACGTTGGCATCCATGACCCAGAGGCCGACCCCTTTCACGTCGCGAATCTGACTGGTGGTCAGGTTCATCAGTCCGCAGAAGATCGCCGACTGCTGCGCGATTAAGAGCGCGGCAAAGGTAACGCCTAGCACAATGCCAAGGTACTTGGCACGGTTGCCGATCAGCATCTTCCAGGCGATCCAGCCCATGGTTGTAGTGCTTTAAAAGCGTCCGACCGCAGGTTTACCTGTGGTCGAAGGAGTGAGAGCGTTTGAACGCTCAATAGTAGGTTGAAGTCTAAGTACCTTTACGCATAAATCAAACAAGTGTTCTAAACAATTGTATCACTGCCCGAGAATCGGGCAAGTTTGGTTTCTGTGATTTACAGTTAGGCGATTGTGAAGCTGCCACAAAATTGACATAAACCAATATACACAAGTGCATTACGGAAAAGATTCTTGCCAGAAAAGATTGAATAGCCGTCGGAAATACCGGTGCGTGCGAGCAACTGCGAAATAGCTGAACCGCAGAGTTGGAAGAACTCATAACCGCCTAGAGTAGGCGAAAAAACGCTACCCGCGTGTCGCAATCGCCACCAGTGCTACCATGCACAGGCCAATGGCGACGCTGATTCGGTCGCGAAAGGCATAGACCAGCGGGTCTTCATCTAATTCTCCGCGCTTGGCTACAAACCAGATTCGCGTGATCCAGTACATCATCAACGGGCAGATAAGCCAGAGTGCCCAGGAATGTGAGTACAGCTCTTTACTGTTCTGGCTGTTCACATACAGCGCGAGAACGAGTACCGACATATAACCGCTCGTCGGGCCGATGCTCTCGATCATACTGAGATCGCCGACGACGTACCCTCGCCCACGCGCGGATTTGGAATCTTCACCAGCCAGCCGTGACAATTCGGTGAACCGCTTGATAAAAGCCAGTGACGTAAAGAAGAACAACGAGAAAGCCAATAGCCACTCTGAGACGTCTACCCCCGTGGCCAGTCCACCCACGACGACGCGGAGCGTATACATTCCGGCCAGGACGATCACGTCGATTGCCAATTTGCGTTTCAGCCAAAATGAATAAAGCAGATTGAGCACTGCGTATGCACAGAGTCCGCCCAAGAATTTTGGCGGCAAACGGACCAATGAGATCAGCGTGCTCACTAGTAGCAGTATGACAATCAACGCCGGCCCATAGGCCACCGGTAAGCTGCCCGACGCAAACGGTCGGCGGCGTTTTTTGGGGTGATGCCGATCGGACTCGATATCCAATAGATCATTGAGCAAGTAAACGGCGGAAGCTACAAAGCTAAATGCCACGAAGGCCCAGCAACACTTGATCAGCTTGTCGACCGACTCGACCTCATGTGCCAGCACCAGCGGCACAAACAGCAGCAGGTTCTTCATCCACTGATGAGGGCGCAGGGCCTTAATCAATGGTCGCACAATTGACTTGCGCTCGCAAAGCGTATGGACTGGCTTGTTCAGTTCGCCGAGTTTGGTTTTGAGAACTGCACCGGGCGCAACGACTTGCACCTCGTCGGCTTCTTTCCAGATGGGCAGGTCAGCGACATGGTCACCGATATAACCAAACCGCTGGTAGCCGTGCTGTGTGCAGTATTTCTGGATCTCAACCAGCTTATTGGCCCCTTTGAGGTTTCTCTCGCCATCGCTGGCCAACACATCATCAAAGATCTGCAATTCTGCCGCGACCGAGTTGGCCCAGGCCTGGTCGCTCGCCGTGGCGAGGACAATAACGCAATCAGCGGCCTTTTGTTGGTGGATATAGTCGAGGACTTCTTGCCGGTACGGCAGGACACGTGGATCGCAGGAGACCTGGGCAGCAAGCTGCTGCTTGAACTGCGCTCGGTTCCCCCAAAGCAGTTCAGGGAGTTTTAGCAGCAGTCCCGGCGCACGCTTAACTGCTAGCAACACCGACTCTTGCAACAGATCCGTTGCGATCAGGGTGCCGTCCAGATCGACGAACAGGACATCGATTGTCCGCGTCGATGAAGGGGTGCTCGAAAGCGGCACGGAAGCGATCGGTTCCGACATGCGTCCACACAAAATGAGAAAGGCTTGCAGAAGCGGAAATTGAGCCGGACGATCGCCCGCGCACTCCTAACTCTAGCTTGGTCTTGTAGTTCAGGAGTGTCAACCGAAGCTGCCCGATCCACACGGAATCTTCATCTGAATGAAACCAGACCAACGGGAGTGACCACTATTGCAAGGCTGCACAATCCTCGCGATCGGAAAATGCTCCCCCGTGACCCGCCGAATGCGGGCTTGGTTTTCCGCCTTTGCTTGACGAGAAAGCCCAGAACATGTATGATTTTGAGTAATCAAAAAAAAGTTATTGGTCGACAAAAACTACTGGCGACTCCCAAGTTCTCCGTCTAAAGATCGCAACCGCATGCTCCCAACTCGTATTTTGCAATCGACCTTTTCAGGTTTCAGCCGTATTGCGGCTCCATCAACGGTGCTAACACTGCTGGCACTCTTCCTGTTTACTGGTTGCAACGGGCGGCCGGCGGAGAGCAGCAATGGCGGTGGGAAGGCCGCACTTAATCGGCCGATCAAAGTCGTCTGCACCACCGGTCAGGTGGCAGACCTGGCCCGCACGATCGGCGGTGACCGCGTCGCGGTCGAAGCACTGATGGGGCCGAGTGTCGATCCGCATCAGTACAAGGCGTCGCTGGGTGACCGTCGCAAGATCGAAGCTGCCGACATTGTTTTTTACAACGGTTTGCATCTGGAAGGGCGGATGACCGGTGTGCTGGAAGACATTGGAAAGAAACGCCCGGTGGTTGCCGTGACGGCGGGAATTCAAAAGCATGCTCCGGAAAAACTTCGCAAACCGACGGAATTTGAGGGAAGCTATGACCCGCACGTCTGGTTTGATGTTGAACTGTGGACACACTGCGCCCAGGAAGTCGCCGACCAACTCAGCAAGCTCGATCCAGAACATCAGAGTGAGTATCGCAAACGGGCAGACGAGTACATTGCTCAGTTGAAGCAACTGAACAAAGAATGCCGCACTGCAATGGCCTCGATCCCCAAGGAACAGCGTGTATTGGTCACCGCGCATGATGCATTTGGCTACTTTGGCAAGGCATACGATGTCGAAGTGCATGGCTTGCAAGGAATCAGCACTGCCGACGAGGCCGATATTGCATCGGTTCGCAAGCTCATCGCTATGCTGGTGGATCGAAAAATCAAAGCGGTCTTTATTGAAAGTAGCGTGCCCGAGAAAAGCGTGCAAAACCTGATCGAGGGGTGCAAGCAGCAAGGCCACACCGTCGAGCTGGGCGGGGAACTGTATTCCGACGCCATGGGGGTTGATGGCTCGCCCGAGGGGACCTATCCGGGCATGATCCGCCACAACACAAAGGTGATCGTCGAGGCTTTGAAGTAGCCTTGGCGGTGAGATTGTCGCCTCGAATCGCGGCTTGTACGGACTGGAAGACGGAAAAAATGTCAAAAAGTTTGCACTCGCGAGACAACGTTGGGGGCGCGTTGTTATAATCGCGAGGGTTTTGAGCCTGGATCGGTTCCAGGCTCAGCCCATATGAGAAATGTCGGTTGAAGGTTAGATCTTAATAAGTTGAGGACCGCCCCATGAGACGTTGGTCATTTGATATCCGTCTGTCCCTCGTCCTTTTTGGCGCGGCAATGCTACTTGCAAACCCCGGTCGGGCCGCTGCCGAAGTTCTCTATGGCGCGACAACGGCTGGCCAATTGGTCCAGATTAACACCTTCACCGGTGCCGGAACTTTGATTGGCAACATCGGGTTCGGGACGATCGAAGCGATTGACTATCTATCGAACGGGACACTGGTGGGAATTGCCAATGCCAACCAGTTGATCAAAATTGATACGAACACCGGCGCTGGACAACTCATCGGCACCATAACGGGTTTTGCCTGGGTGGAAGGGCTGGCCTATAGCAGCAGCGACGGCGTTCTGTACGGCTCGGCTACGGTCGGTCCGCAGGCTGATGCCAATCGACTCATCACCATCGACCCGACGACCGCACAGCCGACATCGATCGCGCCTTCGTTCTTTGGTCCGAATTTCGGGGATGTCGATGGGTTAGCGGTTTCCGCTGCTGGGGCTATTGTCGGCAGCCACATTAATGCCCCAACGCCAAGCTTGTTCAGTGTAAATCCGGTGTCGGGCGTGGGCACGCAAATTGGGACCTTATCGATGGCCGTCGTGGGGCTCGACTTTGCATCGGACGGAACACTCTACGGCGTCACCATCCCGGATATTCAAGTTGGTGGCCCGTCGCGCCTGGTGACTATTGATCCCGCGAGTGGCGCGATCCAAGACATCGGGCCGATCGGGTTCGACACCATCCAAGCGATCGCCTTCGTTCCTGAACCCGCAACGTCCGTGATGTTTGCCGTCGGTGCCGGAAGTCTACTGCTCTTTGGCTCGCGACATCGCCGACAAAACCGTGCCCGCCCGTGCACTGGCTCTGCGTCAATGTCGTCGGCATTGTAAGAGGGCCATTCTCAAGTATCTTCACGACAGAATTCGGCCGGCAATCTAATTTCTAATTTAGAACCATGTTGTCAGTTCCGCCGGTCGAAATCCACGATATGACGGTCGCCTACCACCGCAAGCCGGTGCTCTGGGACATCGACCTGGTCGTTCCCAAGGGGAACTTGGTGGGGATCGTTGGTCCCAATGGTGCCGGAAAATCGACGCTGATCAAAGCCATTCTGGGCCTGATCCCGCTGGCCAGTGGCAAGGTCGAGATCTTTGGCCGACCCTATCAGCAGCAGCGGCATCTGGTCGGTTATGTCCCTCAGCGCGAAACGGTCGATTGGGATTTTCCGGTGACCGCGCTGGATGTGGTCATCATGGGAACCTATGGTCGGCTGGGTTGGTTTCGCCGCCCGGGGCCTTCGGAAAGAACGTTGGCACTCGAATGCTTAGAACATGTCGGGATGAGCGGTTTTGCCCATCGGCAGATTCGACAGCTTTCTGGTGGCCAGCAGCAGCGCGTATTTTTGGCCAGGGCCTTGGCGCAGGACGCGCAGATTTATTTTATGGACGAGCCGTTTTCTGGTGTCGACGCCGCGACTGAGTCCGCCATTGTCGAGCTGCTGCAATCGCTGCGTGAAAAAGGAAAGACCGTGCTGGTGGTGCATCACGAATTGCAAACGGTGCGTGAGTACTTTGACTTTGTGATTCTACTGAACATGCGCCTGGTGGCTGCTGGCCCGACCGCCACGACCTTCACCAACGCCAACTTGCAAACAACCTATGGCGGACGTTTGACTATTTTGGATGAAGCCGCCGAGGCACTCCGTCGGGGCGAGGGGGCACGCTAGGTATGCCCGACCTCGTGGTAACCATCCTGATTGGTTGTGCTCTGCTCGGTGCGGTATCAGGTGTCATCGGCAGCTTTGCGGTGTTGCGGCGGCGAGCGTTGATGGGCGATTTACTGTCGCATGCGGCGCTGCCAGGACTTTGCCTGGCATTTCTGGACGCAGGGTACGAGCGAGAATATTCAACGCTACTGATCGGCGCGCTGATCAGTGGCATGATTGGCGTCGGGCTGGTCACGCTGCTCATTCGCTGGACTCGGACCAAAGAAGACGCGGCGATCGGCATTGTACTGAGCACGTTCTTCGGCTTTGGGATCGTGCTGCTGTCGATCATTCAACGCATGCCCGGCGGAGGGGGCAAGTCGGGTCTGGAGCGGTACACGCTGGGGCAAGCCGCGAATATGAGTGACGGCGACGTCATCACGATCGCCATTGTTTCTGTCGCTGTAATGGCTTTGGTGGCTCTGCTGTACAAAGAGTTCAAGGTCTTTAGTTTTGACCCGGACTTTGCCCGCTCGCAAGGTTGGCCAACGCTGCTGCTCGATCTGGTGATGATGGGGACACTCGGGCTGGTGGCGGTCGTCGGCGTTAAAGCGGTTGGGGTGCTGCTGGTGCCGGCGCTGTTGATTACGCCTGGTGCGGCGGCGCGGTTTTGGACCAATCGGCTGGAAACGATGCTGGTACTCTCGGGCGTACTTGGTTTAATCACCGGCGCGGTCGGGACGTTCATTTCATCAGGCTTATTAACTGAGTGGTTGGAGTTTGACCCGTTGGCGTTTGGAACCAACCAAAAGGCACTGCCGACAGGGCCGGTCATAGTCTTGACCGGTACAGTGATATTTCTGTTTTCGATGGTGTTTGCTCCACAGCGCGGCATATTGGCGCGGTGGCTGTTGCGACTACAGACCAATCGTAAGATCGCGCGCGAGAATCTACTCCGTACGTTGTACGAACTCAACGAGTCAGCGCTGCCGCAGATGAATGCAATCTCTCCCGAACAGCTCAAAGCCGAGCGCGCCTGGTCCGACGCACAGTTAGGGCGACTGCTGCATAGCGCGCGGCGAGCCGGCTGGATTGTCGAAGTACCGCTTGGCGTGCAGATGACACCGGCAGGGCTGAGTGAAGCTGCCCGCATCACGCGCACGCATCGACTGTGGGAATTGTTCTTGATCCAAGGTGCGAATATTGCCAGCGATCACGTGGATCGCGATGCCGATGCCATTGAGCATGTGCTTCCGCCGGAAATGGTGGACGACTTGGAAGCGGCACTGGCCGCACAAGGACGACTGCCGGCACAATTTGGTCAGGTTCCTAAGTCACCGCACGAGTTGAGTAAAGGTTAGATCAATTTTGCCTCTTTTGGCGTAGAAATCTGTGTTGATTGAACAACTACAAGACTGGTATTTGCTCCCCCGCGGCGAAGAGTGGTGGGTGCTTGGCGTCGGCATGATGACGAATGTCTCCTGCGCGCTGATCGGCTGCTATCTGGTCATGCGGCGAATGAGCCTGATGGGAGACGCGATTTCGCACGCCGTTCTGCCGGGACTGGTTGTGGCGTTTATCTTTACCGGCAGTCTGAATATCGGCGGCATGATCCTTGGTGCATTCGCCGTCGGGCTGCTCACCACATTTCTCACGCAGACGCTGCACCGTCATGGTGGCGTGCCAGCCGATGCAAGCATGGGGGTGGTTTTCACATCGCTGTTCGCGCTGGGTGTGGTGCTGCTGCGTCGCTATGCGCACAACGTGGATTTGGATGCCGACTGCGTGTTGCAAGGAGTACTGTCATTTGTTGCCAATCCAAAAATTGAAATTTGGGGACTGGCTATTCCGCGCGCGGCGATGTCTTCCGGCTCGGTGTTGCTGCTCAACATGCTGTTCATTGCCGTACTCTGGAAAGAGCTGAAGATCAGCTCGTTTGACCCAGAATTGGCAACCACTATGGGGATCAACGCCACGTTGCTGCACTACCTGCTAATGGCGATGGTGGCCGCAACCACGGTGGCGTCGTTTGAAGCGGTCGGCTCGATCCTGGTGATTGCCATGTTAATCGTGCCGGGGGCAACCGCGCACTTGTTGACCGACCGGTTGAAGCCGATGCTGATTATCGCCGGCGCGGTAGGTGCAATCTCTGCTTACCTGGGGTATCTCGGCACATTTTGGATCACCGAAGATGCCGAACCGGCCGGGCTAATGGTCTGCGTTAGTGCAGTACTGTTCATGTTGGCGGTGTTCTTTTCGCCAAGGTACGGCATTGTCAGTACGCTGTGGCGAAACCTGCAAACGACCTCGCGCATTATTCGCGAGGATGTGCTGGCCATGCTCTATCGGCTGGAAGAGCTAGCAGTCGAACGCCTGATGGGGACCGGCGAAGCGGCGCAGGCGGTCGGCGGAGGCCTGGCATCACGGCTGGCGATCTGGGGATTGTTGCGACGAGGCAGCATCGAGCGAACGCACGGCGGCTTGCGACTGACCGAGGCCGGGCGTCGTCAGGCGGCCAGTTTGGTCCGCTCGCATCGCTTGTGGGAGGCCTATCTGGTCGAGTTTCTCGGCATGCCGCTGGATCGTGTGCATGCACCGGCGGCGCGGATGGAACATTACATCGGCCAGGAATTGCAGCAGCAAATCGCGGCCGACCTTCGCGAGGGAGAAACCGACCCGCACGGGCGAGAAATCCCACGGTAGCACGTCATTCGGTCCACCGGCGACTGCCATTGCCGGATGCTTACTCGGCAGGTATATCTGCTGGCAGCAAGACAGCACGGCTCGATTACCAATAAACCTTCTGCGCTCGGCCCGCCGAGCGAACCGCCATGCAGCCTCCTAAACGAATTCTGATCGTGCGGCTCAGTGCCATTGGGGACTGCATTCACGGTCTGCCGGTGGCGTGCCGCATTCGCGACGCCTGGCCAGATACGCACATCTCTTGGGTTGTCGAAGGACGCACCGCCGAACTACTGCGTGACCACCCAGCGATCGATCAATTGGTTCAAGTGCCGCGCAAATGGTTGAAGTCGCCACGCACCGTACTGCAACTCCGCCGACAATTGCGTGAAATTCGGCCAGAAGTCGCCCTGGATCTGCAAGGACTGAGCAAGAGTGCCGTGGTGGCACGCCTGTCAGGTGCCAAGGCGCGAATTGGATTCACTGCGCCCGACGGGCGCGAAATTAGCCGCTGGCTGAATAACACCCTGGTGGAAGCTTCGGCACCGCATGTGGTGGACCGGTACTTGGAACTGCTGAGTCCACTGGAAGTGCCTGACTGCGAAGTTCGCTTCGGCTTGCCAGAGTTCACGGCTGAAAATGCTAGCATCGATCAGTTCGTTAAGAATGCCAAGCTGGAGGCTGGCTTTGCCATCATCAACGTCGGAGCGGGCTGGCCGTCGAAACGCTGGCCGACCGAACGGCTGGCGGAGGTCTCGCGTCACTTGGCAAAAAAGCAGGGCCTGCCCGCAGTCATTGTTTGGGCCGGTGCCGATGAACAAAAGTCGGCTGAGCAAATTGTGACCATGGTCGGTACCGGTGCGGTGCTGGCACCGCGTACCACGCTACGCGAATTGGCCGCACTGACTCGGCGGTCGCGGTTTTTTGTTAGTTCGGACACTGGCCCGTTGCATCTGGCCGCCGCGGTCGGAACGTCGTGTATCGGTCTGTTTGGTCCAATGAGCGCCATGCGAAACGGCCCCTATGGTCAGCAGCATATTTCGATTCAGAATATCTGTTTGAGTGGATCGAGCCGTAGCAAGCGAACTGCGGACGATGCTTCGATGCGAGCTATTTCGGTCGCCGAAGTCTGTGCAGCCTGCGATCAATTGATCGAGCGTACTGGCGGAACTGCGGCGAAGGCAATTGTGGCAGCGTGAATGTGAATCGGTTAACGGAGTCATGCCTGCCGTTCGGCCTCGTTCTGTCCGACATACTCTACTCTCGCCTGCCCTCACCCGCCGCTTGGGCGTCGACCTCTCCCACTGCGCGGGAGAGGTGAAGATACTCGTCGCACAAAGGCACTACTGTAGACGACGTCGCATGCACTGGCACACGGTGTGACTTAGCTGGCTTTGCGAAGCTGTGCGTTGTAGATCGCAGGATTCAACGTTGGATCGTTGTACATCTTCATTTGCCGGTAGAGCTTCAGACGTTTGCGACCGGCGGCCAGATCGGCCAGGTGTTCGCTCAGTGCGGTCGACAGATCGTCGTGCTGTGTGTACAGGACCGATAATCGGCTGCGCGTCTTGGCGATATGCTCCGCCGACGCATCGCGCCGTTCGGCCTGCTCTTCCATATGATAGATTCGCAGAGCCAAGATCGACAAACGGTCGATGGTACTGCCGGGCGTCTCAGAATTCCAACGTGCTGTCGGTGCCGGGACAACCCCGCGCTCGTCCAGCATTCGCTTGAGATTGTCATCGATGCGTTCGATCCAGTCGTTGCGTCGCTGGTTGTACCCGTCGATGGCCCGTTTCACGGTGGCGATCTGCGCGTCGCTAGCGTCAGGGCTGCGTGCGATATCCTCTTCGTGCCAGAGCAGAAAATTGAACTTATGCTGCTCGCAAATCACCTGCAACAAGTCGCGATGAGTATTCTCCACCGGCTGCAAATGCCAGAGGCGAACGGTAGTACGATGCAGGGCAGTAATTTGCAGGACTTCGATCATAGCGATCCGCCAGGTGAAACGGTGTAGATACAGTGCCGGCCAAGACTAGTGCATTATCACAGCTTATTTCTTGTATCAGCCGTTGGGCGCTAGCCCACGGTTGGAGCGGAAAAAACCGGTGGCTAGCGCCATGCGGCTGATTTGTCCGATCCCTGTTTTTAGATGTGACGCAGGACTAACTTAAATTGCGAGCGAATATTAGAGAGACATCCGCTCTGTCGCAAGTGAAGATAGGTAGAATTGGCGGTGATCTGCCTGCCGAAAAGGCAATCGATGCTGCAAATGCACGGTACCGGCCGTTTAGAACCGGATCGCCGCACCAGCACCGGTGAAGAAGTCGTCGGCCGATTCGCTCAGGCCAAAACCGGCTCGCCAGTCGAGCTGAAAATTGTATTGACCAAATAGGTAAAGCCGCCGTCCAGGTAGTGCTGCGTAGTGGTATCCGCAGCCTCGGCGTTGTGTGGAATCAAGACAAACCATTCGGTATAGGCACCCCATTTCTCGGTCAGGCTGTAACCCATCGAAATAGACTGGGCGTATTCCTCATAGTAGTCGCCATTGCCATCAAAAGCGCGATTGGCCTGCGTGCTGGCGGCCAGTGTGAGAAAGTCATTTAGATCCCAGGCGTATAGAACATTCAGCCCCGGCATAACTTCGTCACTGGTATATTCCTGACTACCGGTCGGTACAGTCATCTGCGGTAGTAGTGTCAATGCGGGCAGCCAGCCTTGCTGTTCCATTAGCGCGAATTTCATGCCCAGATACAGATCCTCGCCGCCGTCGGTGTTATCGGCAAATCCACCGATGGTGTTGTTGTTCGAGGCATAGTTCCAGCCGACACGCATCTCGATCCATTCGGCCAGTACTCCAACGCGAAGCAACGTTTCGGGGTAGCTATGTGCGTTGACCGTATCACCGTTACTGGTATCCCTGGTGTACGTATAACCAAATTCCACTTGACCAACACCAAGGCCAACCAATGCGGTGTTCTCAGTAAAGTCGGGACGATCCGTTGCGATTGGCTCCATTTCTTCATCGCCAGTGACATAGGTCACTTCGCCACCGGGCCAATGAAGCAACGTCTTGCGACAACGTAACTGGCCAAAGAGCGAACACCCACAATCGTCGCAGCAGTCGTTGTAACAGTCCGCGCAGCAATCGGGGTCTGCACCACCAGTCACATCACAACCGGCCGCGCAGTCAACGGCACCGCACACCTGACATGCAGCAGACTCTGCCGCATCGCATTGAGCATGGCAAAGCACTGCGATTGCAACCAGAAAACTTGACACAATCCATGTGCGGACTGAACGAGCCGGGTGGGCCATGGCAAACGTCCTTGTAATGCCGAGTGCGGGCGCGCATTCGAGGCGGGGTGTTTTTGACTATTCAAAATATCGGCCACTTCTAGCCACCCCACCATTAAATCTTGCGAATTCTTAAGCACGGTGTAGATGAGTTATCGCGCCAGATCAGCAGGCAAACCCAGAAATCTCATTTCTAGCCAAGGAATTTCTTGCCGAGGCGAATAGTCTGGCGGGGGAGGACGCGATTCCATCGGCAATTGACGACCGGTTTGAAAGGTCTCTGCCGCAATCGCGGGCTATAACGACTGTCGGCTGCGCGCCGCCAACCAGCGAGTCACAGTCTCCAATCGCCGATCAAACTATATACTTGCAATGAAAAACTATCTGTCGATGCTCCGTTCGCAGCGAGATTCCAAAGGGAATTTGTCGGTAAAATGCGAGAATCGGACCGGAAAGTTGACCGTGTTGTAGTAGTTCGATAGGATTGAAATCGTGCGTTTCAACAATTGATTCGCAGCCTTTACTTGCGTGGGTCGATCCAACCAAGCGTTATTTTCGCGGCAGTAGTCCCATGGGTCTGACCTATTTCAAGCGTTTTCGGATGGAAATCGACCTGCGCGGTCGAGATTTCTCCGATTCTCGGCCACCGCGTGGCTATCGGTTCCTCAGTTGGGATCGAACCTTGGTGGAAGCCCATGCCGAGGTCAAATATCTCAGCTTTCGGTCTGAAATCGATGCCAACGTGTTTCCCTGTCTGGGAGACTACAGCGGCTGCCTGCGGTTGATGTATGAAATCAGCCGTAAACCGGGTTTCCTGCAACAGTCGACCTGGCTGCTGGCCACCGACAAACGGAGTGGCTCGCGGACGGGTCTGGATGGCCTGGGTGCTAACAGAATGAATATTCTGCCTGTCGGCAGTAGTATTCTGCCAATCGGCAGTGCTGAGCCGGAATATGTCGGGACTATCCAGGGGATCATGGATTCCAACCGCTTTGGTGCCGTGCAGAATCTCGGTATCGTGCCCGAGCAGCGCGGGTTGGGTCTGGGAAGCTGCCTGATGCTGAAGGCGCTGGAAGGTTTTCAATTAGCTGGGCTTTCCCGTGCCATGCTGGAGGTCACTTCGCGGAACGACGGAGCGATTCGCCTATATCGCCGGCTCGGCTTTTCTAAAATTCGCACCGTCTACAAGGTGGTCGAAGTCGCTTATTCCTAGGCGCTGCGGGCCGGATTGCTGCTACCCCCTGGCGGCAAAGTTCGTAGAATAGGCCTTGTCCAAGACATCTGGCGGTTCGTGGCCAGCGTCGTCCATTTTCCGGGGAGTGATTCTTGAAGCAGTCTTTTTACAATCACACTTTCGACAACGGGCTGGTCCTGGTTGCCGAGCGTATGCCGTCGCTAGAGTCCGCCGCATTCACGTTTCTGGTTCCAGCCGGTTCGACCAACGATCCGGCCGACCGGAGCGGCCTTTCCACGATGACCTGCGAAATGGTCCTCCGCGGTGCCGGCTCACGTGATAGCCGCCAGTTCATTGACGACCTGGAAAATCTCGGCATACAACGCAATGAGTCTGTTTCGGCGTCGCATAGCAGCTTTAGCGGAGCGACGTTGGCCAGCAACCTGCCGGCGGCGCTGTCGATCTATGCCGACCTGTTGCGGCGACCTCATTTGCCGGCCGATCAGCTCGAAGCAGGCAAGCTGGTCGCGGTGCAAGAGCTGCGGTCATTGGAGGATGATCCCTCGCATAAGGTGATGCTCGAACTGCGCCGGCGGCATTATCCCGATCCCTGGGGCCGCCCCAGCGAGGGAACCTTGGAGGCGATCGAAGCGATAACGAACGACGAGATTCACGCTCAGTTCAAAAGCTGCTACCGCCCGAATGGTGCAATCCTGGGTGTGGCAGGAAATATCGACTGGCCGCTGCTGAAGGATCTGGTGGGGCAACTCCTCGGCGATTGGAAATCGGTTGAGGCCAAGCCCGTTGCCACCGGTCCCCGAGGCCCGAAAAACGAACACCTGTCACACGAATCGAACCAAACACAGATCGGCATAGCGTACGCCAGCGTGCCGTTTCGCGATCCGAATTACATAAACGCCTCCGCCGCAGTCGGCGTGCTTAGTGGCGGCATGAGCGCACGGCTCTTCACCGAGGTCCGCGAGAAGCGTGGGCTGTGCTATTCGGTCTACGCCAGCTACCACACTCTTCGCGATCATGCCTGCGTGCTCTGTTATGCGGGAACCTCGGTCGAGCGTGCTCAGGAAACGCTCGACGTGACCATGTCTGAGCTGGATCGCCTGTCAGCGGGGATCGACTCGACTGAGTTGCAGCGGCTAAAGGCGCGCGTGAAAAGCAGCCTGATCATGCAGCAAGAGTCCAGCTCGTCTCGTAGCGGAGCGCTAGCGCGAGAATGGTACCACCTGGGCCGAGTGCGGACGCTGGAGGAGATCGGCGAATTGGTCGACTCGCTGACGACAGAAAGCATCAACAGCTATCTGGCGGCCAATCCACCCAAGGACTTTACGGTGCTGACGCTGGGTCCTAGCCCGTTGAATGTGCCGGGTGCGGGATCTCCTAGTGCCAGTGCGTCGGCATAGTACCGCGTTCTGTCGCGATTTATCCCGCATATCGATCAGTCATTTGTTATCAGTCGTTTGTCATTTGTTATTGAATGCTGGATCATCCCTATGAAGTTTCAACAAGCTACGCTGGCCAATGGTTTGGAGTTGATTGCCGAGTGCGACGACGCCGCGCACTCGACCGCCTTGGGATTTTTTGTGAAGGCCGGTTCGCGCGACGAGAACGACGCGATCTCCGGCGTCAGTCATTTTTTGGAGCATATGGTCTTCAAGGGAACCCCACGCCGTTCGCCGGACGATGTGAACCGCGAGTTCGACGAGATGGGGGCCGACTACAATGCCTTCACCAGTGAAGAGAGCACCGTTTATCACGCGGCGGTTTTGCCAGAGTTTCAGGACCGGACGATTGAATTGCTCGGTGACATCATGCGTCCCTCGTTGCGTGAAGAGGACTTCAACACCGAGAAGCAGGTCATCATCGAAGAAATTCGGATGTACGATGACCAGCCACCGTTCGGCGCGGACGACAAATGCCGCGAGGCGTTCTTTGGCAAACACCCGCTCGGGCGCAGTGTACTCGGGACTGTGAAGAGCATCACCGACCTGTCGGTCGACAGCATGCGGGCCTATTTTGCCGAGCGGTACAGTCCCAAGAACATTACGCTGGTCGGATCTGGAAAGATCGACTTTGACGAAATGGTCAAATCGGCCGAGCGCACATGCGGAGAGTGGGAGCCGTTTGCTACCAAGCGTGCAATGCCAGAGGTCGATCCGCGGCAGTCGTTCCAAGTGCTTCACAAGGAGAGTGCCACGCAGGAATACATGATCCAGATGGCCAATGGCCCGACGGCGACCGACCCAGATCGCTTCGCGGCCAAATTGCTGACGGTCATATTGGGAGACGATTCGGGCAGCCGGATGTATTGGAAGCTGGTTGACCCAGGTCTGGCGGAGCACGCGGTGCTGCATGTTTCTGGAAACCACGGTGCGGGGGCGTTTGTAACCTACCTGTCGTGCGACCCGGAGTTTGTGGCTGAGAATCTGCAGGCGGTGCGCGATATCTATACCGAGGCCGAGGCTAGCGGAGTCACTGCCGCCGAATTGAGCCAGGCCAAGAGCAAAGTCCTGTCACGCGTTGTGCTGGGGAGCGAACGCCCACGTGGCCGGTTGTTTGTCGTGGGGGGCAACTGGATGTACCGCCGCGAATACCGGACCATTCGCGAGGACCTCGACTCGATCCAAGCGGTCACGACCGAGCAAATCGCCGCGATTCTTAAACGATTTCCGCTCACGCAAAATACGACGTTCGTCGTCGGGCCGCTGAGTGAAGTGACCCCGCCAGTTTGAGGCAGTTTTTACCGAACCGGCTGGCATCTGGATCCGTATACACGCGCAGGGAGCGGCTTGGGCTGCGCGCATGACGAGAATCGAGGGACTGATCGCGGCCAGATGTGCCGGTTATCCGACCAGTCGGCATCGCGCGCGGTTGGATAGCCGTCGATAGGTTCGTGCAACAGCAAGCGCAGTCTAGAAGGGACCAACGAGCGGTTCTATACTGGACGTTGCAGCATTGCGGATCAACTCTGAATGAACGCCTGAATTTGGATTTGCGATTTGCCTTTGCACTGCTGGGCAAGCCCCCCGCCTTCGCGAGGGCAGGCAGCAGTGGCACCCAAAGTTTTGGCCATGACAGAGCGACGAACGATTCATTTTCGCGGAAAAGTTCAGGGGGTGGGGTTTCGGTATTCAACGCAAGAAATTGCTCGTTTGTTTGAAGTCACCGGGTACGTGCAAAACCTGCCTGACGGCCGGGTGCGATTGGTGATAGAGGGAGAGCCGGGCGAACTGGATCGTATGCTGCGGCAGGTGAACCAGTCACTGGGACAATACATCGCTGATCAAGATACTGTGAGCGATGCGGCGAACGGGGAGTTCGATCGATTTGAGATCCGCGGATGATGAGCGATTGTTATGAACCTGACACTGCGGCAGATCCTACAATAAATACATAGTCAATTGACGATAAGCGGTGATTCATGCTCAGTTCTTCTTTCTTGATTCTGGCCGCTCCCTCGACCTGGCTGACGCCCGTCTGGCTACTGGCGGCAGGTGTCGCGTTGGGGGTGGTCATCCTGGCCATTTTGTATGGCATTGTCTGGCTGGTCTCAAAACGAGCGATTGCCAATATCAATTCTTCGGTCCACGAAGGTTTTCTGTTCCCTGTGCTGGTGTTCGGCCTGGCGCTGTCGGTGTTTGCAATCGCCGGTGCCTGGATCGTCCCTTTCAAAGGTCTGATGACATCGGTAACGCGGCTGGCCAGTGCAACAGAGTTCACAGAAAAAGTCGATCTAAAGGCCGACGCCAAAGATTTCGAGGTGGACCTCAAGCTCGCTCCTAAAGAGGTCCAGCGACTGCGCATCCAAACGGATCAGAATTTGTATTTCTCCGTCGAATTGCCAGGGATCGGGCTGCTCCGCAGAGTCAGTTCATTGCAGCAAAAATTAGAACCGGATCAGCCCTATGAGTGGAACCGAGACATCAGCGCGCAGTACTTGTTTGCGACCGATTCGACAAAGTTGTTTCTGACCAATAACAGCGGTCGACCGGCCACCGTTAAATTATTCGTGCAAACGCAGGCCGAGTACCCGGAGGCGATTGCCATACCCGGTACGGCAGCGGCCTACGCCGGTTTGGTGGTTGTGTTCTTATTGATGCGATTGAGCTTTCCGCGAGTCATCGCCGTGGCGACAACGACCGCCAAGGAGGCCCTGGCGCAACCGCTGTATCAAATCCTGATGGCGGTGGGGATATTCGCGCTGCTCATCACGACGATCATTCCCTACAACACGTTTGGCGAGGATGTCAAAGTCCTGAAGGACTTTAATCTGGCCTTCATTATGTTGATGTCGATCTTTATCGCGGTCTGGACCGCCAGCGTTGGCATCTCCGACGAAATCGATGGCCGGACTGCATTGACGGTGCTTTCCAAGCCGATCGGGCGAGCGCAATTTCTGATCGGAAAGTTCATCGGAGTGCTGCTGCCAGTCATTCTGATGTTTATGTATCTAGGATTCATCTTTCTGCTGACGGTCTCATTCAAGGTCGTCTACGACGCTCGCGAAAGTGCGCAGCAGGAACCGACCTGGCAGGTTTGTTATGCCGAAATGATCAACATCGTGCCGGGTCTGCTACTGGCCTTCATGGAGGCAGTGGTCATGGCATCGATCAGCGTGGCCATTGCCACGCGGTTGCCGATGTTGTCGAACCTGACAATCTGTTTTGTGATCTACATTGTCGGACATCTGCTGCCGCTGTTGGCTTTGTCGAAGCAGGTTAGCGACCCGTACGGGATCATTCAGTTTTCTGGACAGTTCTTTGCCACGGTGCTACCGGTGCTGGAGCATTTCAATATCAATGCTGCAATAGCGGGCGGCGCGATTGTGCCCGTGTCCTATCTCGGCTGGGCGGCCGCCTACTGCGTGCTGTATAGCGCGGTGGCCATGCTATTTGCCTTGGTGCTGTTTGAAGATCGCGATTTGGCTTAGTGCTGTGTCACGGCTTAATTATTGTATTAGCCGTTGGGCGCTAGCCCACGGTTGGAGCGGTAAAAACCGGTGGCTAGCGCCATGCGGCTGATTCGTCCAATCCCTATTTTTAACTGTGACGCAGCACTAGCTCACAAATCTGTGACAACGATCGCCAGCCTCGCCTAGCGGAATCGTGCGCGCCAATTCGTCGGGATACTTTCGAAACCAGGCGGCGGTCAGCATCAACAGCTCTTGGTCTTCGTCAGTGGCCGGCTTGGTGGGATCAATGCCTGCGGCAACAGGCGTTTGTGGCGCAGTTGAGTCGATACGCATCAGCCAGCGGTGCGCCGTCTGCTCATTGCGTGGTGCAGCGGCACCGGTGACCAGTTGCCCGCGCCGAAACAAAAACCAAAACATTCCGCGGCGCGGCAATGGCACTGGATAGATAAACGAATAATTCTGCCGCGCCTGCCGCAAACGATCGAGCGAACGATGCAGCCAGTCGATCGATTGCCATATGTCCCGAATCATGGCCGCACGCTCAAACTGCCGTTTCGCGGCTGCCTCGGCCATGGTCGCTTCCAGCCGCGTTAGCAGAACGGTGTCGGACCCTTCGAGAAACTCGCGCGCTTGGCCCAATTGCGCGGCATACTGCGACTGCGAGCACTCGCCCGCACAAGGTGCCAGGCAGGTTCCCAAATCGAACCGTGGACAGGCGGCCGATTGTTCCAGCGAAAACAGCGACGGCTGGTCCGAAAACAACATCGGCACTCGCGACGGACAATCGCGCAGCCGAAACTGCACGTTGACATGTCGCACCGCCTCGCTCAAACGATTGAACCCACGCAGCGGTCCAAAACAGGTTGCTCCGCGCGCTGGTGGTTCTGGCGATAAATAAACATACGGTGCCGGGGCACGACCGATGCTGATGTAGGCGCGTGCGCGGCGACCGGGCAGGCCCTGCACATTGAAGCGTGGCAGCCAGCGACGGATCAGTTCCAGTTCCCGCATTAGTGCTGCCAGCTCGTGCGGGAGCGTTTCCCAAACAATACGGGCTGTATCGTCGACGATTCGCCCCGCCTTTTGCTGGTCGGCGGTGGTCTGAAAATAACTGATCAGGCGATTGCGCAGCGACTTGGCCTTGCCAACGTAGACCAGATGCCCTTCGCGATTGAGCATGCCGTATACACCGGGCCGTGCGGGGCAGTCGCGCCGAATCAGCCGGCGTGTTTCGCGGTGCGAATTTTGCGGAGTGATGCCGGTAGCGCAGAGGCGCAGTCGCAGCCCGAGTGAAGTCGGGCCGAAGCCATCAAAAGCTGTCCGCTGTGCAATCCTGAGCAAGCGAAAACTCCTCCTTGATTGAACGCACGGCGCAACGAATGGCAGCCGGCGCGTCCGTTTCACATCGAACAAGCCATTCTAGGCAGAACGCCGCCCGAATGACGAGGGGGAGACCCGCAAAAAGCTCGGTTCTGAAACAACAGTCGATGCTAGCACGGCTCCGCGCCCTGGGAGAAATTTGGTAGTCGAGTGAACTTAGGCAGTCCATTGCAGCAGGAGGGTTGCGGTTGGACTGGATTGCAACGAACTGCCGATGCAACCAGAAGTCATCGGCGGATTCCTGCCAGGCTAAATGAGACTGCGATCACCCGACCGTTCGGTCACCTTGTTCAGATCAACTCTGCGACCCCCCAGATGGCTCTTGTTCGCATCTGCTAAGAACCCCTGCCCTCGACGAAAACCGCATGGAATCGACTCGCTTGCCTACACTACCGCCCACGATCTCTGCAACACGCCGCACCAGTGTGCCTGCCCAGTCGGCCAGCATAGGACCGTGGATTCTGGATGGCCTGATCGCGCGCACAGAACGGGCGAGCGTCTATCGAGCACGACATGGCAATGCCAGCAGCGCTGCGAACATTTTGTACGCGGTGAAAGTGCTTGACTCGGCGTGGCAGGACGATCCACTGACGCTGGCATTTTTTCGCCGTGAGGCACAGATCGGGCGTCGCGTTTCGCACCCGCACTTGGTTTCGATCCTTTCGGCACAGTTACAGGCGACACCCTACTATCTGGTTATGCCGTACCTCAGCGGCGAGACGCTGCAAGCCAAACTGATGCGGCAATCGAGCAACAGCAGCAAGTCGTACAGCCTGGGCAGTTCCTTATGGACCGTGCGACAAGTGGCCGAGGCACTGGTCGCGTTGCACGATATTGGGTGTCTACACGGCGATGTCAAACCGGCCAATGTGCTGGTATCCGCCAATGGGCACGCGACGCTGTTGGACCTTGGCTTTGCGCGCGAGGTGCAAGAGGCCGGGGGCGCACTCGACCGTCCGCTAATTGGCACAATCGAGTATTTGGCCCCGGAGCTGTTGACTTCAACCCTAGCCGCTGGACCAGCTAGCGACCTGTATAGTCTCGGTGCGATGTTCTATGAAATGCTCGCCGGGCGTGTCCCCTTCCCCGCCAGGTCGCTGGAAGAGTTGGTCGAGCAGCAGCAACGAGGCAAACTAACCGACATCCGATCGCTGGCACCACAGATTCCGACCGAAGTCGCCGACCTGATCCGCGAACTACTGGCCAAGAACCCCGATCGACGACCGAGTTCTATCGATGTTGTGCGTCGACTGGTGGCGATGGAGATTGGGCAGTTAGGTGCATTGTCGATCTAATCATCTCGCAAGTCATCAATATTCTCTCCGCCGGCGCGCGTGATCAGGGCCAGATAGATATCGATGCTGATCCTCTCATCCAGCGCATGCACGCTGCCATCGGCCATAACATGTGTGGCAAGCGGCTGACCGATCGGGCTACTCGGGCCAAAACTGCGAGAGCCCGCATTGGCCCAATGTTTCTTATCCAAATAGAACCGTTCTGGTTCTTTCTTGGTTGGGCCGTAGTTGATTGGGTGAGCAACAGCAGCATCCTTGGCGATGTCCAATGTGAGCACTCCGTCTTCCCATTTTGGTTCAGGGGCGGCGGAGGGGAGACCGACGGCCCAGGTTCCGCCGGCATCGTACCAGGAGCAGTAGGCCGGTTCGCGTGATTCGCACATCATCACCGTGTGCGACAATCCGTCCTTAATCGTGCGGACGGTGATCTTCGTTTTCGAACCAGGAACGATGATTCCATTCGCCTCTGTTGGATCCTTCTTCAGCAGTGCCAAATGCGTGGCAGGCAACGCGATGTAGTTGGTGATGGCCACTCCGTAGCGCTTCATATCGTCACCGATTCCAGATAGCGCCTTGCATTCCTCGGCAGAGGCAAATTCCGGTTCGTCGAAGCCCGGCGCGCGAAGCAATGCGATGGGCTTTGTTGAGAAGTGGCGTTTGTCGGCACCGAAGGCAATTTCGGGACTGAAGGCCGGCAGCGTAAACTTTTTGGATTTGGCTTCGATATCGCTGTAAATGTCTCCTTCTTCAAAGTAAGGGAGAATCGCCACGATCCAGCTATACTGTGCCGCAGTTTTCTTCTCTGTGGATGCGGCAACCTGCTCGAGCAGCAATGGCTGTTCGCACAGCGCAGGAAAATGCCGATTGGTGACCTCATAATTCAGCGTTGCCAATCCAATCTGGCGGAGATTGTTCAAGCTATGGTTCCGCATCGCTGCAGAACGCGCCGCCTGTATCGCTGGCAAAAGCAAGGCAATCAGGATGCCGATCACGGCGATGACGACGAGTAGTTCTAGGAGGGTGAAACCGCGAGCACGTGTGCGAAGATTCATGGTAGCTCTCCAAATGAGTTTGAGTGGTGCTGAAATTTCAGGTCTGAATTGAATTGCGTTTTCGCCTGAGAGTTAACAGCACCCCGATCAATACCGCCACACCGGTTACAATAAAGCCAATCAGACGGCCGGTGGCCTTATTCTGTTCCTTCTGCGCCGCCTTGCGTTGCTGTTCGGTCATGCGATCTGACAGTGATGGATCAACATTCGGACTTGCCTTAGCACTAACATTCGAGGAAGTTGACGCCGGTGCTTTTGAGCTGTCAGCGGGTGAATCATTCTGTGCGACAACACGAATCGCCGGAAAAGGCGATGCTTCGGCAGCCCGTTCTTTCACGTCCTGATTAAATGGAGGCACGGGCAACGGTTGCGACATGGCCGAGTACCGCTCCAGCGCCGCTCCGACCTCTTGAATGTTATTTAAGGCATGTCTGCGCTGTGCCGCGGCGCGCGCTGCCTGTATCGCTGGCAATAGCAAGGCAACCAGCACTGCCAGGACCGTCAGAATGATCAGTAGCTCAAAATAGGTAAATCCCCTCGACGTTGACCGTCGATGCAGAGGCACAGAAAAAGCAATCTCTTCCTTCAACGTGTGTTTGCGACAGATGAGGGACGGGCGTGTCATTTTTTAGCGTCCTCTGGAGGAGCCTTTGACTTTGGCTTCTTTTTGCCGGTCAACGCTTCGTCTATTTCGTCACCGGTCTCGCCGCCATTACGCGACACTAACGCGATATACACCTTGGCATCCACGTCACTATTGAGTGCCACAACAGCACCGTCTCCCATCGCATGGTTTACCACGTCGTCGTTCCGAGGGCTGCTTGGCCCCCAGGTGCGCGGGCCGGCATTGGCCCACTTGGCTTTTTCCAGATAGACCAGCGTTTTGTCTTTTTCGGTGGGGCCGTAGTTGAGTGGATGGACCTTAGTTGCGTCATCCTTCTTTCTGAATTCTTCGACCGCGGCGTTCGGTGCCGCCTTCTGCGCGTCATCCAACTCCAAAACCGCAGAGGGGAGCGCTACGACCCAGGTGCTGCCAGCGTCGTACCAAGAGCAGTAGTCCGCCTCGCGCGATTCGGCGAGCAGGATTGTGCGCGACATGCCATCTTTGACTTGACGGATGGTTGTGCCTTTGCCCGGTACGATGAGCCCGTTTGCGGAAGTTGGATCTGTCCTCAACAGTTCCAAATGGGTCGCCGGCGTGGCAACATAATTAGTGATCGCTACACCGAAAGGTTTTTTGTCGTCATCAGTGCCAGACAAGACTGCGTACTCTTTGGCCTTAGCAAAGGTTCCTTCAGCCGTGTCGGGAGCACGCAAAGTTGCAATATCGATCGTGGAAATATGCCGCCCATTGCTGCCAATGATAGTGTCGGTGAATGCGGGGAGCTTGCGTCGCTCGGATTGGGTCGCAATCTGATTGTAGATGTTCCCCTCTTCCATGTAGGGAAGCAAAGTCACAATCCAACTGTACTGTGCCGCGCTTTTTGGATCGGTCGAGGCGGCGACCTGTTCCAGCAACAGCGGTTTGTCACACAGCGCTGGAAATTTTTTCATGGCGTCATGATAAGTGAGCGCCGCCAGCGCTAGTTGCTTCATATTGTTGGCGCTGGCCGTTCGCCGGGCCGCTTCTCGCGACTTGAAAATATTGGGAAAGAACTGAGCCAGCAGCAGCGACATGACGGCAATGACGACAATCAGATCGGTGAGCGTGAAACCGCGAGAGCGCTTCATGAGATACCCCTGTGGATGAATGTGAAAGTTGGCAAGCGAATGCCTGCCAGGCGCTATAGCCGCCTGCACTATAACGCCTGGCGGAGGGGGTTTGCAAGGAAAAAAAAGGCCACTCAAATAACGAGCAACAATCCCGCCTAATTCACCACTTTTTTCAAGGAGCACCGCCTATTCTAACCCCTTTTCCGCCATGTCTTTCTCCTCTCTCGTCGCGTTGCGGTCAATCAATGCGCGGTACACTTTGGGGTCGATATCGTCGGCGATGAAGCGGACGCCGCCGTCGACAAACGCATGCATCGCGCCACCGGCGTGGTGGCTGCTGGCGCCCCAGCGACGCGGTTGCTGGTTGCTCCAGGCGACTCGCGGCAGATAGGCCCGGTCGGGATGGTCGTCGTCCGGGCCATAGTTCACCATCTGCGTCTCGGTCTGGCTGTTAACCAGCGAGTCGAACTGCGCCCGTGTACGGGCCTGCTCAGGGGGAACCGCTACCAGCCAGCTATCGCCCGCGTCGTACCACGAGCTGTAGGCGGTCTCCTTGGTCTCCGCGAGCATGATCGTGCGACTGAGCCCGTTCTTGATGTCACGCATGGTCGTGCTGCCTTCAGGTACGATCACGCCGTTGGCCTCCGCCGGGCGATCGGCAACTAGGTCTAGTTCAGTGGCGAATGTGGCCACGTAACTGGTGAGGGCGATGCCGGCGGGCTGATTGGTAATGGGATTTACCTGTTTGAATCGCTGATACTCCGGGGCAGTGGAGTACCCGTCATGGACATCCGACGGACAGCGGAAAGTCGAGATTTCGAGTGCCGCGAACGGCATGCTTGTATTGCCATAGACTACCGCTGGATCAAATGCTGGCAATTGGAAACGGTTGCTGGCCGTAGCAATCTGATTGTAAATGTTCCCTTCTTCCATGTAAGGCAACAAATGCACTAGAAAGCTGTACTTGGCACCGTTGTCAGGATTGGCAGATCCTGCGACTCGCCGCGTGAGGGGTAGCAGTGGCGCGCCAGATTCGATTTCTTTAAGCGAATAACAACCGCTCGGGTAGCGCTTCCTGGCATCTTGGTAGGTATGAAGCGCCAGTCCAATCTGCCGCATATTATTCTGGCAGGCGTTACGTGGTGAAGCAGGTCTACTCACAGGACCCGGAGGCAGAAAAAGCGCGACAGCAATCACAAAGAAAACAATTAGGACAAGAATGGTGGTGATCACATCGGCTCGAGATTCACCGGCACGATGGGACCATTGATTGAATTTGATGTGAGAATGCATGATTTGACTCCGACGGAATAAGAGATGAATGAAGATGATGCATGGCAATGAATAATGAAATTAAACGTGTACCACTGCAACGCACATTGCCCTCACCCGTCGCTGGGGCGACGACCTCTCCCACTGCGCGGGAGAGGTGATACGTTTCAGACACTGGTTGCAGTTCACGCGCTGCGTTAGCGCGCCGCGGCTAAACAATTACAGCGTCTTGCGTGGTTCATGGTTCGTTCCACGCACCGGACTGTTGGTGTGCAAGATCGGTTTGCGAACTAACGCGAAACGGTGTGCAGACTCAAACGGAGTGGGCGGTGCGTTTCACAAACCCTACAAACTATTTCGGCGTGTCGCCCGGCGGAGCATTTCGGTCGATCAGGGCACGATAGACCCTGGGGTCGATGTCGTCGTTAAGCGGCTCCACTTTACCGTTGGCAAAAGCGTGCATTACGACGCCGACACCATCCTTCACATGTTCACTGCTGGCTCCCCAACGGCGCGGTGCCTGATTGCTCCAATCGGCCTTGGCTAGATAGACGCGATCTGGATGCTCGTCGTCCGGCCCGTAATTGAGCAATTGGATATTCTTGCTCTTTTCGACCAGTGCCAAGAACTCTGCTTCTGTCTTGGCTACACTCGGTGGCACGGCCACAATCCAGCCAGAACCCGCGTCGTACCAAGAGCTATACGCTGGCTCTTTGGTCTCGGCCAGCATGATTGTCTGGCCAGTTCCTCGGGTGATGTCAGCCACCGTGACAGTTCCCACTGGAATGATCACGCCGTTAGCACGCTCAGCGTACTCCGCAATCAGGTCGAGTTCCGTGGCGCTCATGGCGACGTAATTGCTGGGGGCGATGCCAATAATTCCCATGTTTTGCGAGCCTGCGACCTTGGCAATAAACTGCTCATACTCGGGTGCGCTGGCGTAGGGCAACATATCGTCGCTGGGACATCGCAAAGTACTTATGTTGAATGTGGCGATTGGCTGCTGCGTATCAGGTATCACATTGGCCGGATCGAATGCGGGTATTGAGAACTTTTTGCTGCTCGCGACAAGTTGGCTGGCAATGTCCGCTTCTTCGATGTACGGCAGAACCTTCACCAGCCAGCTATACCTAGCACGGGTAGCCATCTCGGTTGAGGCGGCGACTTGCTTGGTCAATGGTGGCAGAGTGGAACCTGAATTTTGAGGATCGATCACGGCATCAAAGCCGACGTTGGGGAAGGACTTATGAGTGTCAACATAATTGAGCATTCCGATGGTAAGCTGTTGCAGAGTGTTCTGGCAAGAAGTGCGACGAGATGGTCCACGTGTTTGGTTGATGACAGGCAACATGAGTGCCACTAGTCCACCAACGACTAGCACAATCACCAGCAGTTCGACTCGGGTTAGACCGCCGCGCGGGGGGCCTTTCGGAAATTGAATGACACGGTTCATGATGACGCTCCTGAAAAAAGAATGAAAAGAATGAATCAAAATGGCGAGAGCGAAGAATATCACTCTCACCTCCTTCAGCGTATCCGAATGGCACGGCAAAGCAAAATATCAGTTTGCTGCCAGAGGGACGGAAATGTGCCAACTGTGAAACTTTTCGCGAAGTGGCCGTAACAATTCCTATTGGTTTTCGCTTAGATACCCGCTGTGCTTCGAGCGTCACGACGTAGGCAACCGGACGCTAGCGCGTTTCGGCTGATATTGTGTTGCTATGCCATCAGCCAGAGGGCGCTAGCCCCTGGTTCGTACGACATTGACTAACTAAAGCCAAAAAACTCGGCTTGAGATACATGCAGAGCGCGGTAGGATGGCGGGGCACGGGTGCGATTGGCACCCCGGAGCGTGAGGAGTACTTTCGTTCAGGAAAACAGTCAGATGTACGAAGAAAACCCGGAACTAATCGCCAAAATTCGCCTGCATGATGAGCAGGCGCTAGGGACTTATCTCGTCGAGCGGCGGCCACAGTTGCTGTCATTCATTGAACGGCGGCTGGGTACAGCACTGCGTCGCAAGGTCGAACCGGACGATCTGCTGCAAGAAACCAGCGCCGAAGCGGTGCGCAGTTTGCCAGGGGCGGAGCTGAATGAACGAGAAATTTTCAGTTGGCTCTGTCAGATCGCCGAGCGGCGAATCATCGATGCACATCGCAAATTTATTGTCAGCAAGAAACGCGATTCGGCCAGAGAGGTTGGTATCCACGCCGGTGCCGATTCCAGCCGTGGCGGTTTGATTGATTTATTAGTGGCCAGCATGACCACAGCCAGTCAGGCGTTTTCACGCGATCAAAAACAAATCCGGCTGATGACGGCGATGGAAGCATTGCCCGAGGATCAGCGCGAAGCACTGCGGCTGCGCTATGTGGAAGGCTTGCCTTCAAAAGACATCGCCGAGCGGTTGGGCAAATCGGATGGCTCGGTGCGCGTGATGTTGACCCGTGCGCTGAGCAAGCTGCAGCAGATCTTGGGTGTACGGATCGATGCGGAGTAGGTCTGTTGCCTTTCACTCAGCCGAAAGTGCGCTCTCGACTTAGCAGCGATTCTTATTCACCGCGGAGGCCGCAAAGAGCGCGAAGGACGCGCGGAGGTTGGAGGCAGCCGCTGGCTCTGATTCAACCTTTATCCTGTGTATCCTGTTCATCCTTGTTCAATAAACAGAAACAAGAAAGGTTTAACTAGGATGAACGGGATGGACTGAATAAGATGCAGTTCTCTTCTCTGCGTTCTGCTCCGCGTCCTCTGCGGTAAGATTAAAATGTGGAGCTTTAGGGGCGCGGAGTGACGCTCTTGGTTGGATCGCGGCGCAGGAGCAGCACGGCGAAGGCGATGGCGCAGCCGACGGTGGCGACGGCCATTAGGATTTGCAACCATTGCAAGTCCCAACCGATGTTTTGGGCGTACCAATTTTTCAATCCACTCTTTCCAGCAGTTTCAAAATTCTGATTGAACCCGTACAGGACTTTGTAGGCGTTGGCAAAAAAACTGTGCAGCCAACCGGTCCAGAACAGCAGCCACTGTTGCTGCTGCACGGCACCCCAAAGAGCCACGATCACCAGCGGCAGGTACCACATTTCGTACTCTGGCATGGCGCCGAGGTAAAACGCCAAAAACAGCGAATACAATCCACACGATGCGGCGACAAAGGAGAGCTTTTGCCGTAAGGCGAACAGCGTAAATATGCCGGTCGAGAGCAGAATCAAAATGGCTGAAAGACTGCGAGTCGTCTTTGGATCAATTTCGACACCCAGCAGATGCAGGATGCCAAACGGATTCGGGCCCATGAAGGAGGGGACATTGTAGCTGGTCTGGTTGGTGCCATCGCGCCAAAACAAGAATGCCGCAAATGCTAACACGATCGCCCCGCCGACCGCAGTCACTAGCCAACGCCGTCCGGCGCTGGCGATCCAGATCCCCAACAGGTTAATGACCATCAGCGGCTTGCCGAAGAAGATTCCAAACCCCGACGCCACCGTTGCCGCCACGGGACCAAGCGAGGAGTACGCCAGCAGCGCAACACCGGACCAGAGCGTGGAGAAGGAGTCGTCTTGCGCCATGATGGTGCTGCCGACCCAGCCGACGGGTACAATCGCAATCCAGAACGTGCAGAGCCAATCTCGCTTTGAAATGGGGATCGCGATGCGTCGAAACGCAACAGCAAAACCGAGCATGGTGCCAACAATGATGCAGGCCGCAAACGTCAGGCGGTACATCAAGAATGCACCGACGCGCGGCGTGAGCATGGCGTCTGCCGCGGCTATTTCCAGGGGGAGCCCTGGTGCGGCCACACTGGCACCATAGACTTTCCGATGCCGGTCAGAAAGATTGATCGAGGGATCGGCGAGGAATTCTTCGTAGATCGCCGGAACGTCGTCGGTGAATTCATTTTGCTTCGTGGCAACCGATAGTGCCGTCAGCCAAACAGCGTTCCACGCCACCAGCGCAAACAACAGGATTAGCCACGGTTTCAGCCAATACTTGTTCGCCGCGTCCGAGTCCGATTGCGTCGTGGCCATGAAAACTACCGCCGCAACTGGGACGTTATTGGTGTGGAACTACCGGGCGCTGGCAACCTGATTGCGAGCAGCTTGCAATCCAGCGGCCAAGGTCGCGTCGTTCCAATCGCTGGCAGCAACTGAATTGTCAACATTGGTGTCCTTGCGATCGGAAACAGGGGTCGCACTCGCGGCCGAACGCTCTCCAAAGCGACTGCCATCCCCCGCTTCCGTCAGTTGGTGAGTATCCACGCTGACAGCGGCGCTGGTATCGGCCAGGCTCGGCTTTGCCGTCGTATGCACGACAATCTCTGGCTCAACGCCAATGCCCGAAAATGGGTGTCCGTCTGGCGAGTAGAACTTGGCCGTGGTCAGTCGCAGGCCCATTCCACCGACCGACAGTGGAAAAATCCCCTGAACCGATCCCTTGCCGTAGCTACGCTGTCCGACAATCGTCGCACGACGGTTGTCTCGCATGGCACCGGCAAAAATCTCGCTGGCACTGGCGCTGTCTCCGTCAATCAAGACTACCAGCGGAACACGCCAGGTTCCAGCTTTGTGTGCGGTGTAATTGAAATCTTCTTGTGGGCTGCGTCCCCTGGTCGACACAATGCCGCCACTTTCGATGAACTTGTCGGCCACTTCAACGCTGGAAGTCAGCAGCCCACCAGGATTTCCACGCAGATCGATGATCAGGCTGCGCATTCCTTCGCGGTACAGTTTCCACAGAGCCGTGTCCAAGTCCGCACTGGTGGTCTTTTGAAAGCAGGTCAGCTTGAGGTAGGCGATACCCGAAGCGCGATCGACCAGGTGAGCATTCTCAATGCTAGGAACTTCGATACTCTCGCGGCGAATCACAATTCGGCGTGGGGACTGACCTTCGGTCACCGCAAGAACCTCAACCGTGGTGCCCGCTTCCCCTTGCAGCATGTCGGCGGCCTGGTCGGTGTTCAAATCGCGAGTCGTCTTACCATTCACCCCAATCAGGCGGTCGTTCTTTTTCAGGCCACCCTTCTGGGCAGGACTGCCAGGAATGACGTTCACAATCAACAGTGCATTGTCACGAGCCTTCAGCTCAACGCCCAGGCCGACAAAGTTGCCGTCGATCTGAGAATACAGATCGGTCAATTGACCACTGGTTAGAAAGGTCGAGTACTCGTCCAGGCCACCGGCGGCTCCGCAGACATATTCCAGGATGACCGCCGTTGGCGAAATACCCAGTTCTCGATGCGCCAAGTGTGCGGCCTGCCGGACCAGTTCGCGTGCTTCGTCACGATCGCGGACGGTGCGACCTGCGAAAAGCTTTTCGAGTTGCTGGCGGAAGCTGGCGATTCGCTCCCCCGGCATGTCTGGAGCGTTGGCCGACAGGAATTTTGAGTCATATAAGGCGACGGTCAGGTCGAGTGTGCCACGGTTGACCAAAGCGGTCCAGTCGGGAGTCTGCACATAGTGAGTGTACAGACGGGACATGACCTGCGAGTAAAGCTCCAGGGCATCATTCTCGCTCAGCGACTTTATATTGCGACAAAAGGTGCTGTCGCTATACCGGCGAGCCAGATCATAATGAACCTTGGCCAGATCCAATCGTTCGACCAAAGCCGGTTGATTTGGATTCTTGCGAGCAAAGTCCTCGTACAGATTCAGAGCGTCGGCCCAGCGCTGTTGCGATTCAAACTCGCGACCTTTGCGAAGAACTGTTTCCAGTTCTCCTGTGGCAGCCGGCGGGAGTTTGATTTGAAGCTGAGCACTGGCAACTCCTGGCTGCAAGAGCAGCAACAGCAGCAGCGCAATGGCAATATCGAAACGCCGTTTGAAGACCCCGGACGGTTTCATGTATGATCCTGCGGTGGGTAGCACAAGGTAGGGAGAACCAATGGCCAACCATGGCAGGGCACCCGGGCGAACAACTCGACACGATGCCAGCAGCAGTCGCTTTCCACGCTTTGGTGGAAAGGCCGTCCTTGCCTGCTATGCAAATGTCGAGCCTGTGCTTTCAAAACAGCGCCATCCTGCACTGTCGTAATCTAACACTCTCGTAATCCAAACTCCGTTATCAAAACGCTACGCAACAATTGGCCTATTGGCGGGTCTAGCCGAGGGCCAAATTCAATATAGGTCACAATTCGCCATTGGTCAAAAAAAGGCGAAAAATTTTCTGCTAGCAAGCCCGTTAAGATCGTTGTCAGCCGACCGCGACTATCGGATTGCAACGGCTGAGCCTGAAATAATGTAAAAACCGGCATGTAGGTGTTACAAAAGATCCCTGCCCGGCGTTCCCCCTATCGTGCGACCGCAGTCTCCTGCAGTGTGCTTCCCTGCCCCTCTGCGAAGCTTGCAGAATCGGATTGTTTGGCAATCTGCTGGGCTACATCATTCCAGCAGCAGCTACCGTCCGACAAAATGAGAAGCTGGAGCGATCCGGCAAAATATTCCGGCAGTGATTTGCGATACAAGAACTGGCGTTTCGGATTTGCACATCCATTGGCCTGTTTTTGCTCTTCCCTCCAAAAAAGGCGACGTAAATGTCATCCACACTGGACGCTTTGATTGTTGGCGCTGGCCCGGTCGGGCTGACTATGGCGACCGAATTGTTACGTCACGGGCTGACCTGCCGAATTGTCGACAAGTGCCCCAGCGCGACGGACAAGTCCAAGGCGCTCGTTCTCTGGACGCGGACGCTGGAGCTATTTGAGAAAGCCGGGCTGGCCGAGCGGTTTGTGCAGTCGGGCATGCTCCTGGACGGTGCCAGTATTTATGCCGATGGCGAGCGCAAGATCCATTTGGAAATGCACGCCCCGCAGACACATTATCCGCGCCCGGTGATGATCCCGCAAAGCAAGACCGAAGCGATCCTGGCCGCGCATCTGTTGGAGCAAGGCCTGAACGTGGAGCGGTCAGTCGCGTTGCAGGACTTTGAAGAAGCGAATGACCATGTGCGTGCGACATTGTTATTGCCAACGGGAAAAACCGAATCGGTCACCGCCAGTTGGCTGATTGGCTGCGATGGTGCACACAGTACCGTCCGCCACGGCATTGGCTACGAATTTGTCGGCGAACCAGAACCGAACGACTGGATTCTAGCGGACGTGCATATCGAAGGGCCGATTGCCCCAACCGAAATCAGCATATACTGGCACGCGAAAGGTATTTTGGTTTTCTTCCCATTCGAGCCAGGACGATATCGAGTCATCGCCGATCAGGGATTTGCGAAGGCGCTTGCCAAGCCACTCGATCCTACGCTGGAACAAGTTCAGGCGATGGTTGACCAGCGCGGCCCGGCGGGGCTGAAGCTGTACGATCCGATTTGGCTGGCCGGTTTTCGGATACAAGAACGCAAGGTCGCCAATTATCGCGCTGGCCGAGTGTTCCTAGCTGGAGATGCGGCGCACATTCATAGTCCTGCCGGTGGACAGGGTATGAACACCGGCATGCAAGACGCCATGAATCTGGCCTGGAAACTGGCACTGGTGCAGCAAGGGCACGGCAACGCCGAAATTCTGCTCAGCAGCTACAGTCAAGAACGGAGCGCCGTTGGTGACACAGTCCTCAAGCAGGCCGGGGCGATGACTCGCGCTGCGACGCTGCGAAATCCGGTCGCACAGTTCGTGCGCAATCATACGGCCAGCGTACTCGGGTCGTTGAGCTGTTTTCGCAACCGGATTACTAACAATCTAACCGAACTGGCAATCAGCTATCCGCATAGCATATTGAACGGCGAGCATCGCGGGTTTGCAAATTTTGCCTGGCTCATCGGCGGATTGAAGCCAGGGGACCGCCTGCCGGATGCGGATATCACGGCAACAAGCGACGGGCAGAGTCGTCGCTTGCTGGAGATACTCCACGGGACAACGCATCACCTATTACTGCTGGGTGCTGAGACGCAATCGCAGGCTGCCGAGCTGGCGGAAATGGCCACGGCTATTCGCGAGCGATATGGCGATTTGGTCAAAACGCACTGGCTAAGCAAGTCGCTGAAAATCAGTGGCGAGATATCGGCGGCGTTTGACAACTGCTGGAACGACACTTCTGGCATTGTTCACGAGCAGCATGCGATTCACGATCCGAGCCTGATTCTGGTGCGACCAGATGGGTACATTGCGTATCGTAGTCAGCCGGCCGATCAGAAGTTGCTACTGACGCACCTGGCCACTTACCTAAATGTGTGCGAGCATGCGACGGTGTAACTACATTACAGCCAAAAGTGATACATATTTTGCAGGCTGAATTGCTCGTACCCGCTGCGTAGATAGAGCTGGCAGGCACCGTGGTTATTCAATTGGGTGGTGACTTTGGCGGTGGAGAGTTGCCGCCCGACCATCCAGGTGGTGGCGGCTTGCATGAGTAGCCGACCGATTCCCTGGCCACGGTACTGTGCATCCACCGCAATCAGACCGATCACACCGCAATTCTGATCAATTGCCAATGTGATCATGCCGGCCGGCTCATTGCCATCGCGCGTGGCCACCAGCACATCGGCCGCTAGTTCACGACGGACACTTCGTTCGACCCAGAGGCGATACATTTCAATAAACCGGTCGCGGGGGTAGATTCGATCGGCACCAAATCGCGAGTACTCGCCCGCCGCTACGGCCAAGGCGATCATCTGCGTCGAAGCGGCCGGTTCTGTGTACGAGGTGATTCGCCAGGGGGTGAGCGGTAGGGCTGCGCATGTTTCTGTAGCACTCAGTATCCTCGAAAACGTTACCTTCCGATCGACCAGTTCGCCGCCAAATTGTTGCAGCAATTCCGCGGGCAGCAGGTGATCGGCGGCCGTTGATAGATAGACGAGCCGATATCCTTGCTGCTGGGCCTGTGCCAAAGAATCGGCAATCGCCAGATCGCTTGACTGTTGTGCGTCTATTCGACCGACACGCTGGCCCAGATGCCGGCTGTCCCAGTCCAGTTCGATGGTGGTCGGACCAGAGGCTGCGGTGATAGGAATTTCCAACGGCATTGCCAGCTTCTGCATTAAAATCCCTGTGTGTGCCACTGGCTCTCTGTCGCATTTCGCTCCGCGAAATAGCGATATTTTCAGCAACGATCTACAGATTCTCCACAGTGCTCTTTCACGGAGTGAAAGGCAACTGATTCACTTTCAACCCGACGCGCTAGCGAGGAGAAATCACCAAACGCGCTGCGCCTCGCTGGCGCTTCGGGTTGAAATGGTCCCGCACAATAACACGCGCTCCGCTACACGTCGCGGCTAACAAGCAACACGACTTGTCGAATTGCACTGGCCGAGCCAGTGGCACACAATCTGTCGCCTTTCGCTCCGCGAAAGAGTGTCCCTATTGCAATTCCCTGCTTGCACACAATGGTGCGCAATTGCACAACAGTGCTCTTTCACGGAGTGAAAGGCAACTGATCTACGCTACGCCGCAACGCGCTTCTGTGCACTGCGTTTCATAAACGCATTGACCTGCGTGACCACTTCCATCTGATCCGCTTCAGTCAGATCGTGATAGAACGGCAGTCGCACCAGACGATCGCTCAAATCCTCGGTCACTGGCAAGTCACCTTGTCGGTATCCATACTGCTGCCCGACTGGGGCAGTATGCAGCGGCACATAGTGAAACACTGCCATGATCCCCTGCTGCTTCAGGTGTGCGATCAATTCCGATCGCATTTCTTGACTGGGCATCAACATGTAAAACATGTGATAGTTCGTCTGGCAGCCTTCTGGGATGGTTGGCAGTTGCACCAGGCCATCCTGCTCAAGTTGCTGCAAGTGGAACTGGTAGAACTTGTAGACATCGCGGCGCCTTTGAGCAATCGCATCGCGCAGTTCAAGCTGTGCGAACAAGAACGCACTGGAAATTTCGCTAGGAATGTACGAGGAACCGACATCGACCCAAGTGTACTTATCGACCATCCCGCGGAAGAAGCGGCTGCGGTTGGTCCCTTTTTCGCGAATGATTTCCGCACGGTCGGTCAGACTTTTATCGTTGATACAAAGCGCTCCGCCTTCACCGCAGATATAGTTCTTGGTCTCGTGGAAGCTGTAGCAGCCGAGCTGACCGATCGAGCCGAGGGCGCGACCGTGGTAGCTGGCGTTGACACCTTGTGCGGCATCTTCAATGACCAACAGTTTGTGTTTGGCGGCAATCTCCATGATGCGGTCCATCTCGCACGAAACGCCCGCGTAGTGGACCGGCAGGATCGCCTTGGTGCGTTCGGTGATGGCCGCTTCGATCAGCGCTTCGTTCATGTTCAGGGTGTCGGGGCGAACATCGATAAACGCCGGACGAACTCCCAGTCGCACCACTGCATTGGCGGTGGAGACAAAGGTGTACGATGGCAGAATGACTTCGTCCCCCGGCTGCAACTCACACAACATGGCCGCCATTTCCAAGGCCGCCGTGCAAGAAGGGGTCATCAAGACCTTTTCGATGTTGAACTCACGTTCCATCAGCTCGGCACAGGCCTTGGTGAACTGGCCGTCGCCGGCCAGCTTGCCAGTGGTGACCGCTTGTGCAATGTAGAAGAGTTCCTTGCCAGCGACGAACGGTCGATTGAACGGAATCCGTGGAGTCATGCATCCCTCGCAATTGGACTCGCTAGTTGACGCAGGTCAATTGGCCCCTTCCCTGGAGCCACCTGCAATCATCACCGTGGCCGAAGTCCGCCGGGCCACCAGTGTTGCTGCGACATATGCTGTAGCGTCGGAAGATTATCGCGGCAGGCACTTTGCAGCAAGATCAGGTTCTATGCGGTTTATACAGATCGATACGTTCGGATGTGCTAGCAAGCAGTTCAAATCTGCCGTCATCTGACTACGAAATCCACACTCGCCGTGCGATTCGCTAACAGTCGCCGCAATTCAGCCGCTAATTAGCGTGACATACCGATGTAGAAGGCAAACATCTGATCGTTGTCGGTATCGGCCTGCAGGACTGGGAAGCCGAATGTGAAGGCAATCGGGGCTGGTCCCATCGCTGGAATCGTCACGTAAAATCCGAAACCTGGAGCCACGCGAATGTTGTCGTTGGTAAGCTCGACATTCTGCTCGACCGTACCGAAATCGCAGAAGAACGATCCGCGAACTGTGTCGTCGGCGGTGATCGGATATATATATTCCACGGAACCGAGGGCCATCATCTGACCACCGATGATCACACCCATATTGACCGGTGATGCTCCTCGAAACGCAAACCCGCGCAGTGAGCTGTAACCACCGGCAAAGAAGTTGTCGTAGATTGGCGTGTCATCGGCGGTAATGCCAAATTCACCCCCCATTGCCAGCACGTGTCTGCCAGAGCCGTCCGGCCGCTGTCGCAGTGTAAAGTACTTACGCGCTTCGGCCGTAAACCGCGGATACTGCCAGGTACCAAACACCTGCTCAACATCCGTGGTGACAAAGTGCCCCTCGGTCGGCAGGAACGGGTTATCACGCTTGTCCCACATCATGCCGACCTTCACACCGTACAGGTCATTGCTGCCGACTACTTCCGCCAATTCTGGTGGAGTTGGGATCTGCGGTTCACTAATGTTGACCTGCTCGGCACGTAGCGAACTGGTCAAGCTGAGATCCGGTCGAAACGGAATCTGATAGCCAAAGCTGAGTCGGCCAGTGGTTCGTTCTTCACGCCAGGACTGGAAGAAGCGTTGGTAGTACGAGGCGGCTACGCCCATTCCGATTTGCGAACCAGCGAGATACGGTTCCTGAAAACTGATCGCGTATCGCGACACTTCGGTACCTGGTGCGGCTTCGATGCGGAAGCGTTGACCTGCACCACGAAAGGCGTTTCCACTGCGAAAATCTTCCCAACTACTAGGCCAACGCCGAATGTCAAAATTCTGCTCATCGATCACAATGTTTCCGATCAAACCGGCGTTGCTGTTCACGCCCACGCCGAACATCAGGCGCCCGGTCTGAGTCTCGGTAACGACCGCATCGAGGTCCGCCAAATTCTGATCCGAGAGATCGACGTAGTTCGATTCCGGAAAAACCTGATAAGGGGGGCCTCCGTCCTGCGGAGCCACGCCCGGGTACGAACCCGGCGGGATCCCCTCGGGGTACGCCGGCATCGGTGGTGCACCAAAGATCTGACCGTCTGGCGGCCCTGGTTGATAGCCACTTGTCTGCGGGTTACCACCTGGAGGTGGATACGACACCCCGGAAGGTGAATTGGATGGTGGCAGGCCACCAGGCTGATAGATCGGGTTCGCCGGCGGTGCTGCATACGGCTGGCCGGGCGAGACCGCGTAATCAACCGGTCGCACGTTTGGATCATAATATTGACCGGACGCACCGCCGGACGTTCCGCGCTGACCGCCCGTGTAGGGATTTGTCCGGTAATCGGCGTGCTGCACACCCGTATTGCTCGTTGGGTAGCCCGGTGCCGGATATGCCGGATTGGGACTTTGCAAGCGGACGTTGTTCGGAAAAGGGCGGAGCGGCTGCATGGCCGGAGCGACCGGGCGGCTGGCACCCCAATTTGGAATGAAACGGCTTTCGCTGGTTGTTCGGCGCGTGGATTGAGCGGGAGCATTCTGAGCGGGGATCACAGCATGGCTGGTCGAACGGCG
>JAWXCH010000458.1:0-5990 GCA_034440595.1 Planctomycetota bacterium | reverse complement strand
GTTCACTACAGAAACCGCAGTTTAACAGACAATTGCCTAATTCTCCTATTGACCTTTCAGAACCAAATACAACCCATGCAAAAGCTGACGTGGTCCCGCGGCATTGTGCCAGCGTACACCGAACTTGACTGCTTACGCCGCTTTCTCTAAAGTACGCACCCTTTCATTTTGCGGCTATTTTACGTTGCGGTAGTGGCTCAGTTTATGCTCGCAGTCAAAGAAACCACCCCGCGTCCGAAACCGACCTTGCCGCGTGGGGCAATGCCGCCGCGGATGCGCGCCTTGTATGTCACAACTGCCAACCGCACGGGCGGTTGGCTGGCCGAAGCGTTTGCCGCCGACAGTGCCTCCGAAGTCGAGCTGGAAGAGACGATCGGTGCGGCCGCTGGCATGGCGCGCCTGCGGGACGAAGTCTACGACATGGTCCTGATCAGCCACGAGCCAGGGGAACTGGACGCGCTGGAATTGGTCCAAGGCCTGCGCGGATCGGGGGGAGACGAGCCGGTTCTCTTGCTCGGCCGTGCCAGCGAGCAAGAAATGACCGCGTTGGCCTACGAAGTTGGTGCGGACGGTTATCTGAGTGTGCAGACCTGCACGACCAGGACGCTACTTTGGACGGCCGCACGCGCAATCGAACGGCATCAGCTCCTGCGCGAGAATCGACGGCTACTGCAAGCCGATCGTCAGCGATTGCATCAAGAACATCTGGAGGCCGACCGTCTGCTGGCCGAACAGAGGGCGCTTATCAGTGATCTAGAAGTATTGGCGACTGGCGCAGCGTTCCATACGGACAGCGTGCCGGAGGCGGCAGTGTGCGACGCAGTTTCCGCCACACTACCTTCGCCAAAGACAAAACGCGGTAAGAGCAAGCCGGCCTCCGAAAATCCTGAGCCAGCAGAACAATCGTTGCCGACTGCCAAGAAACGGACGGCGAAGCGGCCGGCCGCGAATGAGCAGCCCGCGGCAAACAATACACTAACTAGAATTCCAGACACTGCTCCGCGCACCACGGAACTGGTTCGCCTGCCAGAAAACCTGGTCGCGCATTATCGCGAACTGCTGCGCGCCTATGTCATCATGGGGTCAGGAAACTTGACACACGAGATGCGCGGGCTGACCGAACTGTTCGTCACGATTGGTATCTCGCCACAGCAGACGATGTTATTGCACCTGCAAGTGCTGGAAGAGCTGGTGCGCGGCTTGGGGAGTCGCAGCGCGCGGCACGTCATGACACGCGCAGATCTGCTCGGCTTGGAATTAATGATCCATCTGGCCGAAGGATACCGCGAACGTTATGTTGAGTGTGTGAACCCGCCAAAACAGCAGTGGCTGCCTGGCTTTCAGTCGTATCTGACGAACGGCTGAGTCTCTGGCATTGGCGGCTCTCAACCCGCAAAGGCCAGACTTCAATGCCGTCTTCTTCTCCGAATCAGCTCAATCCGGGCCAATCGGCGCAAAAAACCGATACCAACACGACTTTGGCCGAGCTGCGCCAGATCATGCGGCAATTTGTCCACGAGCGCGACTGGGATCAATTTCATTCGCCCAAGAATCTCGCCATGTCGCTGGCGATTGAGACCGCCGAATTGATGGAACACTTTCAATGGGTAACCGTTGAAGCCTCGCGGCAGTTGACAGCGGATCCCAGCAAACGGGAGGCGATTGGCGAAGAACTGGCCGATGTGCTCAGCTACACATTGGCGTTGGCCAATTCACTGGATTTGGATCTGGCAACGATCTTTCTAGACAAGATGTCCAAGAACGCGCGGAAGTACCCGGTTGAATCATCGCGCGGCAAATCGGATCGACCGACCCCGTAGGCAGATGAATAGGTAATAGAGGAATTCATACTAACCCGACGCGCAAGCAAGGAAACTCGTCAAACGCGCTGCGCCTCGCTGGCGCTTCGGGTTACAATCTGTTGCCTTTCGCTCCGCGAAAGAGCAATTGCCCCGCCGCAAGACTTCGCCCACATCATTACATCGCGCAGAAAATCGCCCTTTCACGGAGTGAAAGGCGACTGTTCACGCGTAAGCGAGGAAACTCGTCAAACGCACTGCGCCTCGCTGGCGCTTCGGGTTAGTTTGGGGGCAACTATCTTGGTACTGCCTACCGAACCGGCGGAGATCGGTCAGTCGAGTTTGCCACATTCGCACCAGCAGTTTTTTCGGTGATTGAAAAGCTGATCCAGCCGTTTGCTACGGTCGGCGGAGTGAGGGTCAGGCTGCTCCAAGCCTGGTTGGATTCGTCAAAGGGAGCAATCGTCAACTTGCGGTCTCGCGAAAAGATCTTGGTGAAAATCCCTCGCAAAGCCAAGTCGACGCGTCCCTGGTGCTCTTCCCCTCCGAGCTCAATAGTGCCATCTCGAACGATCTCGCAAGTGATCCCCTGAATGTCAGGCCGATAGTAAGTCTTCACTTCAAAGTCGTACCAGGCCCTGGCACCGTGGTCCAATTCAGCGATCGACACAATCAACTCAATTCGGCCATCCTGGCAGTGAACACGAATCGGATCCTGCTCTGCAAAAGTCACCGAGACATTGTCGGACAGTTCCTCGGGTACCGCCGCCCACGGCAAGTTCAGACGACCGCGAATCCAACCGTGCAGTTCGGCGAGTGTAAAAGTTCGCCCGGCCAGTTGCAGTCGATCCAGCATGTTGTTGATCATTGACTCATGCAGTTGCAGGCTGGCCAATGAATTGGACATCGCAACCGGGCGAGGTGTGTGCGAGCCAAGTTGTTGCAGGCCAGCCAGGCGGACGCGCGCCGTCATCCGTTGGCTGTCGGTGTGCATGTCCAGCACCATTGGATCCAGCGACAGTCCAGCCAACGGGTTGAGTACGCGACGGCGAAACTCGGCATCCAGCATGGCCAGGTTGGCAGTCGTTTCCGTTTCAAATCGGTCGCTGGCACGCGAGGCAACTTTCCTATCAACCTCTGCGCGAACCTGCGGCTTCATTTTCTTGTGCTGATTCAACGCATAATTTCGCACCACCGAACGGATCAGCGGAATGCCATCAACTTTGGTGTTCAATGAATTCAAGTGACTGGAACTATTCACCTCGGCCAGCGTGTTACCGGCTTCGATTCCGTTCGGCCCAAGAACAACAACCTTGCGCAAAAGGTAGGCGGACTCGCCCGAGGAACTGAACGTCGCTGGACCACTGGTCGATTGCGTTTGCGAATCGACCACTCCACCCGCTTCAAATGCGATTTGCAATCGGCGATCGTCTGGAACCAGCCGGAGCTTGAGCTGTGTCGAAGTGGTGCTGGTACCGTGAGTTGGAACTCCTAAAATCCGATCGGCAACTGGCTCGGAGATTGGCCCTAGCTGCGGTAACATTCGGTTAAGCATTTCGGCTGTAACCACCAGCCGCATATTGCCGTTGCGGTACTGATCTTCCAGGTGCCTGCCCAAGCGTTGATCGGACGCTGAACGGGACCATTGCAATCGGGCCACCTGCTGGGCAATGCTGGCCGCATCGCTGGCCAGACGTGTGGTTTCATACGATTCCAGTTGATGAACCAGCGCCGTCAGGTCAATCGGCTCAGCAGCCCAGGCGCGAAGCGCCGATTCGAGCTTCGCCACGGCAGGCCGTGTTAGAAATCCACGCTGCTCGGCGGTCAGTTGCGAGCTATCAATGCGTCGAATGACCTGCCAGGCAGTTTTCTGGCGATCGATGGCGGTCTGCTCACCGTTGCGCTGCGCCAAATCGACAATCTTTCCGAGCAGTAGATAATCGTTCCAAGAAGTCCCTTGCGGCGCTGTTGAGGTCAGCTCCAGCACCGCACGCACATGCTGCTCCATCGCCGGATCGGCCTCTGCGTCCCGCATCTCCGCCGTCGTCGAGACGTGTTGCGTGACATCAATCTGTTCCCAGACGTTCAGGCGTCGCAGGATCTCCTGGCGCGCAGCATGCAATTGATTGGCAGTATCAGGCGGAGCTTGTTTTGCTACGTGTGCAGCCTCATCTGTGGCGATCCGTAACTGCTTCAGAACAGCGGCCGAGTGAGTGTCCGATATCTCCATCTCCGTCAGCCGGTCGAGCAATTGATGCACGGTCTGGCTCCAATCGCGGCTGGCCGGATCGGCAGACAACACATCCAACCTCGCTTGCACAGTCCAAGGTCGTGGCCAATGCGTGAGTGGCCCGTCAAACTCTTCGTCCAGATCGCTAGCGGATTCGTCGGATGCTCCGGTGGAGACAAAATGATCAGCAGGAACTGATTGCGCGGCGGCGATGGAACGTTTCAAACGCCGGGCGGCTTGTTGAGCTAATTGCTCAATCCGGAACCGGGCATGATAAAACGCCCTGCCGGTCTCGGTGTTCCACGGTTCGGCAACTGAAGATTCCAGATGCTCGACGACATCAATCGGTGACAGTTCCTGGTTGCGGTAAAGAATGGCCGCCTCGGTCAACCGAGGTCGTATCTCTGCGGCAATATCTTGCAGTTGAGTGGCAATGCGACCAGTGACTTGCTCAACACGTGGAACCAGTTGTGGCCAGGCATTCGAGCCACTCCGCTTGGAGCGATTCGGAGTAATCGAAGTACTATACTCCGGGCGTACAATCGAAGGGGGTGGCGTGTTGTCGGACAGTTGCGAAGGAGTGTCGACGGCTGGATCGCGAGATTCGCGGTTCCAACTGCTTGGCGCGGCAACGCTCAGAACGAACAAACAGACCAGGACCATCAAATAAGGCCAGATCGGATTTCGCGGTCTCGACATCTTGCATCCCTCGCAAGGGTTCCTCCAAACAACGCAGAGCGAATTGTTTGCAGGAGTTCCATTCCACGGTTGTCGAGGCACACCGGCCAGAATGGCCGACCTCGATTCGCACCCTTCGAGAGAATCGGACTAATCTACCTGCTGAGTAGATAGAGAATTGGTGCGAATCACCGCCGGATCGATCAACCGAGGAAAAACAATTCCGGTGAGTCCGGCCACGTAAACCTTGCTGGATGCTGGCACCGATCTTGTGTGGTTCTACGGTCAACCGTGATCGGCAGGACGTGCCAATTCATCACACCGCCAAAGAAGCTGAAAAACTCCGCCTGGTTCGGTGCTGCCGTTTAGGTAATTTGTCTGGAGGAGCAAAGAATGTCTGCCGGCAAGCAAATCGGTCTCAGTCCAACGGCGGAATCGTATCGACGGTCACTGGTCCTGCCGGTGCAGACGCACTGGCTGCCGGGGCTGCCTCGGTACGTGGGGCCTCCACACGCGGAAGTCGCGCGGCGGCACCGGCTGGCGCTACCCCGCCAGGATCCAAAGCACCCTTGGGAGATAACGGGCCACTCTTCAGCGCCTCGCGCCATTGGCGAACCGACTGCCTACGCTCGGCAGCCGTGTGATTGGGCTGATAAAGGTAGGTGGCGGTAACGCCTGGAATCGCCTTTAACGAGTAAAAGGACAACACACGCACGTCCATATTGGTATGGTCTAGTCCCTCCACCAGCTCTTGCGCGGCACCGGCCTGAATATCGGCCTTTGAGTATCCCCACAGCATTCGGTAAAGCCGGTTACCTTCTTCAAGTGTACTCAAGGCATCACTGATTTTTTTTGCGCTTTCAGGTCCCCGAGCCAGTGCCGCCTGAATACTTACCAACAAGCGAGGCCAGTTGGAGCGTTGATCTTCGTCTTTCAGAGCGAATATGAATGGTTCAAATTCGTCAATCAGGATCAGGCTGCGCGCTGCAAGAGAACGCTGTTCGATTAGCCGAGAATCGGCCATTTCGCGAATCCGCTGCGACACCGTTCGCTTATCTTCCAACGTCAAGATTCCATTCAAATACGTTGAAGATCTTTCCTCAAGTGCATCCAATTTTTCAGGCGAAAGCCAGGCAGGCAGACCTTTTGCGTCCGCCAACGGATCACCAGGGTAGGTGACCACCGGGTGAGAAAATGGAGCACTCATCGCCACCGGTGTTCCATTGCCTGGCGAGTCCAGCCATTGCGCTTCGCCACTGCTAGCATATATATTAACGGCAACC
>JAWXCH010000457.1:0-23026 GCA_034440595.1 Planctomycetota bacterium | reverse complement strand
GACTGAACTACACGCAGCAGCTTCACCTGAATTGCAGTGTCCAATTCTCCGATCTCATCCAGAAAAACCGTGCCGCACGCGGGGGCCATTTCCAGCCAGCCCGCACGGTTCGCCACGGCGCCGGTGAAGGCACCTTTGCTGTGCCCAAACAGTTCAGACTCAATGAGCGTGGAGGACAATGCGGAAAGATTGAGCGTGAAAAACATGTTGGCCGGTTCGCCAACGAATCGCTGACTCTTGATGTCGAAAGGAACGTACTGCGACAGACCGATCGCGCGTGCTACCAGCTCCTTGCCCGTACCCGAGGGGCCTGTAATCAGCGTGGTGACATCGCTCATACGATTGAACAGCGACCGTCGGTAGCGACGCATATCGTGAGTGAATATCGATTGCCAGATTTCCGCGCGCAATTGGGCGGCAGGGAGTGAGTCGCCGACAATGTTGTCAAAGATGTTCCAGAACGCGCGGCAGACCTGAAACAGGCAGGCAAAGATATGCCCAGCATCGTAGTGGTTGGGGAGCGTTGTTCCGGCGATATGAAAGAAGTGCTTAAAGTCCTTGAGGAACTGTGGCCAGACGGCTACGCACTCGGTGAGCCAGGTTTTCAGATTACCGGAGACGTTCACTTCCTTGATGAACGGTGTGACAAAACGATAGTAGACGACATACAACGCCAGGTCTTCGTACAACTCCAGCTCTTTCTTCGTGGCCGAATTGCCGGCGAGCAAGGCAGCTCGGATTCGCTCGGACAGCGCCTCCGACTCAACCGCAAGCCGCCGCACGTTGCTGCGATCTTCACCCCAGTCGGACTGCCGACTCCAGGCGATCTTTTCCTCGATCTCGTAGGCCTCCCCTAGAGCGGCGCGCTCATGCTCAAACCGCTCGGGCAGGAACGGGTTGCAGTAGGCCAGCCGGGACAGTGCCTCGGCAAATTGACGCTGTGCGGGGGTAAATAGGGGCATGTGGCAATCTCCTGTATTTGTGCATTCAATGTACATCAAATTGCAATAAATGCACATCAATAGACGTTCTTATTTCTTGGATGCAACTCCGTAAACGTGTTGCAACTTGTGTTACATAATCATCTTACGTCTTGTCGTGTGGCTTTGGCACTGAGAATGCTTTATCAGCCGGCGTGACAATCCTTCCTTCCGAACCCGTGTGATTAGAAAGAGAGACCCATCATGAAACTGAATCGATTCAAAATCTTTGGCCTGCTACTCGCCCTGACGGCGGTCGCTGGAACGGGCCTATCCACCAGGCCAGCACAAGCCGCTGGGCTACTTATCGCCGACGGCGGCTTTGGCGGAGTACTCACGCTGGAGGAGCACGACGCCAAGGTGACCATCAACAACGGCATTGCCGTGACCGAGGTCACACAGGTGTTCCGCAACACGGAGCAACGCATCGTCGAGGCGCTCTATACATTCCCGGTTCCCAAGGGGGCTAGCGTCAGCAACTTCAGCATGTGGATCAATGGCAAGGAGGTGATCGGTGAAGTCGTCGAAAAGAAGCGTGCCCGTGAAATTTATGAAAGCTACAAAACGACACGTCGCGACCCAGGGCTGTTGGAGCAGGTCGACTATAAGACATTCGAGATGCGAATCTTTCCGATTCCTGCCGGTGCGGAGCAGCGCGTTCAAGTGACCTACTGCCAGGAGCTGGATGTCGATCACGATGCGGCGACCTATGTCTATCCGCTGGCGACGGTGACCAAGAACGGCATCGATCAAAAGGTGCAGGGCAAATTTGCCGTCACAGTCGATGTCAAAAACGAAGTGCCGATCGTCGAACTGGCCAGTCCTTCACACAACGAGGAGGTCGTGGTGGCCAACTATGACGAACACTACCGCCGCGCCAGTCTGGAAGTGAATGGAGGTGACCTGTCTCGCGACTTTGTTTTGAACTTCAAAATGAAACGCCCGCGAACTGGTGTGGATATCGTTACCTCCAAGAAGCCAGGTGAGGACGGGTACTTTCAACTGACACTGACTGCTGGGGAAGAGTTGGGAAAAGCAGCCGAAGGGATGGATTATGTTTTCATCCTCGACATCTCGGGCAGCATGGCCAACGACCGGAAGCTGGCCACTTCACGCAATACGGTTGGCTCGTTCGTCGAGCAGCTTGGCGCGGAAGATCGATTTGAGGTGATGCCGTTTAATGTGACACCGACCCCGTTGTTCAAGGAACTTCGTCCTAGCAATGAGACAAATCACAAAGCGGCGGCAGCGTTCTTGGAAACGCAGCGCGCACGTGGCGGGACCGTGCTGCGTCCAGCCATTCAAGCGGCCTATCAATACCGGACTGCTGATCGTCCGCTGAACGTAGTGATCTTGTCGGATGGCATGACCGAACAGAGTGAGCAACGCGAGTTGGTGCAGTTAATCGGCCAACGTCCCACGAACTGTCGTGTGTTTTGCATCGGCATTGGCAACGAAGTGAACCGGCCGCTACTGACACAGTTGGCCGAGGATGCGGGTGGACTGGCAGCGTTTGTTTCGCAAGCAGACGATTTTGATTCGCAGGCCAAAGCGTTTCGCCGCAAGCTGCTCCACCCGGTGGGGACCAATCTGTCGATCAAGTTCGCTGGTGGCGACGTGTATGACATTGAACCACAGAAACTGGGGAACTTGTTCTATGGAGCGCCGCTGCGAATGTACGGGCGGTACAAGCAGAGTGGCAATGTCGCACTAACGATTGAGGGAGAGATCCAAGGGGCACCGTTGAGCAAATCGGTGACGATCGACTTCCCAGATGTCAACAACGCCAATCCAGAAATCGAACGGATGTGGGCTTCGCACCGTGTTGATGGATTGCTCCGCAACATGCAGCGGACGGGGGATTCGCAAACGACGATCAACCAGGTCGTTGGGCTGTGCGAAGAGCACTCGATCGTCAGCGAGTATGCCTCGTTTATCGTGTTGGAGAACGATGCGGAATACCAACGCTGGAAGATTGATCGTCGCAATGCCAACCGCGTTGGGCGCGATCGTGCTGCTCAGGCAGATTTGCAAACGCGGCTGGAATCCCTGCGAAACGCGTCCATGGCCAAACTGGCTCCACAGCAGGAGAAGGCACCCACGACGGGCAATGCCGTACCAGTGCAAATTGTGCCGCAAGTTCTGCCAGAAGCTGCCCCGCAGACATCTGCACCTAACGATGTGACGCCGCAACGTGGCTTTGACGTCGTCTCGAATGGCGGTGGCGGCGGTGGCAATGGTGGTGGTGCACTCGATCCGGTGACGGCGCTACTGGTGCTGGGAACCGGTTGTGCAGGAGCCTTGGCGGCCAAGCGTCGCCGCAAGTGACCAGTGTCGGCAGGGAAGCCAGGTCGAGGCGGGGCCGCACGGTGCGGTCCCGCCGACCTGCTTTTTGAGCGCCCACTGACACTGCAAATCCCTATCAAGAAGACGATCATGGCCACCGCGATTACAAAGCTTGTTAAAAGCGATTCACTTCGGCTGTCGTGGACTCGGATACCGTTTGCCACCGTGACATTTGGATTTGTCGCGATGGTGGCAAGCTTACTCACTGGCCTGCCCGAGTTAATGGAATACAACCGTGCGGCGATTACTCAGGGTGAAATGTGGCGAATCGTGACGGGGCACTTCACCCATTGGAACGGGGATCACTTTTTGTGGGACTTTGCGACATTCGTGGGGCTAGGTGCGATGTGTGAAAGTCAGAATCGCCGCGGTATGGTGTGGTGTGTGCTGGGGACAATCGTCGCAGTATCTCTCTACATGCTCATTGCAATGCCGGAAGTGGCAAGTTACCGTGGCCTGAGTGGTATCGATACCGGGCTATTTACATTTCTGGCCGTCGCGCTGTTTAGCGACGCCCGCCGGAATGGAGATCGCACATTGCAATGGGTGATACTTGTCTGTTTGGCTGGACTGGTGATCAAGTTGACCTATGAACTATTCACCGGTGCCACGCTATTCGTAGATCACAGTGAGGCGGCCTTTGTGCCGATTTTCGAGGCGCATGCAATCGGGGCGGTAGTGGGGATATCGGTCGCGGTATGCCGCATAACAAAGCGCAAGTGCTCGACAAGGTAGCCCTGTCATTCGGTCGCTTGAGCAATTTCATTCCGATCTTGAAGCTGCACTCCACAGAAAGGGCAGTAAATAACGGCCTGATCAAACCAACCAGTTCCCTGCTCGGTTTGGACGTAACCAATCGACAGATAGAAGACGCCATTGGTTTCGACACGGAACATGGTCTGCTGCGGCACAGTCATAGCATCATTCAAGTTTTTGCAACAACTTCCGAAAGGTTGGTCAGATATCCGCCACGCCGATGGCCTCCGCCGGGTCTGGTTCACGGCCGAGCAAGACATCTTCATTGACAGCGATCTCCGCCTGGATCGCACGTCGACCGGCACGATGATGGCGTGCCTGCCGATATAACTTGTGCATCGTCATCGAAACGAGTAGCTTCCACAGCTCGCCACTGCGGGCCAGTGTAAACCGGCCATCTCGTGCCCGAACAAAGAAACTGCGATAGGCGGAAAACACAATATCTTCGGCATCAGTGCGCGTTGCTAGCTGCGGCGATAAACGCGCACGGGCCAGCCGCGTCAGTCGGTCGACATATCGAGCAAATAACTCCTCTGCCGCCTGCTGGTCACCTGACTGGTAGCGCTGTACCAGATCGACAGTAGTCTCCAACTCCGGCTGATTGCGTCCGACATTTTGCTGATCGTTATTTAGCGGATCTCTGCACATTGCTGGCTATTCTATGCCCTGTGGAAAGTTTTTTGAAATATTTTGGCCGCTGTTGGGCCTGGATCGGCATATACGGTGGGGCAGCGTTGCATAAAGAACAAGACAGAGAAAGAGGTTCAACAATGGCCTACGTCGTTACCGCACCCTGCTTTGGCTGCAAATACACCGACTGTGCCGTGATTTGCCCCTGCGAATGCTTTCGCGAGGGGGAAAAGATGCTGTACATCGACCCGGACGAGTGCATCGACTGCGACGCGTGTGTTCACGAGTGCCCGGTGGAGGCGATATTTTATGAAGGGGACGTGCCGGAGATATGGAAAGATTTCATCGTTCTGAATGCAGAAATGGCGAAAACATGCCCGCCGATTACGGAGAAGCGGGAGCCGTTGGTGTGACTTTGTCGTACTTGGCAGAAGTGCCGCGCTAAAGCGAGTCTGCGCAGGTAGCCTCAGGTCAGGCGGTGCCAAACTAGATGCATTGTTCAGCGGGAGAAGGATGGAATCCAGGGGTTCGGCGGATCAGCAAAAGAAATTCTTGCCGCTCCACCTGCACGCTGTTCTAATGATCAAATAGGGGACATGGTTATCGCCAGGAGAGCACGAATGAGCATACCAAGAATCAACAACTTCGTCATCCTGGCAGTTTGGTTGGGATTGTTTTTGCAGGTCATCCTGTCGATTGGTACCGAGGCGACCGCCGCAGAGGAAACTCCAGCGGCCGCAGACACACTCGTCGAGAAACCTTCACTCCCTTACCTGACACTCATGTTGGTTCGCGATCCAGTCGTGCATCAGGAATTAAAACTGGATTCCAAGCAAGTCGCACTGGTGCAAGCGGCTGTGGCCAAGGTCGATCACTCGTTTTGGTTGCTCCGCGATGTGCCGGTGGCTCAGTGCCAGGAGAAGCTCGATCAGAATCTGAAAACGCTCAGAGAGGGAGTCGCCGCGTCTCTCACGGCTGAGCAGCAGAAACGACTTGATGAGATCATCCTGCAAGCACGCGGGTTGAAATCCCTGGCCGCTCCGGACGTGGCTCAGAAGTTACAACTTTCCGAAAGCCAACTGGCGAAAATTCGCGCAGTGATCAGCAGCCCGCAAGACGCGACCAACAGCAAAAAGCGTGCCCCCACGGCAAGTAAGAATGCTCCGGCGAAAGCTAGTCACGACGAACAATACAAGAAGGTTCTAGATGTTCTCTCGGCGAAACAAGCCGCGCAGTTGACCAAGCTCGTCGGCAAGCCAGCAGATTTGTCAAAGGTGCGGCGAATCGGTGGGATGGCTCCCGAATTGCGCGGCGTCACTGCCTGGATGAATAGTAACCCTCTGACACTCAAGTCGCAGCAAGGAAAAGTAGTAGCCGTTCATTTTTGGACGTTTGGTTGCATCAACTGCACCCGCAATTTGCCACATTACCAAGGCTGGTACGAGAAATTCCCCAAGGATGAACTGACGATTATCGGCCTGCATACACCAGAGATCGAAGGGGAAAAAGTTGTCGACAACGTTCGCGAGCACGTTACCAAGCGGGGCATTCGGTATCCAATTGCCGTTGACGGTGCCAGCGAAAATTGGAAGGCGTGGGGGAACAGCATGTGGCCCAGCGTGTACTTGATCGACAAGCAAGGGCAGATTCGCTACTGGTATTACGGCGAGCTGAATTGGGAGGGCGCCAAGGGGGAAGAGTTCATGCGGCAAAAGATCGCGGAACTGCTGGCGGAAGAGTAGGAGCAGCAAAATACTTTTCCCAGTGGCTCTATCTTTCCCTTGACTCTAATGCACAGCCCCTTATGATCTCAGGTAACGTGCCTGATAAATACGCCGACCGGATTGGACTACGCGGCAAGTTAAAGGAAGCTGCTCGCAAATGAATCGCCCAGCCAGTGACATCACCGATGCCGAAATGTCGGTCATGGAGGTGCTTTGGAATCGTCCTGACGGGGTGGCGATTCGCGAGATCGTGCTGGCTGTCTATGGTCGGCATGAGCATTCGCTGCATGCTGGGGTGAAGAGCTTTTTGGACCGGCTCATCGAAAAGAAATACGTCAGCGTCGACAAGTCGGGCTTTGCTCATCGCTTTTGTGCTACTGTCAGCCGAGAAGAATACGTCGGCTGGCAATTAAAGGTAATGGCGGACAACCACTTTGGTGGTTCGGTTGCACCCATGTTGTTGTCGCTGGTCGAGCAGGCAAACCTGTCTAAAAAAGATCGTCAGGCGATTGAAAAACTGATTGAGAACATGCGCGACTAGTATAGGGGGAAATGCTCATGTTGGATTGGATGTACCTGATTGGCTGGAATCAACTGATCGCGGTCGCGATGGGCGTTGCGGTCTGGTTGATCTGCCGTACGCGCGTGATGCAACGCCGCCCGGCGCTCTGTCACGGTCTGTGGTTGTTGGTGCTAATCAAGCTGGTCACGCCGCCGTTTCTGTCGATGTCGGTCCTGCTTGGTTCTTCAATTGCGGTCGGTGTACCGTCCGCGACGGAAGCGAGCGTATTTGTATCATCCGATTCACATGCCAATTCGGCCAGCGTTATTTCGATGTCGGCAACGTGTCGGGAGCGGAGATGCAATTCGATGCCAAGGAATGTGAGCAGACCGATGATGCCTGCCGGAACAACGAAGTAGATTAGCCCCTTGCTTAGTGCCGCGGCGCTAGTTCTGATATAGCAGCTATATATTGAAGACACTCTGGAAAGTGGCGGCCCGGCTTAAAAATTACCCCCGGCAGGGATCGAACCTGCGACCTACGGTTTAGGAAACCGTCGCTCTATCCACTGAGCTACGAGGGCGAAATGGCATGGACCGGCAGGCCTCATTGCGCCCTCCAAATTAACCTCACGAACGTCTTCAAGCAAGGCAGTGCGCAGTGCCAGGTTTACACTGCTCGCGGGTTTTCCGACGTTTGAGTGTTCGTGAGGGTTGCCGGCGCGAGAGAATTGGACGGTCGGTGGCCCTTCTCGGCCAAGGGGCGGAATGCGTCGTAGGACAGAGAGAATTCACTTCGTGGTGCGAAGCCGCCAAAGAAAAGCGGCGACCGCACTCGATCGAGGCTGAATTGATTTTAATTGCTATTTTGAATCAATTCGCGAACTGGCCAAATCACTTGAGATAACTATTCGGAACAGGTTGTCGTCAGGAAATCTAGACCTTCACCAACTGCGATTTCTTCTTCGTTCTGGATGCCAGAGGATGGTCCGAAGAAGGTTGGTGGTCTTCCAAGCCCGTTACGATCAACTCTCGGCCTTGAATGTGGAAGTCGGCTTCCATCTCATGGAGTTTTTCCATTACTGTATGGTCGACCAATCGAGTGTTGGACAGATCCAGCACGATCAGGTGCGCAGACGACAGGCTATCGATCTTGCGTTTAATGGCAATCCAGTTGCTGAAGATCGCCGCATGATGCACCGTGACTTCGTACGAGTCGTCGTCGCGCTCGTTCACCACCAGATTTGGCCGGAAGAGCGATCGGAGCGGAACTCCGTGATAAATGTGTATGGCAAATTTCAGTCCTATGCCGATGGCGATTCCAATCAGCAGGTCGGTGGCCAGCACTGCAATCAGCGTAGTCATAAAGATGGCAAACTGTTCCTTGCCAACCTTGTAGACCATCAAGAACTCTTTCGGCGAGGCCAGCCGAAAACCGGTGTAGATCAGCATCGCAGCCAGAGCCGATAATGGAATGCGATGGATGAGTGCCGGCAGCGAGGCCACGATGATCAGCAAAAACATGCCATGAAAAAGATTGGCCAGCTTCGTCCTGGCACCGTTGTCGATGTTGGCGCGGCTCCGGACAATTTCTGAAATCATCGGTAGCCCCCCTATCATGGCGGCGACCGTATTGCCGATGCCAATGGCCAGGTTGTCGCGATCCAGATTGGTTTTGCGATGCCACGGGTCAATCAGATCGACCGCCTTGCTGCTCAGCATGGACTCCAGCGTTCCGATCAAGGCAAACATGGCAACCCAGGTCCAGGCATGCGGCTGTGCCAAGGCTGAGAAATCTGGAAACGTGATGGCCTTGAACATTTCTGGCACAAAAACCAAAAACTGCGGTCCAACTTCAAACTTGGAGTCTGTGAGGGGAAACGTATACGAATGCCTGTGATCCAGATCAAAGAAAAGTGCCAGCGGTATGGCAACTAGAATCACAATCAGTTGCGCAGGAACTTTTTGAAACCACGTGGCCTTGTACAGCGACTTCAGCAGTGGCAATCCGAACAAGATCAATAAACTGACGATCCCGATCACTGCGATTTCGGGATTCATATGAATGATGTTGTCGGGGATTTTGGCCAGCAATTCCAGCGGCTCTCCTTTGCTCGAAAGTCCAACCGCGATCGGAATCTGCTTGGAGATAATGATCACACCGATAGCGGCCAGCATTCCATGGACGGCGGCGGTTGGAAAGAACTCTCCCAGTACACCGGTACGAAATAGCGCGAACAGGATTTGAATGCAGCCAGCGGCAACACCGACGGCGAGCACCATGCGATAGGCCTGTTGATCGGCAGCCGGGTTACCTCCTGCGGTGTATCCAAACGCGTTCATTGCTCCCAGGGCGATGACGATCAGCCCGGCGGCAGGGCCTTTGATCGCCAGTGCAGAACTGCTGATGAAGAAACCGGTTACGCCGCCGACCACGGCGGTGAAAATTCCTGCGATGGCCGGATAACCAGAGGCCAGCGAAATTGCCAGACACAACGGCAGTGCAATCAGAAAGACCAAAAAGCCAGAGAGCAAGTCTGCTTTCCAACTATCTCGAAATGTCGGCAGGACAGACGTGGGAACAGACTGCTTTTCAGACGCATTCATGTGTGGCCTTGTTAGCGGAGATTGTCAGGCGGGACGAATTCCGTGAGGCAAATCAGATCGCTTGATCTAGCAAGCATTCGTTGAAATTCGGTGGCGGTGGAATACTCGTGCCCAGCGGAAGGTGATTACTTGGCAGGCGTGTGCAACGACCTACCTATATCTATACGGCATGCAGGGTCGCCAATTCCAGATGATGCTTGCTGACAAGTTCGTTAGAGAGCTAGTTTCCTTGCGAAGCTGAAAGCTGTGGCATGAGAACCCGTCATGGTACAGCCCGCGATTGAAACTTATCGGTGATATATAGGGGACAATGGCCTGAATCGCGACTTTCTGAAGGGATTGTAATTAACTCACCATTGCTACATCGTCGATTTCGGCGTTAGATAGATACAGCGGTCAACCATCCCACCTGAACAGACTCGGTGTCCGATTACTTGCAGGCAATGCGTCTTGCAGAACAATCCACTTCGTCGGCCACCGCGTTTCGAGTTGCTCGATTCCCCAACAATAGTCCCCTGGAAATAGCCACGTGCAATCTTCCGTGGATTTGAACGGTATGACGAGTCTGAATATTTCACAGCAGGCTCCTTTCAATCGGCTCAGCGCGATTATCGAGCATGCCAGGCATCTCTTGCCGGCGCAGGGACCAATCAACGTCTTTATTCACCACAACACGCTACATGCCTTTGAGCATCTGCCGTTTCATCGTGGTGTGGTCGAAGGCGGAAGAGTTTTCAACTGTCATCCTTATTTGCCAGAGGCTCGCTATCGGGAGTATCTGGAACGCGGGCGAATCCAGACTGGCGATCTTGAGCGTGTGTTGCAGGCGGATCTTGGTGATCGAGCAGAGGAGTCAATCTGTTCGCTCGGTTCGCGGCTGGAACTGCGGCTGGCCATGCTGCGTTTTCCCTTACGAATGGCGTCTAGCAACGAGTTGCGCTGGTTCGTCGCTGAGACCGATGCACTACGCCGCTTCCGTGCCGATGCACCTGCCGAGGTTCGTCAACAGTTGATCGACCAGACCAGACATTGGGCCATGCGTGACTTGCGAGTCAGTGGAAATTCGCACTCAACATCAGGCCCATCGCATCATCAAGCCGGACTGCGGGCACTGCTTGAACAGTTTGGTGTCGCCGGGATCGATCAATGGAGCGAAGCTGTCTGGGAAGCATTCACGCTGCAGGCACTGTGGCGAATCGCGCGCGAAGGCGTACACGGAATTCCAGCCGGTGCGAACCCGGCTTCTGCTAAGGTGCGTCACCGCGATTTGCTGCTGGAGGCGACTGGAGTCGATTGCGATCGAATGGTCGACCAGGTGTTGATTCAGTTCTGCGCTGCTTTTTTGGATCAGGGCTTTGCTACCTGCGCGCTGCCCGATCGAGAGGTCGGATTCTTTCGCGCGTTTGCCGAACTGGCAAGCCATGACTCGCTGATGGTTGATGCCTGGCGACGAGGGCTAAAACGTGATGTGCAGCAACTCATAGCAGCCAATACTTCGCCACTGGAATCGATTCATGCATCACTGGAGTTGCTCGGAGTTGCCGAATCGCAGTGGGAGGAATTCATAACCCAGACATTGCTGGTACTGCGTGGTTGGGGAGGAATGATCCGGCAGATGGAGCTGCGCGAGGATCGCGTGGCGCATGCCGTACCAGAAGGTAGTGTGCTGGAGTTTCTGGCGGTTCGGCTGATACTGGATCGTGCGGCAGTGGAATATGTAGCACGCAAGGAACTGGATTATCACGGACCACTGAGCCGATTGCGTGCTGCGATCCGAGGTCCAGCGGCCAAACCAGAATCGCACGGCTTGGACCAGCGGGCATTTGTGGTGTTTCAGTTGGCGCAGGTACTAGGTTGGCTGCCAGCCGATCTGAGTCGATTGACCAAGCCGCAATGGACAACCCTGATCGAAGAGCTGGAGTCTTTCCCCTCTCTGGAGCGCCGCCGCGTCTTTCAACTGGCGTTTGAACGGCGTTTTCGCAATCAAACACTCGATGCCATCCAAACGGCTGCGGCAAACAACCAGCACGCAAACCCCGCCGCAACAGACAGTACGCCATCTGCAAAATTCCAAATCATGTGCTGCCTGGACGAGCGAGAAGAATCGTTTCGCCGACACTTGGAAGAATTGCGAGACGACGTTGAGACATTCGGTGCCGCCGGTTTCTACAATATGGCGATTTATTATCGCGGGGCTGCCAATGCACATTACATTCCTCTCTGTCCCATCGTTGTCCGACCCAAAGTCTGGGTGCAAGAAGAAGTCGTCTATTCGATGTCCGACGTACACCGTCGGCGAGCAATTACGAGACGCGCATTAGGCACGATTTCGCACCGTGTCCATGTCGGCAGTCGCGGAATTGCCGGCGGGATCCTCTCGGCGGGTGTGGGAATCCTGGCGACTGTGCCGCTGGTGGCGCGGATTCTGTTTCCCCGTTTGACAGCCAAGGTGCGCAAGGCGTTTGGTCGTTATACACAGCCTCCCCCGACAACGCAGTTGCATTTGGAGCGGTTGTCATCGGTCGCTGGTGAAGGGATCGGGCAGATCGGACTTTCGCTGCCAGAAATGGTGACCGCCGCCGAAAATTTGCTGCGAGATATCGGCCTGACGGAGAACTTTTCTTCGATGGTCTTGATCCTGGGGCACGGATCCAGCAGCCTGAATAACCCGCATAATTCGGCATACAACTGCGGTGCTTGCGGGGGCGGAGCCGGTGGACCCAATGCACGCGCCATAGCGCGGATTCTGAATGATTCGCGTGTCCGGTTTTATCTGGCCGAGCGTGGACTAAACATTCCTGAGAAGACATTGTTTATCGGTGGATTGCACAACACCTGCAATGACTCGATCGCGATGTTTGACCTTGATCGCTTGCCGCCGGCCAGGCTGGAGGAACTGCAGGAGCTGCAAGCCCTGGTTGATCAGGCGTGCAGTCGAAATGCGCATGAACGTTGCCGACGATTTTACTCGGCCCCGCTGGACATGACTTTTGACGAGGCACGACGTCACGTAGAAGAGCGCGCCGAAGACCTTTCGCAAACGCGACCTGAGTGTGGGCATGCATCGAACGCCGTGTGCTATGTCGGTCGTCGCCAGCGAATTCGTAGCCTGTTCATGGATCGACGCACGTTTTTGACCTCTTACGATCCAACAAAAGACACACCGGATTACGCGATTCTGACTCGTTTACTACAGGCCGCTGTGCCTGTCTGTGCAGGGATCAATCTGGAGTACTACTTTTCGTACGTGGATCCAACCGGCTGGGGAAGTGGCACGAAATTACCACACAATATTACTTCGCTGCTGGGTGTGATGGATGGCGCGGCCAGCGATCTGCGCACCGGATTGCCTTGGCAAATGGTCGAGATCCATGAGCCAATACGGCTATTGTTTGTCATTGAGGCGACGCCGCAGATGATGAATCAGATCATGGATAAAAACGAGGGGATTGGCCGACTCTGCCGAAATGACTGGGTGCAACTGGCGGTGCTTGATCCAGACTCGGCCAGAATCCAACTATTGGTCGATGGAAAGTTTGTCCCGTACGACCGAGAGTCAGGGGAATTGCCGACACAGGCTTCTTCGGTCGACTGGTACCGAGGCTGGCGCGAGAATCTTGGCTATGCGTGGATCGAGAAGTCGAATACTGCCGCGCCGGCGGCACCCCCTGTTTCATTAAAATCGAGAGTTGCAACCACGAGTCGATCCAGTTGACGAGTCGATCCGGTTGACGATGGATCCAGTGTAAGTGGCCGAGTTTAACGAAAGCTAAGTGTGGAAACGACCTTAAATGTGCTGTCCTGGATGATTGTGGCGATGTCGGCGTTGCCGGTGGTGGTGCTCGGTGCATGCCTACTGGTCGAACGTCCCTTGAGCGAACCGGCGACCAGCCGCACCGTCGGTTGGTCGCTGGGGTTCGGTTTGCTCGCCGCGCTTGGCGTTTGTGTTCTAATGTTGGTCCAAGGGACAGCACACTTCACCGTGTTGCTTGGCGAATGGATCAGCGTGCCGGCGTTTCACTTCTCGTTGAAGCTGCTGTTCGACTGGTTGTCGGTACCGTTTTTGATGCTGTCTCTCGTCCTCTGCGGCACGATTGGCCGTTTCGCACAGCGGTATATGCATCGCGAGCCAGGGTTTCATCGCTTCTATGTTTTATTCGCCATTTTCACACTAGGGATGACCGTTACTTCGTTGGCGGGCAATTCCGAGACGTTGTTTACTGGCTGGGAAATGGTCGGTCTGTCGTCGGCACTATTGGTTTCGTTTTTTCAAGAGCGCATGTCACCGGTTCGAAACGGCTTGCGTGTCTGGTCGGTCTATCGAATCTCGGACGCCGCGCTGCTGATCGCGGCAGTGGCTTTGCACGGGATGCGCGGCCACGGAGATTTTGACGAGCTATTCGGAGTTGGGCCGTGGCCCGGCAGTCCGCCGGCTTTGACGGCCATGCAAGCTCTGGTCGTCGGGTTGCTCTTGCTGACAGCGGCGGCTGGTAAGTCCGCGCTGATACCGTTCTCTGGCTGGCTACCTCGTGCCATGGAAGGGCCCACCCCCTCCAGCGCGATTTTCTACGGCGCACTGTCGGTGCACCTCGGAGCATTTCTGCTGTTGCGAGTCTCGCCGTTGTTGACGCTCTCCACAACGCTTTGTGTAATCATCGTGCTCTGGGGACTTTCCACAGCCGGCCTGGCGGCACTGGCTGCACGGACGCAAAGCGACATCAAAAGCGCATTGTCATTTGCATCGCTCACACAGGTGGGGCTGATTGTCGCCGAGATCGGTTGCGGGCTACGTTGGATACCGCTGATCCATCTGATTGGACACGCCTGCTTGCGCACATTGCAGTTTGTTCGTGCACCAACGTTGCTACAGGATTATCGCGCCATGGAGGACGCCATCGGCCGCGGACTGGCCAGTGCCAATTCATCGCAATCATCGATCTTGCCAGTTGGGCTGCGTCGCTTGTTTTACCGCATTGCGCACGAGCGGGGCTATTTGGATGCGATGTTGAACGACCGGTTGGTGGCACCTTTCTTGGGATTGTTTCGCCTTTTTGATCGATTGGAACGACGTTGGACCGATTGGCTGAGTGGCCAAGCTTCGCGTGAGTCCGATCAGGTGAAGTCGCACAGTGAACTAACGGAAGAACTCCTCTAGCATGTTTCATTTTCCCTGGATTAGCGCTGCAATTGTGGTGGTCCTGGCCGGCTCAGCCTGGGCCTCTCGGCAGCGGCGCGCCGAGACGGTCTGCAAGGGTTGCATCCTTGTTTCAGCCGTGGCACTGTTTTGCTCGCTCATGGCCTGGTGGGAATTCAGTTTTAATGGCAACATTCAGGCCGAAACCGGTGGTCCACTGGCACAGTGGCGGGGATCCGGCGTACTGGAGATGGATGGCCTCAGTGCGCCATTGATACCACTGGCGGCACTGCTGTATCTGCTGACGTTCACGGTGACGTTGCGTACCAAGTTGCGTCGATTTTCATTCACCTGGGCGCTGATTTCCGAGGCCATCCTGCTGGCGACGTTTGCCACTAGCTCTGTCTGGCCATTGGTGACACTTCTGGTGGTTGGTACCATTCCGCCCTATCTGGAATTGCGGGCCAGACACAAACTAACACGCGTCTACGTATTATATATGACCGCATTTGCCGCACTGCTGATTGTCGGCTGCGCGATGGCGAACACTGGTCACCACAATGAACCTCTTAGCGGCTGGTTTCTGGCACCGTTGATGTTGGCAATTCTGATTCGTGGTGGAGTGGCACCGCTGCACTCCTGGGTTGCAGATCTTTTCGAGCATGCGACCTTTGGTACGTCCCTGTTGTTTGTTGCACCGATGGTGGGTGCCTATGCCGCGGTTCGATTGTTGTTGCCGGTGGCCCCGGACAGCGTCCTGCAAGGTATCGGAATCGTTTCGCTAGGCTCTGCGTTTTATGCGGCCGGCATGGCACTTATTCAGAAGGAAGCACGACGGTTCTTCTGCTATCTGTTTCTGAGCCATTCCTCGCTGGTTTTTCTTGGATTGGAAAGTAGCTCATTGCTTGGCCTGACCGGAGGCCTTTGCGTGTGGCTATCGATTGGGCTGGCGCTAAGTGGCCTTGGCCTGACGCTGCGCAGTTTAGAATCGCGTCATGGCCGGTTGTCGCTGGTTCGGCATCAAGGTCTATACGACCATACACCGGCGCTGGCGATTTGTTTTTTATTAACCGGCCTGGCAAGCGTTGGGTTTCCTTGCACGTTTGGCTTTATCGGCATGGAGATGCTGGTTGACGGCGCGGTGCACACCTATCCCTATGTTGGTGTGATTGTCGTCGTGGTCGCCGCACTCAACGGTATTGCGGTAATACAGACTTACTTTCGATTATTTACCGGCTGTCAGTATCATTCGACGGTACCACTGGGAATGGGAATCCGCGAACGCTGGGCCGTACTCGGTTTGGCGGTACTGATCTTTGCCGGCGGGCTGTTTCCACAATGGAGCGTGGCCTCGCGGTATCAGGCGGCGGAAAGCTTGCTCAATGCGCGTGCGGCGGAGTTTGGCTCGCCCGCTCCGGTGCATGCCTGGTTTGCTAGTCCAGTGCTGGAAGCTCCGTTAGATCGAAGCCGCGACTAGTAGTTCTTCTCGATGTCTGTCGCTAGATCCTCCTGCGATTGCTCTAGAAATCAAAAGCAATGCGCGTTCCAAAACCATTGATATAACCGGCCAGTGCCTGGCCGACGGCACTCCGGTGCGTTAGATCATAATTGAACTGAACCTTGGCATTCGGATTCAGAAACCAGTTCAGGCCCAGCGTTCCCGAATGCAAGATGCCGCCGTTGATGCCGTTGTCGTTCAGGTCCATGCCCGAGTAGCGCAACCCAAGCTGCCATGCTCCGGAACCTTGGCAGATACCTGCACCAGATTGAACTCGAAAGAAATTCTCATTGGGTATCACGCGATCCAAAGCAGCCAGCGGCTTGCTGTAACTACGGTGTTCACCCGTCAGAAAGTACATCGCCTGCACGTAGCCACCGTGGAAGAGTGGATCGCCGCGGTCTACTCGCGCTGCCTGGGGAGTAAACGGCTGCACTACGTCGGTAGCCAGGATTCCTGCGTACTCGGCTTCGATCGACCAGGGGCCGGCCTGGTATGCCGTCTCAAAGGAGAGAATATTCTCGCGCTCTGCTTCCATGTTGCCGGTGTCGGCAAAGATCGGGTTGAGCACGCCGGGCGGACCGCTGCGAATGTTTCCTCGAGTTCGCAACCGGACAAGACCTTCATCCGGTTTGCGGACACTGCCTGAGATTCCGGCTTCCCACAGGTACCGACCCTCTGAGGGTTCGTCATAATACAGCAAGTACGTGGTTCTGCCAGTAATGGCCCAGTCGTCTCCGATCGAGTACCCGAAAGGATCGCTATTGTTCCCAAAAATACCGGCTGCCCAGGTCCAGCGACCATCTTCACTTAAATCCAACGCACTAATGCCTGGTGCAAATCCGTTGTTGTATGGTCCAAAGGCGATATCCTGCAGATAAGATCGCTCCATAAAATCGGTGAACTTGAAGCTCATCAAGTGCTCCATGCCCAGCGGCTCTTTCTGGCTGCCAACGCGCACGTTGCCCAGAATCGGCAGATGTGTCCATTGCAGCCACATGTCGGTGAAGGCCGGGGAACTGACCACCGGCTGCACTGCGGTCGGAGAGGCTGGCGAGAGAAAATTCGCAAACTCATACTCCATCTTGAAATCGATCACCTCATAGAACTTGCCATCCATGACAACTCGAGCACGCCGAATTTGTGTGGAATCTGGATTTGGCCCGATGCCCCCTAATGCCGGTGCAATCTCGAGCGGCTCGTCGTCGGCAAAGGAGACAAGATCGTAGTTCAAGGCACCGCCGACATGCATTCGGAAGTCACCATGCTCACTTTTGAACTCCAGGCCATGATTCCAATTGGCGTTCAGCTTTTTGTCGCTACCAATCTCATAAGGAGCTGGCTCAGCGGATGCAGTACTCGGTGCAATGCTCGTGTACTCGGCGAAGCTGACCGGCTCGGTGGTGGTGTCGTTCGCCAATGGTGAAGCGGCAGACCTGGTCGGGTCAATTGTTCCCAATTGTGATCGAAGCTGCGACAGCTCGGCCTCTTGTTGGGCCAGTCTTTGTCGAATCGAATGTAGTTCCAGTTCGGTGCTGGTCACCGGCGGCAGCGGCTCAATAGTCTGTGCTAGCACCGAGTTTGCTGCTGACAGCAGGAGTAATATTCCCGCACAGATGAAAGCGCACCGTCTTGCGATCAACATTGCAAGCGTCCTAATAAAACCGATTGGAATTGCCACCAATGAGCCGGGAAGGAGCCGATTGGTCTCCCACTCCAGTTATCGGCAGTTCAATCGATACAATCGTTACAGCTTGCCAAATCTTACACCCTTGCAAGGGAGTGCCGGTCGAGGTGGATCGCCTAAACATCGCAAGCAACCCATTCCATCTGGCATCGCGCCATGGGAACGGTTGCGGCCCTAAGGATAGGCAGACGCTTGAGGGTTGCCAGCCAATTCGGTCGCCTGCGGAGCTACCGGGATACTCACCACAAACTGCACCCCATGATCTGGCAGATTGGTCGCCTTGATGCTTCCCCCGTACAGTACGACAATCGCCTGACAGATGCTCAGGCCTAGCCCGCTGCCATGCATAGCCGGATCGCGGGTTCGGCCTCGGTCCCCTCGGTAGAATCGCTCAAATATATGCGGCAGGTCCGCCTCGGGAATTCCAGGGCCGGAATCGGCAATGACCAGCCGGGCCTGCTGTTTGGGTAGGTCGACGGTCAATTCGATCGAAACCCAGCCTCCGGCCTGATTAAATTTGATGGCGTTATCGATCAAATTATTGAGAACCTGCCGCAATCGAATTGCCTGGCCCGTGACTACAACTTTTTCGAGCCTTCCGACTCGCAACTCGATGTTGCGTTCTTCGGCAACGCCACGAAACATCTCCGCCGACTTCGCGACTATTTGGTGGAACGGGACCTCTTCAATCAAGGTTTGAGTCGCACCGATCTCGACCTCGGCCAGCATTAACACCTGATTGACTAGCCCGCGCAAGTTGGCGCATTCATCGGCTACCTCGTACAACAGTTCCTCATATTCCTTTGGAGAGCGACCAACGTTGAGAGCAACTTCCACTGAGCTTTGCACTGCGGTTAAAGGAGACCGTAGTTCATGAGCCGCATTGGCCAAGAACTGCCGATGTCGATCGATATAAGAAGCGATTCGGTCGAGCAAACCGTTGATGGTTTCAGACAGTCGATCCAATTCATCGCCCGTGTGACGGATCTGTAATCGCTCGTCCAATCGGTCTGGCCGGAGTGCGGCAGCGGTGCGATGCATATCGGCCAAGGGGCGAGTTGCGCGACCGGCCAGCCAATAGCCTCCGACCGGCGAGAGAACCAAAATCACTCCGCCGATGAGCACAATGATGCCGGTCAGTCTCCCGACTTCATCTTCGATAAACCGCAACGATGTTCCGATTCGCACTCGAAAGACGGTTCCGTCTGCCAAACGGATGGTTCGATGTGTAATTCGATTGTCACCGACGGTAACCAAGGTGTTGTCATCGGTGATGCTACCTTTGCCGCCAGGCAGGGGAGGTGCTTTTGACGTGGCCCAAATTTGGTTTCCATCTGGCCCCATCAATCGAACGAAGAAGCCGTGCACGCGGTGCCCTTCAGCTTTGCGCTCCAGTTCCTTCTGAATGAGCTGGATATCTGGATAAAGCTCGCGGATAGCTAGCGCGATTTCGTTGCTGTCCTCGTTCAAACGCTGATCGGTTTCATGGAGCAGGGTGACGCGAAGCCCTTCGCGTAGAGCAAACAAGGCAGCAACGGCCGTCAAAAGAACGACGGCCGAATTCCACATGGTCAGTCGAAATCGCAATGAGCGATAGACGCTCTTAAACTGCTCGAAGCGCATACCCACGTCCACGAACAGTTTGAATGGTGGACTCTTTTTGGCCCTTGTCTAATTTCTGACGAAGACGATTGACATGCACTTCAATGACGTTGGTGGTCCCTTCCCAATCAATGTCCCAGAGGTGCTCGCAAAGCATCTTTCGAGTCACCACCTGCCCAGCATAGCGCATCAACAGTTCCAACAGACTGTACTCGGTTGGAGTCAATTCGACTTCGCGCTGCCCGCGCTTCACGCGCCGTGTGCTGAGGTCCAGAGTCAAGTCGCCGACTGTCAGCGCCGCTGCCGGCCGATCCTGCGAGCGCCGACGAACCGCGTCGAGTCGCGCGAGCAATTCGGCCAGCGCAAACGGTTTGACCAGATAGTCGTCCGCGCCGTAATTCAGACCGCTGACCCGATCTTCGATGGAGCCTAGTGCTGTCAGCACAATGACCGGCGTCCGCGCCCCTTGCTCGCGGAGCGCCTTAAGCAACTCCAGACCTGTCATGCCAGGCAACATCAAGTCCAGAACGATTGCGTCGTACTGATGGCTTTCGGCCTCTTCGAGGCCTCGTTCGCCATCTTTGACCCAAACGCAACTGTGCTGCGCTTCGGTCAGACCTTTTTGCAGCGATTTGCCGATCACGGCATCGTCTTCAACCACCAAAAGATTCATAGAACCTCAGGTTTGCATAATTGACAGAATAGACAACCGGGTACGCTTGGCGTATCTTCTTGCGAGAACGTAGCACCGCTATGTTTATTCTAACACCAAGCGGATCAATTACCTAGGATCGTGCCATGCAGTCGGCATTGCAGCGGATAGCCGGCTTTCGATAGATCCTGTATCCTGGTTGGCAGAGCCACAGACCTTACGGAATTGTCAGCGTCGCAATTGCCGTTATATGTACCTCTAGCAATTATCGGGAGATATCGATGTGGGCAATCTTGGCAGTCCTGTTGTTGATGCCAGCGGCAAAAGCGTCCGATATCTCGAGCGATGAGCAAGTCGTCTTCTATACGACTTACGCCTACCGAGGCGAAAAACCGGGTTCGCCTGCAACTTCCGCTTCCAAAGTAGGTAGCTCTGTTTCTTGGCAGGCCAACGTGCATGGGATCATTTTTGAACAGGAGGTTGGCTCCATGCAGCAGCGTCTCACTCTGACAATTCTCCAGAAAGTGCTGGACCTGAGTGACAAGCAAGTCAAAGACCCAACATTTCTCAAGCGTGCGGCGATGTTCTTCGCTGATTGCGAAGGGTCGAAGGCGATCTCGATCGATCTACTCGGATCGGTGCATGAGGCCGGGCCGTCTCAGGACAACGGCCAATTCTCGAAGGTACTGACGCTGCCGGCCGCTGATGTTGAAGCAGGCAAAAACAATCCACCGCACAGTGGCACGGTACTCCGTTATCAAGCCGTCACCAAGAAAAACGATTTACGTAAGTTCACCGGAGAGATCCATCTCATCGAGCCGCAAGGTCTGTCCATAATCTCTGACATCGACGACACGGTCAAAGTCAGCCAGGTGACCGATCGCCAAGAGCTGCTGCAAAACACCTTCATCCGTAAAGCACGCGCGGTTCCCAAAATGGCCGAGCGGTATCAGGGTTGGTCCGCTCGGGGCGCGCGATTTCACTATGTTTCAGCCAGTCCCTGGCAGCTTTACGAACCGATCAGCGAGTTCCTGGCGGCGGAAAAGTTCCCGGCCGGCCCCATGGAGATGAAGCAATTTCGGCTGAAAGACTCCTCTGCTTTGGCATTTTTCGGTTCGCAGAATGTTTTTAAGACCGAGAAGATTGAGAAGATTCTGGCCGATTTTCCCGCCCGGAAGTTTGTTCTGATTGGTGACTCTGGCGAGCAAGATCCAGAGATTTTTGGTAGTCTGGCGCGAAAGCATCCCAAGCAGATCGAGCGAGTTTTCATTCGCGCCGTCGACGATTTGACACTAGCAGCACTCAAGGCCAAACCGGATAAAGGCCAGACGGCTATTGCGGAACTTCGGCGGTATCAACTCGCTTTTGACAAGCTCCCGGAAGCGTCGTGGATGATCTTTCAAGATGCCGACGAACTGAAGAACGCCATACCGAACGATTTGTTTCCAGCGAAGTAGCGGCTTCAAATCGAGCCTGGTTTTCGTTAGAACCGTAGTATTCGAGCATTACATTCGACTGAGAACCTAGTAAGAGGATGATATGGCACTGCGCGGTCAAACAGCATTAGTCGTAGGCGGCGGAACAGGGATCGGGCGGAGCATTGCCATCAGTCTGGCCAAGTCCGGTTGCCGCGTGGCAATCGCCGGTCGCCGCATGGCCAAATTGCAAGAAGTCGCGGCCGGTTTTGCTTTGGAACCGCGATTGATCACTCACGAATGCAACGCCGCGGATCGAGCCAGTGTAAAACGGCTTTTTGAATGGGCCAATCGCGAGCTGGGCCAGATCGATATTCTGGTCAATTCGGCGGGCACAAACATCAAGAATCGTTCGATAGCCGAAATGCGGCCCGAGCAGTGGGACGAGATCATGGATATCAACGTCACCGCTGCCTACAACTGCATTCACGAAGTGCTGCCACAGATGCGCCAGCGACGCGCGGGGCTGATCATCAATATTTCCTCGGTTGCGGGCAAACGCGCGGCCAAGATGGCCGGTGTCGCATATTGTGCTTCCAAGTTTGCCCTGACGGCGCTATCCACGGCAGTTGGACTGGAAGAAGCACAGCACAATATTCGCATCAGCACAATCTACCCGGGTGAAGTCGATACCCCCATCCTTGAACAGCGGCCCAGTGCTGTGACCGATGAACATCGTGCAAGGATGCTTCAGCCAGACGATGTGGCGGCTGCGGTGATGATGATCTGCCAGCTACCGCCTCGTGCGCACATTCCAGAACTTGTCATCAAGCCGATTGGACAGGATTACGCGTAAGGCATCAACTGTGTGCCACTCTCTGTGTGCCACTGGCTCCGCCAGTGTGAATCACGGTTTGCTTTGAATCATACGACCGAGTTACTGGCAAACTAGTACCAAGCACCGGCAAAGCCAATGGCACGCATAAGATCCTGGGCAGGATGCCCATGCCACTCAATTCAACAGCCGATACATGAACAAGACGCTGTGCAGATAGCCTCTTGGGCTACGGGCAAACTCGGGGATTTCGCCTGCGGCAACGTACCCGTGTTTGCGATAGAGCCGCTCCGCCGGGCTGCCAGTTTCAGTATCCAGAAACAGCAAGTGCCGCCCGTGCCGCAAGGCCTCTTGATCGACTGTGTCCAATAGAGCCCCGCCGATGCCACGTTTACGATGCTGGGAGTGGACGAATAGCTTTTGCACTTCGGCGCGATGGGTGGCATTCTGTTTAGTTGCCAGGGCTAGCTGTACTGTGCCGTGGATGCCTGTGCCGTGTAGCTCGTTTTCCTGACGAGCAACCAGCAACACCCGAATTCCCTGCTCGACCTCGCTCAGCACGCTCTCCCAGTAGGCCTCAGCACGCGCGACCTCTAACGGGCTGAGAAAACCGATCGAAGCTCCACCATGCACGGCATCCTGCAACAGCGACACCAGCT